>NZ_LAPV01000191.1 GCF_000971275.1 Devosia psychrophila | reverse complement strand
CCCTTAAAGACCCAACGTTTCCGCTGGACACGCAGTTCATCGCATTGTGCGATGAACTTGGTCTCCTCCGCCGGTCGACCGCTGAAACCGTAGCAAAGACCATCGCCGGGTCGGTCATGAAACCGGTCCGACATGCACTCCTTGGTCTCGCGGAATTGGCAGAGGCTTCCGCGCGGACTGGCCTAACGGCAATCCTTCATAACGCCGTGCCGTCTGCGGAACACATCCTGGGTCTGGCAAGAGCTATGCCATCTGCGCGTCTGATCGCCGCGCATTGCAATCATCCTTCGTTTACGTCGGAAGAGGCTGTTACAACTGCTAGGCTGTTGCGCGACGCCGGGGTTTTGATCGATGTCAGCACACTCGATTGCATCTCCACCCATTGGCGCAATACTGCCGAGAACCTGGATGCCTTGATCAGCGAAGGTTTGGTCGATACGCTTTCAACCGACTTTGCTGGCGGCCATTGGGACGGAATTTTGGAGGCAGTGCACCGCATGGTCGTTGCGGGGCAACTGTCGGCACCAAAGGCAGTCGCACTGGCGACGGGAAATGTAGCTTCCGTGTTTGGGGCATTTTACGATGCAGGACGCTTGGAAGTTGGAAAGCGAGCCGATATTACGATTGCCGATAATCTAAATGTAAGCCGAGTGCGCCATGTGATCATAGGCGGCAGACTTGTGGTGCAAGACGGCGCTATCATTGGCACAGCGCAGAACAACGATCCGGTTCATCGCATACCTGAATTGCCGGTAAGGCCCTCAATTGATTAAAGGCGTCTGGGCGAGGGTGAGCTGCAGCTTATCCAGATCGCATTGATCGGGCTCAGTGGCGTCCAGCAACCGTTGGCACTGAACATCAGATATTCGGCCGTTGGCCAAGTTACGAAACTTGCGCCGAACGTCTTGCCGCGAGAGATCGGCTGGACCAATAGGCTTCAAAGTCTCCAAGGCATCTCCGGCCTTGAGGATTACGCGCACCTTCGCGAGCGTGTCACGCGGAAAGCGCCGGTCAATCGTCGGGCACACTTCTATATCAATCCGGGCGGCCAACTCGGGGATGCGGTCGTCGCGCAAGAGATCTTGGGTAATCGGGGACAAGGCCGCAGGGCCACGAAGCACCAACGCCGCCAAGCAAAATGGCAGGCTGTACTGCGCCTCTACGAGGTTATCGGGCGTGAGCTTATTGGCAAGGCGCAGCGCCCAAGCAAAGGTCGCGACCTCGATTCGAGAAATGCTATCGGTCTCCAGAGTGACGTTTTCCATCAGGGATCGATAGGCATCGAGTGCAGGGTGGATATAGCGACAACATGCATATCGCTTGAAGTA
>NZ_LAPV01000190.1 GCF_000971275.1 Devosia psychrophila | reverse complement strand
CTCTCGATGATATTTGGTGGCGAGGTGGTGCTGTTTTCGAAGAGGAATCAGCAACATGGCGATGAATATGCGGACTTCGTCCTTGATTCCGGCTGGACTGGTCGTCGAGAGCATAACCGAGACAGAAGCTGAAATCGTAGTTCTGGCGCGGGCGGCGGAACCTGAGAGGCTTTGCCCGCTGTGCGGCATTCGCTCAAGACGCATTCACAGCCGCTATCTCCGAACCGTTTCCGACCTGCCTTGTGCTGGCCGTCGGGTTGAACTTCGCCTTATGGCCCGGCGTTTCGTTTGCGATGCGCCATTCTGCCGGCGGAAGATCTTTGGCGAGCGCTTTGGCGATGGCGTTGTGGCAGAGCGATCACGACGGTCGTCGCGGCTGGAGTGTATCGTCCATCATCTCGGGGTGGCACTTGGAGGACGGCCGGCGGCAAGCCTGGCCCGGCGGCTGATGGTGCCCGTCAGCAACGACACGCTGCTCAGGGTGGTGCGGCGCCGGGCCCGCCAGCCAACTGAGATTCTGAAGGTTGTCGGCATTGATGACTGGGCCTGACGCAGGAACCATCGGTACGGTTCCGTCGTCTGCGACCTGGAGCGGCGGCGGATCTTAGCACTGTTGCCCGATCGGGAAATCGCGACTGTGGCGGCCTGGCTCGCCGATCATCGCGAAATCGACATCGTCTCCCGTGATCGCGGTGGCGGATATGGCGCGGCGGCAGCAAGGGCGCTGCCCAAAGCAATCCAGGTTGCCGACCGCTGGCACTTGATGGAAAACGCCAGTGCTGCTTTTACCGATGCCGTGCGCAAGTCCATGCGGTCGATCCGGGCCGCAATTGGCGCCACTACGATCAACCCCGAACTACTGACCTCGGCCGAGAGGCTGCAATATGATGGTTATGTCCGGCGCGAGGAGACGAGCACGGCGATCCTCAAGCTTGCCGGCGAGAGTATTGCGATCAAGCAGATCGTCCGATTGACTGGCCACAGCCGGAAACTCGTGCGGCAGGTCATCCGCGGTCAACCCACCGATATATTCCGGGTCCGCCAGAGTTCGCTGGAACCCTGGCTGCCCTGGCTGGACGAGCAATGGCGTTCGGGCTGCTGCAACGGTTCCGAACTGTGGCGCCAACTGAGGGAGAAAGGCTTCCGGGGCTCCTTGCGCGTTGTGGGTGAGTGGACCACTCGTCGCCGGCGAGCCGAGACGGCCTCAGATCAGCAGTTGCACAGAGTGCCGTCCGCCAGAACCATCGCGCGGTTGATGACCACCGCTCGTGATCATCTGAGCAAGGCAGAAACCGTCACTATCGCCGCTATCGAGACCGGCGTGCCAATGCTTGCAGAGGCGCGTCGGAT
>NZ_LAPV01000019.1 GCF_000971275.1 Devosia psychrophila | reverse complement strand
CTCAAGCGTCCCGGCGACACCCTCCCCCTTGCGGGGAGGGATCAAGGGAGGGGGGCGGTTTGCCCGCAGATCGGGGCTGTCGCACCCCCTCCCACCCTCCCCCGTCAAGGGGGAGGTGCCGTTCCGTGGATGGGGCACCGACTGCGCCCCACAAAGATGCAGCATCACGTCGCTCATGGCCCTGTGGAGGCGACCTCGATCGAGCCTGACGCCGTATTCGCCCGGAATTCGGGGCGATACATGTCTTCCACCGTGGCGCCCGGCAGCACGAATGTACCGGGCGAAACGGCGCGGACCAGGTAGGCAGTCCGGAACGTGGCGTAGTCCGAGAAGTAGCGGAAGGCCGCCACATACTGGTCGGTGCGCGACTCGACATGGGTCGCCGTGTCGAGCGTCAGCCAGCTGAAGTCCGAGGCGCCGCCCCCGGCAGAAAGATCGGGATTTTCGATCTCGAAACCAGCCGGCAACGGATCGGCAACCATGTACTGGCCTGAACCGAGCTGTTGCGGACGCACCGTCAGCAGCACGACCAGACGATCGTTCTGGGCCAGCGGCGCCGCTTCTGGATCGACCGGAGTGCCGTCGGGCAGGAAGTACTCGCGGATCAGGGTGAAGCCATTGCTGGATTCTGCCGGCGCCGTTTCGGGATAGCCGGTGACCGTCACCTTGGCCTCGGTGTCGGAAGCGCCGGTATTGGCTATTTCAACCGGGGCAAAGTCGGTCTCCTCGAGCGAGCGATAGACCTGTCCGGTCAGCGCTTCACCATTGAGCGTGATCGAGCCATCAGTGCTGGCCGCACCAACTGCCGCGGCAGCCAACAGCGTCCAGCTGTCTTCCTGCGTCGAGGTGTAGCGTTCACGATCCCGCAGCGTGGCCAATTGGTTGGACAGCGCCATCAGGTCCACGCCAGCCGGCTTGAACTCGGCGGCCAGGGCCAGCACGCCGGCAATGTCACGCAGGCGCGTGCCGTAATCGGCGCGGTAACGACGCTTGTCTTCAGGCTCGGACAGGCCTTCAACCGCCGCCGCGAAGGCAGAGCTGGCTCGACCCGGATCGCCATAGAGAGCGAGAGCCGCGCCGAGTTGCGCCTGGGCCAGCGGCGAGCCAAAGGCCGACAGGCGTGCTTCATGATAGTAACGCAGGTCGCCCATCGAGACGCGGCCGGCGCGGGCCAGGTCATACAGCGCATAGGCCACGTCTTCGCCGCCATTGTCGAAGTCGGTGGCGTAGGACAACTGGTTGGTGAGGTTATCGAGCGCCATGGTCATGGATAGCTCGGGCACTGCGTAGCCGGCTGCCTTGGCGCGCAGCAGGAAGTCGGTGACGAAGCCGTCGAGCCACATGTCGCCGCCGTCGAACGGACCCCAGAGGCCGAAACCGCCGCCGGAAGTCTGCTTGGACAGGATATCGGCAATAGCGCCGGTGACCGTGTCCTTGAGTTCTTCGTCCCCGCCGAGGCCGATCAGCTTGGCCACGTCGTTGAGATAAAGCAGCGGCAAGGCACGGCTGGAAAGCTGCTCGGAGCAGCCATAGGGGTAGCGGTCGAGCGACAGCAGCAGACCGGGCACGTCAAGCCGGGCCAGGGGACCAATCGCAAGCGTCATCTGGCCGGTATTGGCCATGAAGCTCTCGAAATAGTCGTCGCCGACCGTGACGCTCTCGCCCGCCTTGATCGGCAGCAGGCGGCTGATCGTCACTGGAGCGCTGATCGGACGCACGCCGAGCAGCAGTTCCTTGGTTTGCGTCGTGCCATCGGGCGCGGTGATGTTGAGCACCACCGGCCAGTCGCCGATTTGCATGCCGTTGAGCTTGAGAGCCAGCGAGGTTCGGTCGCCCTGCGCCAGTTTGACATCGCTCGACGCAGATGGGGTTGCGATGCCTTCGCCAGTCGAGAGCGCGACACCATAGCTGCCGGCCGCGCCGCTGATGTTGTTAATCTCGACCAGCAGGCGGGACTCATCACCAACACGCAGGAAACGCGGTGGGCTGAGCGTGACGACCACCGGATCGCGAACAATTACGTCGGCGGAAGCATGACCCACGGCCGTGTCGGTCCAGGCCATGGCCATGACGCGAACGGTGCCGGAGAAGTCGGGCATGTCGAAGGTCACAGTCGCCTTGCCGTCCGCATCGACCTTGACGATGCCGGAATGCAGCGCGACCAGCACCGAGGTGGCCGGTGGCGTGCCGGTGCGCGACGAATCTCCGTCACCGCCCGAGCGCAGAGCGCCCGCCAGACCCTGGGTCGGATCAATCAGCGAGCCATAAAGATCGCGGACATCCATGCCGAGCTGGCGCTGGCCGAAATACCAGCCGTCGGGGTCCGGAACCTTGAAGTTGGTCAGGTTGAGAATGCCCAGATCGACCGCCGCGACGGCGACATAGGCGGTCTGGCCGACGGCCAGGTTGCCGAGTTCGACCGTGGTGGTGAAAGACTGGCGCGGCAGTGTTTCGCTGGGCGTGCCGAGCTTGACGTCGAGCTGGCGGTCACCGGGATCGACGTCGGCGAATGCAAGACCAAGCGCCCGCGATGGCATGCGCTTCTCGGACGCGTCGGCTGGGCGATAAAGGATCGCGGTCACATAGGCGCCCGGACCCCATTCCTCAGTCACTTCCAGCGGCACGGTGGTGCCACCTTCGGGCACTTCGACGGCCTGCATGGCGATGACGCGATTGTCCACCACCATGATCAGGGCCGTACCTGCAAACTGCGGATCGAGCTTGAGGTTGGCGGTTTCGCCAATCTTGTAGGCTGGCTTGTCCAATGCAACCTGCAGCGAGTCAGGCGTGTCGCTGCCAGCATCGGCGTAATAATAGCCGGCATAGAATTCGTAGCTGGACGACGTCGGGTTGTCGCCACTGCTTTCGACTTCGACCCGATACTGGCCCCAATCAACATTGGCGCCGATGGTCACCGGGCCGCCGTCGGGCGTGTCCACGCTGCCGGTCGCCACTTCGCGGGTCGTGGTGATGGCCTCCCACTGCCAGGCCGAGCCATTGCGATACCACTGGTAATTGGTTTCGACGCGCGAGATCGACCAGTTGAGGCCAGTCTTGGCGACGGCCTTGCCCTCGGGCGAAACGGCGACGATGTCGAACTGCGCTTCGCTGCCTTCGGCCAGACCGGTGGCATCGTTGAAGGTCGGCTTGATGCCGAGGCGATCGCCGCTGGCCAGCACAGGCCGGCTGATGCTGCGCTCGATGCTGCGGCCATTGCTGTCGACGAGGCGCAGCAAAAGCTGGGCCTGCAGCGGACGCGTCGTGACCTGCGTTTCGGACAGGGTCACTTCGGCCACGGCATTGCCGGCATCATCGGTGGTACCGACGACGCCCAACGGCTCGCGGGTGGTTTCGATGGTGTCATCAAGGCGGCCAAAGGTGTAGCCGGGGAAAGCCTCCAGCGTCGTCGTCGGGCTGATGATTGCGTCGGCTTCTATGGCGAGCCCCGGCGCGGTGGCGCCGTAGAGATACTTTGCGGCGATATCGATCTCGGTGGTTACGCCGGTCTCGAACGGTGCATCGGCAGCGCTGACTTCGAAGGCCAGGCGTTCAGGCTCGAAATCCTCGACGAGGAAAGTGGTGCTTGATAGCGCTTCGGCCTTGGGATCGGCATAAAGCCGCGCGGTCCACGAACCACGCATGGCTTCCGAAACCATAGGCAGGGCCGCGAAATAGCCGCCGGCGCCCTCATCCTTGAGCACTTCGCGGGTCGCAACTACGCCGTCGGGGCGCTCAACTTCCAGGGTCAGCGGCAGGCCGGTTACGGCATTGGCACGGTCATCCCGCAACAGCGCTGTGAGATAGACCACTTCGCCCGGACGATAGACTCCGCGTTCAGTGGTGGCAAAAACGTCGAGCGGACCAGGCGACGGACGGCCTTCGACGCCGCGGTCGGTCAAATCGAAGGCCGGGCGGGAAAGGTCGAGGAAGGCATAGTCGCCATCTGCGGTTTCGGCGACCAGCAATTGTGGCGCCCTGCCCCCTGTGCCGCGCGCCAGGCCCGGCGCGAACACGGCACGACCATCGGCATCGGTCCTGGCTTCGCCAAGGACTTCGTTGTTGATGGCGACCAGACGTACAGTGGCATCGGCAATCGGTTGCGCATCGGCCAGGCCGCGCACGAAGGCATGCACGCCATCGTCGCCTTCGATAGTGGTCAGGCCCAGGTCGGTGACGATGAACCACTGCGTGGCGACATCGTCCCAATACTCATCGCCGCCCTTGGCAATCCGCGCGGTGATGACATAGGCGCCAGGCTCCATCTGGCCGAGTGCTTCGGCAACGGGGATGGCGGTGGTGATCAGCTCGTTAGGTTGGCCTTGCGCCAGATCGACTTCTCCGGTCCAGACCTGTTCGCCGACGCGGTCGGCAATGTCTTCGGCACCATATTGCGACAGGTTGCCCTGGAAAATGCCGTCGCGCACGGCAGTGGCAATCGAGCGGTCGCCAATACGGTAGATCATCAGCTCAGCGGTTTCGGCATTGACCGACGTGATCGGCAGGCCGCCGCCGAGGCCGGCAGGCATCACATAGGCATTGTTGGCGAAACCGACAAAGGGCGCGCGGTCAGGCACATAGACGTCGAGCACCACATCCTTGAGCAGGCTTTCGCCGTCGGCCGAAGGAAGTCCGGCGCGCAGGCGGATCGAATAGCGTCCGCCATGATCGAGCCCTTCGACGCAGATCTGCTCCTGCTCGGTTTCGACCGAAGCCTGGGGCGCATCGGCAACGACGACATAGGCCGATAGGTCGCCCTGATCGAGCGGCAGTGGATCGGAAAATACGGCGCAAACGCGGGGAGAGGCCGCCTCGGCGTCAACCTCGTGGCTGACAATGCGGAAGCCATGCTCCGCCACAATCTCGTCGAGATGGGCGGCAACGGCGTCGTTGGGGGCAAGATCGAGGCTTAGGCGATAGCTGGCAATCGCCTCGCGCCACGACTCGCGAAATTCAAGACCGTTGGAAAGAGCCGCCAGCGCATCGGCACGGTCCTGCTTTTCCGACGAACGAAGGAAGGCATTCATCGCTGCAGACGTGGCGGTCTGTGCGAGGTCGTAGCTATTGTCGCCTTCGGCCTGGCCCGCGACGGTCTCTGCCCGGCTCAGAGTGGCCTGGGCGAGAGCCTGCCAGATCGCACGGTCGTTGGCGTTGATCGCCAGCGCCTGGCGATAGGCGACGATGGCCGAAACAACATTGCCTTCAGCCAGCGCCTCTCCGGCCGACGCTATCAGTGCGGCATAGGTCACCTTGGGTGGCGGCGCGTCGGTCTGCGGCAGGTTGGCGGCAAAGCTCTTGGCGGTGTCTATGATATCCTGAGCCGGGAATGGCAGCTCATCCTGCCGTGCCGCTTCGGTGACGGCCGCAGAAGGCGAGCGACTGACGCGGCCGGATGTTGCGCCCTTGAATTCGGCCTGTTCGCCCAAGGCTCCCTTGAGGAAGCACCAGTTGGACTGTTCGTTGAAAGTGAACGCCCGGCAGATCTTGTCATCGGTGCAGGCCGCCGTGCAGGCATCGATATCCACATCCTTTAGGATAGAATAGTCGAAGCCCGGCAGGTCAGTATCTTCCAGCAGCGTGATTTTGGTATCGGCGGCCATGGCGCCGGGCGCCGCCAGCGCTAACAGGATTGCCAGACCGAACCAGCGCAGCTTCGAGACCACCTGCAGCATGTTGCTCTCCCAAGTTCAACGGCCTCATATGGACGCGAAGATGTGACAGTAGCAAGTCAAGAAAACAGCTGACCTACGCTAAGATTAATGTTGCTTCGACCCGACTTGGGCCGGGCAATTAAAAGGCCCGCAACGATGCGGGCCTTCTAAAAAAATTTGCAGGAATTCACTCGTCGCGATACACCTTTTCGCGACGCTCATGCATCTCCTGGGCCTCAAGGCTCAGGGTTGCAATCGGCCGGGCGTCAAGCCGGGCAATGCCGATTGGATCGCCGGTTTCTTCGCAATAGCCATAAGTATTATCGTCGAGGCGCTTCAGCGCGGCATCGATCTTGGAGATCAGCTTGCGCTGACGGTCGCGCGTGCGCAACTCCAACGAGCGATCGCTTTCCGAACTGGCGCGATCGGCCATGTCCGGATGGTTCTGGCTTTCTTCCTGAAGATTTCCGAGAGTCTCGCGGCTCTCGCGAAGAATATCACCCTTCCAAGCATTCAACTTGGCCCGGAAATATTCCCGCTGGCGCGGGTTCATGAACGGCTCGTCGTCACTGGGCCGGTATTCAATTACTTCAGCAACCGAAGACATCAGCAGACTCAACTCCCATTGGCCCCTAAGCGGCCTGTATATGCGCCTCGAAAGCCTCCCGCAAGCATCCAGAACGCAGGTGCTTAACGCAGGAAAGTGCCCATGCAGCAGGCCTGTAGCCGGGAATTGACAACAATTTGATGACCGGCAGTCAAATCGGCGGATAGCGGCCGAATTTGGCGAGCTCAACGCGCACTCGCAGTTCGATGTCGTTGAGCAGGCTATCGAGGCCCGGCAAGCTCCGCTCGCGCATCTCGCTGAGCATTGTCGTCATGCTGTCGAGACTGTCGGGACTGACCTTGCCGATCAGCAGGTCAGCCTTGATCTCGTCCAGCATATCGAGCAGCGAAGCGCCGCGCCGAACGGCTTTCTTCTTGGAGGTCAGCGGCACTTCGACTGCCTGCAGGGCCAGGATGGAGTCCATCCCGGTCATGGCCTGCGTCGGCATGTTGCCCGCGACCCGCGCCGGGGCCGCGCCGCCGGCAGGCACGAAGTCCACGCCCGAGCCGGTGCGGCCAGCAGCATTGCCTCGGCCGATACCCGTTGTTCGATTGGTGGTGTCGATGCGCAAGCTGGGACTCAAATCACTTTTGCTGCCTACCGGCAAAATCTGCCGCTACACCTTAACAGGGCATTAACGAACCCGGCAAGAATTGCGCACCATGGCATCCGATCATAGCGCCCGGCTTCAAGAAATCCAAAAATATCGTTTTAATTCATCCAGTTATAGCTCTCGGACGGAACTGGCACGGTTTTCGCAATGACCCTGTCGAATGTGGCGCCATGGGGATGGTGCGACGAGATGACGGGGATGCCTGATGACCAAATCGCTGTTGCGCCAGATTTTTGCCGGAGCGCTCACCTTCACCTTGGTGTTGCTGCCGGCCGTCGAGGCCAGCGCTGCCGCTGCCCGCATCAAGGATATCGTCGACTTCGAAGGCGTCCGTGAAAACCAGTTGGTTGGCTATGGCCTCGTCGTCGGCCTCAACGGCACGGGCGACAGCCTCAACAATTCCCCCTTCACCAAGCAGTCGCTCCAATCCATGCTGGAACGGCTCGGCGTCAATACAGCCGGCGAGAACGTTCGTACGGCCAACGTCGCCGCCGTCATGGTCACCGCAAACCTGCCAGCCTTCGCCACCCAAGGCTCGCGCATGGACGTCTCGGTTGCCGCCATGGGCGACAGTGACAGCCTGCAGGGCGGCACGCTGCTGGTGACGCCCCTGCTCGGCGCCGACGGGGAGGTCTATGCGATTGCGCAGGGCCCAGTCTCCATCAATGGCTTCAAAGCAGAGGGCGACGCCGCCACCATCATTTCCGGCGTGCCGACCACCGGTCGCATCTCGTCTGGCGCCATGATCGAACGCGAAATCGACTTCCACCTCGGCTCGCAGACCTCGCTCCGGCTTGCACTGCGCAACCCGGACCTGACCACGGCACGCCGCATCGCGCTGGCGGTCAATGACTTCATCGGTGCACCGACAGCGACACCCGAAGATCCAGCCACGGTGCGCGTCACCCTGCCCCCGGGCTTCAACGGCAATATCGTCGATCTGCTCACCGACATCGAGCAGCTGATGGTGGAGACCGACCAGGTCGCCAAGATCGTCATCGACGAGAATTCCGGCATCATCGTCATGGGCAAGGATGTGCGCGTCTCGAGCGTTGCCGTGGCGCAGTCCAATCTCACCGTCACTATCGCTGAAAACCCAACGATCATTCAGCCCGCCCCGCTGAGCAATGGCGTCACCGCGGTACAGGACAGCACCACCCTAAACGCCAACCTTTCGGAAACCGCCCTCGCCGTCGTCAAGGAGTCCGTGACGCTACAGGAACTGGTGGATGGGCTCAACGCGCTCGGCATCTCGCCACGCGACCTTATCGCCATCCTCCAGGCCATCAAGGCTACCGGCGCCCTGCAGGCGGAAATCGAGGTGCTGTGATGATGCTGGGAACTGTTGCCAAGCCCGGATCGACACTGACGCTCGATCAATATGCCAAGGTCAAGGCGCAGGCGGAAGAACTCGAAGGCGTCTTCCTCAATACGCTGACCAAGGAAATGTTCTCGTCGATCAAGACCGACGCGAGCGTCATGGGCGGCGGCTTTGGCGAAGAGACCTGGCGCTCCATGCAGTCCGAACAGATGGGTGCCACAATGGCCCAGAATGGCGGCCTCGGCATCGCCGAACAACTGCTGCCCGACCTGCTCGCCATGCAGGAAGCAGCCAATAACCAGAACAAATTGCCGGGAGCTCAACAATGACCGCAGCCGCACGCCTAGCCGCAATGGATAGCCTGCCAGCCGAAGACCTCTGCCAGATGGTCGAGATCGCGCTCTCGGCCCTCGTCAATGTGATGAACCAAGAGACCACATTGCTCCGCGCCGGTCACATGCGGAAGGCCGGCGTGCTGACCCCCGAAAAGACTCGTTTGGCACAGGACTACGTGGGCTTTGCCCGCTCGGTACAACGCCAAAGCGCCCGCCTGGCTGTCGAGGCGCCCGACGCCGTGGCACGTCTGCGCCAGGGACACGAGCGTCTCGCCACCCAGATGGCAGAAAATCTAAGAGTACTGGCCACGGCCCGCATGGTGACCGAAGACCTGCTTACCGATGTAGCCAAAGTGGTCGGACAGCAGAACAGGGCCAGAGCCTATGGTCGTGCCGGAACCATTGCAGTAGACCCATCAAGTTCAGCCCGCGGTATTGCGGTAAACCGGGCACTCTAACAATACAATTTAAGTTAATTGCAACTTGATGAAACAATCGATGCGAAACGACTTGGAATCTATATCTGAGTGTCACAGCGTGTACAGAAGGACATCGCTCTATGTTGACACCAGCCTTGCCCCTGCCGATCGGGACGACCAACCTCAGCGAGGCGGTGCGCCCTATGGGACGAGTTGCTCAAGTTGCACCGGTCAATCCTCCGTCGCCCGTCGAAGCATCGACTTCACAAATGCGCTTCGAGCAGCGCCCGCGTAGTCAGCCCGATATCGAATATAAGTCTCAATCAAGCGGCACCACCTTTGCTGCGGCAGTCCTCTCCGGCGCACTGACCCCCACGCCCAAGACCTTGAGCGAGTTATATGCTCGAATCGGCGCCAGCGACATTCCAGACAACATGAAAATGCGCCTGAAGGATCTGCAAGCTTAGCCAATAAAAATAGCCCATTGCCAAAAACCCGCGCAAACTATGCGCGGGTTTTCCGTTTTCGGCTCACCGCTTGTTAACCGAGCCCAAATAAGCGGCATTATCAGTGCAACTGCGCACCGAAATTAACGAATTTTTATCAGCCGCGGGCCAATCTGCGGGAAGTCTCAGAAGAGGCGATCTAAAGTCAAATCCTAGAAAAGGACTTCCACAATGGCCGAAATCAATCTCTCGAAAGCCGTTCGCTCCAACCTCTCGTCGCTACAGAACGTTTCGGCGATGATGTCCAAGACCCAGGACCGGCTGTCGACCGGCAACAAGGTCAATTCGGCTCTCGACAACCCGACCAACTTCTTCACGGCTTCTTCGCTGAACAGCCGTGCGGGCGACCTAAACAACCTGATGGACTCGATGGCTAACGGCATCAAGACCATCGAAGCCGCCGATAACGGCCTCAGCGCCCTGACCAAGTCCCTAGAGTCCATGCAGTCGACCCTGCGCCAGGCTCGCCAGGACAAGTCCTTCGAGACCAAGTCCTTCAACATCACCACACTCGATCCTTCCGGCGCTGGCAAGCTGAGCTTTTCGGGCGGCGCCTTCACCGGCACCACCGACTTCGGCCTGACCACCGTTGGCTCGGGCCAGTATGGCAAGACCAGCGCTGACTACGCAGCGCCCACCGCTGCTGCCGCGTCCACCGTTACCGGCGCTGCCAACTTGACCACCGGTGCAGTCACCGCCGGCACGATGACGATCAAATACGACGGCAAGAGCGTCGATGTGGCTATCACCGCTCGTGCTGCCGGCGACAACAAGTCTGCCGTCCTCGCCGAGATCCAGTCTGGTCTGGCCGGCACCGCGCTTGACGGCAAGGTCACAGCCAGCATCTCGACCAACTTCATCAAGCTCGACGCGGCCAGCAGTGAAGACGGCCAGATCACCGTCACCAA
This sequence comes from Devosia psychrophila, assembly GCF_000971275.1. Lineage (GTDB taxonomy): Bacteria > Pseudomonadota > Alphaproteobacteria > Rhizobiales > Devosiaceae > Devosia > Devosia psychrophila. The sequence continues at coordinate 6,351 of NZ_LAPV01000019.1, read as the reverse complement.
CGACGCTGGCGGCACCGCAACCAGCGTAATGGGTGCCAACAAGACCGGCACCACCGGTTCTGATGCCAAGTTCGAGTTCTCGATCAACGGCACCGCCGTCACTCTTGATCGTGCCACCACCGGCGCCGACAAGACCACCGCAACGGCCGAAATCAACGCACAGTTGAAGGCCGCCGGTTCCAAGTTCGAAGCCTATGTTGAAACCAACAAGGTCGGCATTCGCGCCACCACGACCGACGCTGGCAACCTCAGCATCGGCGGCAAGGATGCAAACCTGTTTGGCACCGTTGCTGCCAATGGTACGGTTGGCGGCACCACCAGTGCTTCGTTGACCCTGGTCAAGACCCTAGACAACCTCGTCAGCGAGATGAACTCCAATGCGTCGCTGAAGGACAATATCAAGGCTTCCAACGACAACGGCAAACTGCGCATCCAGAACCTGTCGACCAGGGATCTGACCGTGCAGGGCACCAATGCCGCTGGCAACGTCACCGGCAACACCTCGGCGGAATCCACGATCACCGGCAATACCGTCCGTTCCGATCTGGCTTCGCAGTTCAATGAACTGCGCGATCAGCTGGACAAGCTCTCCGACGACGCGTCCTTCAACGGTATCAACCTGTTGCGCGGCGACAAGCTGAAGATCACGTTCAACGAAACCGGCACCTCCTCGATCGACATTCAGTCCAAGAATGGCCAGTCGATCGATGCCGCCAAGTTCAGCCTGAGCAACTTGGCTGCCAAGGACCTGGACAGTGACACTAACATCGACAGCCTGACCGACAAGGTCAAGGGTGCCCTCAACAACGTTCGCTCGCAGGCTTCGGCTTTCGGCTCGAACCTGTCGATCGTTCAGAACCGTCAGGACTTCACCAAGTCCATGATCAACACGCTCGAAACCGGTGCCGGCAACCTGACCCTGGCCGACATGAACCAGGAAGCGGCCAACATGATGGCTCTCCAGACCCGTCAGTCGCTGGCGTCTTCGACCCTGTCGATGGCCAACCAGGCCGATCAGGGCGTGCTGCAGCTGCTGCGTTAATCGTCTCAAATCGAATATGGAAGGCGGGCTCTTGGGCCCGCCTTTTTCTTTGTCCCTGCCCCGACGACAAAGCGCCACAAATGGCGCTAGGTTACAGCTAAATTCCACTATCGCGTCAGGATTGCAAATTGGCACTCAAGGTCGAACTCAAGCCCGGCGAAAAGCTGCTGGTGGGCCAGTGCATCATCACCAACTCGGACCAGCGCTCGCGACTGTTCATCGAGGGCACGGCCCCTGTGCTGCGCGAAAAGGATATCATGACTCTGGAGGCGGCGGACACGCCTGCCAAGCGCGTCTATCTCGCCGTCCAGCTGATGTATATCGACGAGGACATCACCACGCTGCGCGCGCAATATTTCAGCCTCATCAACGACTTCGTTGCCGCCGTTCCCAGCACATTATCAATTGCTGACCATATCAATAACTGCATCTTAACGGGCGACCTGTATAAAGCTCTCAAGGCAGCTAGAGAGCTGATCCAGTACGAACAGGACTTGTTTGACCATGCAGCATCACGGCGCAGCAGCTTATCAACAGACCGCCAAGACGATTGAATCGCCTCGCGAGCGTGAAGCGGCTCTGTTGATGAAATCTGCCGCTTCGATGCAGACGATCCGCGAAAACTGGCCAGCCGATTTCGATAGCCTCAAGGTTGTGCTGACCTTCAATCGCAAGCTGTGGACCGTGTTCGTCACCTCGGTCACGCGCGAAGAAAATCCGATGCCCGATGCGCTAAAACAGAACATTGCCAATCTTGGCATCTACATCCTGAACGAAACCCGCGAAATCCTGCTCGATCCGATTGCCCCTGCCCGCCTCGACTCGCTGATCAACATCAATCGCCAGCTAGCCATGGGCCTGCGCGCGAATTAGCCGATACAAGGTTTGCAAACAAAAACCCCCGCTCATGGCGGGGCTTTTTGTTTGTGCCGATAGTAAGCAATCAGATGAAGTTGACGAGGCTCAACTTGGCGACCATCGAGGTGGTCTGATAGCTCGCCTGCAACCGAGTCTGCAGCGCCAGGATCTCCATCGCCACGTCTTCCTTGCTCACTGTTTCAACGTCACTGAGCAAGTTATCCAACTGGCTCTTGTAGGTTTTATGACGGTCCGTGGCATTTTCCAGCGACTTCATCGCAATGCCGATATCCATGGTGATGATCTCGATCGACCCCGCCTCGGAATTCTGACCCTCGGACAATTCGGACTGCTGCCGCGTTGCCATCCCGTCGAAGAACCCCGTAGAAAGTCGATAGCTCGCTTGGACCTTCCCCTCGTAAGCGGCCAGAGCGCTGGATCGTAGTGGCCCCTCCGGCTGCGCCATAGCAGCCAGACGGGTGCTTTCAAGATCGCCGCGAACCTCCGCCTCGGACGGATAGGTCGAAATAGCCAGTGCCGCCTGTGAACGGATCAGGCCCAGGAAGCCGCTTTCATTGGCCTGCATGCCATAATTGACCCGGCTTGCATCATCGATAGCAGCCGACACCGACTGGCGGGCACTTTGACCGGCAGGAGCCTGGCTCCCGGTGTACCACTGCACGAAGTTGGTGCTGTTGGGAGCAAGTCCATCCGGCTTACCCCCCGGTACCGAGGTCGTTGGAACCCAGGCTGTACCGTCTTCATGGAAAAAATCATTGGCCGCAGCAAATGCCGAGGCCGCGCGCAGATCGGTTTTTGCCGTACGCTCCAGCGCCTGGCCCAGAGCCGTCTGGTAGTTTGCCGCTGTCTGATCGGGAGTAGCATCGATCAGGAACGTGCCAGGAGGCGGCGGAACTTCGGATGTCGCCGTCAACTTGACCTGCGTTTCCGTGCCGTCGGGAAGTTTGAGACCGACATTGATGTTGTCGCCACTGGCCGGCTGACCCGTAAACGCAATGCCGAACGTCTTGGGAACCGTCGCAGGCGTCGTGATCGCGACGGCCGTCGAAGCCGCCGTGGTGGAAATGGTCGACAGCTTGAACCCAAACGGATGGGCTGCCGTGCCATCTTCGCCAAGAGTAACAGTACCGGGTGTAGTACCGTCGATCGTCAACCTGCCGGGCGCCAATGGTGCGATTACTGGTGGACCCGGCGATGCAGCGACAACGCCATCATCAACGCCATCGGCTATGCGACGCTGGCGCACCACCTCGGTATAACCCGACTTCCCGCCCTCCCCATTGAGCAGAGCATCGGTCGTCAACAGCGGCGGCTTGTCGGTGTTCTTGCCGCCAAACAGATAACGCCCCGCCACATCCTCATTCAGCATGGTGACGATCTCGTCGAAACGTGCCGCTGACAGGCTCGGCAGCGTCGCCATGTTGATACCGCCAGTGCCGTATTGGCCAGGGATCGCCGCGTTGCGTGCCTCGCCTTCCATTTTGTCGAAGCGCGTCATGGTCTTGTCGAGAAAGCTCAGGCGTAGGTTCACTGTATCGATATTGGCCGAGAAGCCCTCGATGCTGCCGAGACGCGAGCGCACCGACAGCGACAGCGGCAAATCGCGGCCCATCTCTGAAAGCTTGGAGGCCTTGTCACCGGTTCCAAGCTGCATTTGCAGCGTGGCAAATTTGTCCTGCATCTTGGAGATGACGCCGAAACCGGTCTGTACCGGAAACATCGATTTGTTGACGATCATCTTACCCTACTCCTCAAGTCGCCGCGAACAGGGCGTCTAGCAATTCCTTGACTATCGAGACTACGCGGGCGTTGGCCGCGTAGGCATTCTGCAATTCCATCAACCGGGCCATTTCCTCGTCGACATTGACGCCATATTCGCTGTCCATCTGGTCAACGATAGTGTCGAGCGTTAGCTGGCGGTCGTCGCGTTTGGTCAAGGCCGCATTAACCGTCGAGCCTTGGAAACCCACCACCTGCGAGATCATCTCGCCCAGACTGCCGCTGAGCTGGAACTGACCGCTGCTCGAGATCGGGTCACCACCCGAAACGAACTTCATGTTTTTGAGCTGTTCGATCACATGCTTGGCGCGACCATCATCACCTAAGGTGCCACCGGTCGTGGACTGCACCATCAGGCGGTTGTCGGCTAGAACCTCGGAATTGATTGAAATACGGGCCGCAAAGCCCTGCTTCTGCGGTGGGTCAGTGTCGAGGTTGTTGGTAAAACCCGCGTTGCCCTGATCGACGAACAGATCGAAGCCCAGCCCGGCGTCCCGAACGCCGGTCGACGTGGTGCGCGACACACCTGATTTGATCACTACAGCGTTGGCTGGATTGGTGGCGTCATCAAGAACACGCAGATTGGTGGGGCCGGTGCTGTCAAATCTGAGACCGGGAACCTTGCTCTGCAAAGCGTCGCGTGCAGCACTGCCGTTGGACAGGTCGACGCCAATAACCTTCTGGCCCGTCGCGTCGGTATAATCGAATGCATCCTTGGTGTTGACGATACGGACGCGCTTGTCGACGCCACCCACCGAATACGTGAGCAGGATGTCGTTGCCGGGCTGCATGCTGGTCAGGTCGAGGTCGAGCCCCGGCGGGTTACCCGCCGGAGTGGCGGAACCGGCCTTCTGGTTGGTCGAAAACGCCAGCGCCAGGTTGGACGCGATCTCGTCCAACTGAGCCTGCGCTTCAACCAGCGTCTTGTCCCTGAGGGTGATCAGTCCGCCCAGCTCGCCACCTTGCAAGACGCCATGAGCTACGAGATCGATGGTAAGGCCTGATGGCGTGGTGAGCATCATTTTGCCCACCTCAGAATCCGTTGCAGTCGCATCGAAGGTGGCATTGGGTGAAAGACTGCCGGCGCTCTCGAAGCTGAAAGTAGATACACCGTTGTCGAGCAGGCCGACGCCGGAGCGCGTCATCAGCGCCACGGTACCGTCAGGGCGATAGTCGGCACGCACGTCGATCATTTCGGCGACGGACGAAACCAGCCGGTCGCGCTGATCGAGCAGCGCCGCCCGGGCCCCGCCAGTCATGCCCAGGTCGAGCATCCGCCCATTGACCTCGGACAGCGAGTTCAACATGCCGTTGAGGTTATGGACGTCGGAGGCGATCTGGCCTTCGGTTTCCTGGCGCATGCCCTGGATGGTGCCGGAAAGCCTATTGAGCGTTTCCACCATGTTCTGGGCTGACGTAACGGCTTGCGACCTGGCCGTGTAGTCATCGGGACTGGTAGCAATGCCCTGCAATGAATTCTGCAGGCCCGTAAACAGCGTATCCAGCGAGCCAGCCGTGCCGGGCTTGCCAAGGAAGCCCTGCAGGCGGTCGAGATAGCTGGCCTGGATGCCGGAGTTGGCCGTGTCAGACACCTGGCGGGTATAGTAGGTCTGGAGGCTGGTATTGAATGCGCGGGTAGCTCCGACAGTGCGAGCATAGCTGCTCGACTGGCTGTTGTAGTCGACGATGGTGTTGGCTTGCTTGTGATATCCCGGAGTACCGGAATTCGCGATGTTGCGGCTCAGGATGTCGAGAGAATCCTGATTGACCCGCAGACCGGATACAGCATTGGTGAGCGACGTCGTCAGACCCATCAGTCGGGCTCCTCACAAGGAAACCAGATGCGGAGCGCAAGGCCCCGAACCGGTAAAGTCCAGCTTCGCTTAGCGGATCATGTTCAGTGCTTCTTGCAGCATCTTGTCGGCGGCACTGACGATACGGGTGCCGGCCGCGTAGGCCTGCTGCGTCACGATCAGTTTGGTGAATTCGTCCGAAATATCGGTATTGGATGCTTCGAGCGCCCCACCCATGACCCCCGAACCGGACAGGTCCAGAATGGCTTCACCGGATTCCGAAGTGGAGGAAAACACGCCGCCGTCGAGGCGCTTTAGCTTGTTGATGGCGTTGAATTCCGCCGTCACCACCTGCGCCATGTCGATACGCTCGCCATTGGTATAGGTGGCCGTGACGCGGCCGCTGTCATTGATGGCCACCGAGACGAACTCGCCCGCGCCATAGCCGTTCTGCATCATCGTCGAGGTGCTGACGGTGCCGTTCACGTCGTTGAACTGGGTAATGCCGGCCTTGCCGTGGTTGAGCTGGACCTCGCCGACATTGACACCGTTCACGGTGAGGTTGGGAATGGTCACCGAAGGAACGTCGTTCAGCAGCGTGCCGTCGCCCTTGAACGTGTAGTCTTGGCCGAGATTGGTCCACATAGTCTCGGCACCGGTGGCGAGGGTATTGGATGCATAGAACATGTTCCACACATCCTGGCCGCCTGACGCTGCGCTGTCGACCTTGGCCCAGCGCATGATGACGTTGGTCGGCGCACCATTAGAGGCATAGACGGTAATGGCACTGCCCTGGATCGAGTTCGACTTGAACAGCGCATCGTCCTTGGCGGCGATAGTAGTCAAACGGGTGGGAGG
>NZ_LAPV01000189.1 GCF_000971275.1 Devosia psychrophila | reverse complement strand
CATTAACGACTTCCACAGCCGATAGGGCACCAGACCAGAACCGAACAGTCAGCCCAACAAGGTCTTTTCCCGGTCGAGTCACACCTGGGTCGGGAGGGGCGTCTCGCGATCAAAGATGTTTGAGTGGCTCATGCCGCCCAATCCTTTCTCTGCATGCCATAGGCATTGCTCACGTAGTTCCTTCCGCCGGCGGAAGAGAGGCACGAGTGACTGGTGTCGTCGAAACTCGTGGTCCAACCGATCTTCAACTTGCCATTTGTCGCTTCTCGGGCGGCCACTGTGTAAGCGTCGGTGTAGCTGATGATGATCCTGAGATTGGCGCCGGGGACACGGGGCCAGAGCACACCGCCGGGGCGACTTGCGGTCAGCGAGCCCGACTCTTCGTCGACATGGAAACGCGTGGCCTTGAGCTCGTTGCCATTCTGCAGCAGCGTCACGTCGACCCAGGCAAGGTAGCCGGCTTTAGCCAGCACTTCGATGTCGTGGGCGTAGTCCGCTGTCTTGGAGGCGGTCCAAGCTCCGGTGCTTTCGGCAATCATGATCAGATCGGTCTTGACGCGGCGAACCACGTTTTCGACATCGACTGTGGTGTAGGTGGCCGAAGCCGAGGCGGTCCGGGTCTGGCTCATTTCAATCCTCCACCTTGAAACCCGGTCCGAACAGTTCTTTCCAGACGGCATTGTCGTCCTCGACGGATGCGAAGGTCGCCGTTTCCCAAGCCTCTTGGGCAGCGGCAACGATCTGCACGCGCTCTGCTTCAGAGATACGGCTTGCTACGTTGTTCAAACTGTAGACTGGATCGATGATCACGACGGGATCAGCGAAGACGCCGAGAGGAAGGGTGTTTTCGGGGAAGCTGATGCGATCATTCAGCCCCGATCGCGCGATGTACTGCAGAAAATCGCGGAAGCGCTGCTCGACCGACCCCGCCTTGCCTTCGGTTGCGAGGACATGGGCCGCGATCAGTTCGATGGTGAAGGACTTGAGCGGCTTGAGCTCCGCGTAGTTGCGCCATTTCTTGGCGAGCCTGACCAGCGTTCGAAAGTCACTGTCCTGGTTTTTCCTGTCCCGCACGAACTGAATTTGGCAGGGGGCACAGGTCTGCATCTTCGTGCCGTCGTTAACATCGTACTGCCACCCGTAATTGGGACGGGCCTCATCTTCGATCACTGGCACGATATCGACGCTGAGCCCGGAACCGACGAACTGCACCGTTGCCGCCTTCCGCTGAATCTGGAAGTCGTCGACCGCCTTGGTGGGGTAGATCTTGATCAAGAGTTCGTAGATCGTCTCACTGAGGCTATCGAGAGTTTCCTTGGCCGCGTCGCGGCCCGAAATGTAGAAAACCACATCCACATCGACGGGCTCCAACGCGGTCTTGCGCAAGGACGTATATTTCA
>NZ_LAPV01000188.1 GCF_000971275.1 Devosia psychrophila | reverse complement strand
GTATTCATGATCGACACCTGGTCTGATAGGTAATAGGCGGTCGAAAGGTCGTGCGTGATGTAGATGAAGGACACGCCCTGCTCCTCGACGATCTGGCGGAACAGGTTGACGATCGACATGCGCAGCGAGGCATCGACCATCGACACCGGCTCGTCGGCCACGATCAGCTTGGGCTTGGGTATCAGCGCCCGCGCCACGCTGATGCGCTGCAATTCGCCGCCGGAAAACTGGCGGATGTATTTGCCGCGGATGCGTTCATAGCTCAGCCCCACCGATTTCAGCGCCATGTCGGACGCTTCTATGGCCTGCTGGTCGTTGTTCGCAATTTTGAGGTTGATGGCCGTGCGCCGCAAATAAGCCTCAACCGGTAGGTAAGCGCTAAACGCCTCGAACGGGTTCTGGAAGATCGGCTGCACCAACCGCCGGAACTCGTCGTTGTTGATGCGCTGCGACGCCTTGCCGGTCAACGGCCGGCCCAGCAGGCTGATACTGCCTTCGCTAGGCTCCACCAGCCGCAGGATCATCCGCGCGATCGTGGTCTTGCCCGACCCGGACTCTCCCACGATGGAAAACACTTGGGGCGTAGCCGGCAGCGTAAACGACACATCGTCGACCGCCTTGAAGTCTGTGCCGCCAAAAAAACCGCCTTTGCGATAGGCTCGCGTCAGATTGCGCACTTCGAGAATGGGTGGGCTGCTCATACCGACGCTCCCACGGCTTCAACAGCCCGTTTGCCACGCAGCCGCGGTAACGAAGCGATCAGGTTCTTGGTATAGTTATGCTGTGGATCGCCGAAGATTTGCGCGGTCGGCCCCTGCTCGACGATTTTACCCTGATACATGATCACCAGCCGGTCGGTGATCTGGTAGTGGACGCCAAGATCATGGGAGACGAGCACCAAAGCATTGCGCTGGCGGCGCTGGATTTCGACCATCATCAACAAGATCTTTTTCTGCACTACCACGTCGAGCGCGGTGGTTGGCTCATCGGCCAGGATCAGTTTGGGATTGACAAAGGCGGCGATTGCCACGAGCACGCGCTGCTGCATGCCGCCCGATAATTGATGCGGATAGGCATCGAGCACATTGGCCTCAAGCCCGAAAGCGCCGAGGAATTCGGAGATCCGTTGCCGCAAATCAGCCCGGCTGCCATGTCGTTCGCGGGCCGGCAACCCGTCGACTACCTGCTGCTCGACCTTCATCAGCGGATTGAGCACGCTCATCGAGCCTTGCGGTATATAGCTCAGCTGATCCCACCACAGCGGCGCGAACTGGCTCGACGGTGCCTCGATCACAGCACCGGTCTGCTTGTCCTCGAACTGCCCGATAATGCTGCCGCTGCCGATGCGCAGGCCGGTGGAAAAGTCGCCATAGACCGCCCGCATCAAGGTCGATTTGCCCGAGCCGGACG
>NZ_LAPV01000187.1 GCF_000971275.1 Devosia psychrophila | reverse complement strand
TCGCTGCGCACATCATCCTGACCCTGCCATTCGCCGTGCGGATGATCGCCACGGCGATGTTCAATTTCGACAGGAACCTGGATCGGGCTGGCCAGAGCCTGGGTGCCACCAAAGCCCAGCGCATCCGTCACCTGCTGATCCCCATCATCAAGCCGGGCGTTTTCTCCGGCATGACCTTTGCCTTCATCATCTCCTTCAACAACATTCCGCTGTCGGTCTTTCTGGTCCGGCCCGGCCAAACCACCCTGCCCATCACTGTCATCAACTATCTCGAATACAGCCTCGACCCAGTGCTGGCGGCAGTCAATGTCGCCTCGCTGCTCTTCGTGCTGGCGGTGATTTTCGTCTTTGAAAAAATTGGCGGGTTTTCAGCCCAGATCCACGGAGGAAGCAAATGAGCACCAGCGATATCGAGCTGATCAATTTAAGCAAGAATTTTGGCGCCAGCCAAATCGTGCGTGAAATCGACCTTGTCGTGCCCCATGGCGAGTTCGTCAGCATCCTCGGCCCCTCGGGATGCGGTAAAACCACCACTCTGAACATGATCGCAGGCTTTATCGCGCCCTCAAGCGGGCAGATCAGGATCCGTGGTGTCGAACAGAGCGGCGTGCCGCCGGAAAAACGTCAGGTCGGCCTGGTGTTCCAGAACTACGCCCTGTTCCCCCATATGACCGTCGCCCAAAATGTCGGTTTCGGCCTCAAGATGCAGGGCAAGAGCCGAGACGAGGTCGACACTCAGGTCAAGAAGGCACTGCAGAGTGTTCATCTCGATGGTTTCGAACACCGCTACCCCAAAGCGCTATCGGGCGGTCAGCAACAACGCACCGCCCTCGCTCGGGCCATCGCCCCCCGTCCATCGCTTCTGCTGTTGGATGAGCCGCTCTCGAACCTCGACCTGAAGCTGCGCGAAGCCATGCGTATCGAGCTCAAGGATGTTCAGCGCGAACTGGGCATCACCTTCGTTTATGTGACCCACGATCAGGAGGAAGCAATGGCCATGTCCGACCGGATCGTGGTCATGCACGAAGGCGTCATTGCTCAGGTTGGATCCCCCTCAGAGCTCTACCGCGCACCACAGTCGACGTTCGTCGCCGATTTTATCGGAAAGTCGAACATCTTCGCCGTTACCCCGACTGCCAATGGCGGGGGCATCCAGCGGGTCCGGATTGCCGAAACCGGTCTGGAGCTGCTGGCCGCTTCCCCTGCTACGGTTTCCTCGGAAATCGCATTCTGTAGTATTCGGCCAGAAGCCCTGCGTTGGATTGAGGTGAACACCTCGACCGAACATCCAGTCAACGTGTTGCCGGTCAAGATCATCAAGATCGTAAATCTGGGAGCCTATCTGGAAGTGTGGTGCCGGCACCAGAGCAATACGATTTTCAAAGCGCTCATCAGCGCCGCGCGGGGCGGCCAGTTGGCCATTGACGTCGCCATCGAACTGACCGTCGAACCTGCGGCGATAAAGCTCCTCATCCACTGAGCGGATTAATAAACGTGGACTATCAATGAGCGTTAATTGATATTGGACGCAGGGG
>NZ_LAPV01000186.1 GCF_000971275.1 Devosia psychrophila | reverse complement strand
TTCGATATCGACGACCTGGCCGGCGACGGCGACCACGTTCTTGATCAGTGGGCCTGTGCCGCCCGGACACAGACCGGTGGGCAGATAGCCGCGCTCGACACCCAGCACAAATGCTGGCGTAGTGGGCGAGCAGATGAACACCAGATCGCCAACGACCGCTTCTCGATCAAGAGGCTCGATACGCCAAATGCCGAGCGGATAACTCGGCGTGAGATTGAGACGCAGCCCGCCCCAAAAGCCGCCGGCGACAAGAGCCAAAAGAATACCAGCGCCCACTGCCAGGGCGCCGATAGCAATCTTTCGCTGCCGCACCATCACAATCCTCTCGTCGCGGTGCGGTGTTTCTCGATCGCCTGGCGTTCCTTGATGGCCTGGTCGGTCTTTTCATGCGCAGCGAGCTTTTGAGCGGCCCGCATGACCGGCCAGGCCGTCGCGAGCTTCTCGCGTTCATTGGCTTTGAGACCCGCAGCCATGGCATCGAACGCCGGTCCATCGGGTCGGTTGGCGTTGATGCCGAGGAAAGCCCGATCCCCGAAACGCTCGGCAATGGCGGCGTTGAATCCGCCAATTTCGGCTTTGACCAATCTGTTGGCCAAGGCAAAGCCAAGCGCTGATGGCAGGTCGTTACGATCAATGGCGTCGCGGACTTTTTCCAGTATCACAACCGCTTCCGACGACAGCGCCGGAATATCAACGCGCACCCCTGCCCGCGACTTCTGCTCCTCGGCTTCGATCCGCACCGTGGCGTTAGCTCGAGCCCGTAGATAGCGCTCGATCTCGAGCCGAATGGTTGGTCCGCTGCGTTCGGCGTTTGAACGATCGGCTTTCTCCTGTCGCGAAGCCAGCAGACCTGATTTGCCTTTGAGCGGTCCGAACGCAGCGGGTCCCTGTTCGAGCTTTTCGAGAACGGCTTTGCTGTGCTTCGGGTCGTTGATGACCACATCGAACTTCATGGCAGACAACGCAGCTGCCGGATCGGCATAGGTGTCGCGGAAGCGATCCGAGACTTCTTTCCACTGGCGCTTACATGCCGGGTCGGCCACCAGGCGTTCCTCGACCACGTCGGTGACAGTTTTGGCAAAACTGCCTATGCCAGGGATCATCGGCTCACTCCTTACAGTGGCTGAGGATGGAGAGGTTCTGATTACGCCGAGACGCGCACTGATGGTCGCGAGGCGCGTTGCCAGCCCTTCCAGTCGCGCCTTCTGGCGGATGATCCAGTGGCGTCGATCGGAGACCAGAGTTCGGGCGACGCGGACGGCATGGAGGCCGCGCGTGGTGGCGTAACGGAGCGCAGCGGAATAGAGCCTACTCCCGTCATAGTCGAGAGTTGTTTCCTTGGCATTGCGCCGGGAGAGCACCTCAACCAGCCCGCCGACTTTGTCGAAGGAGCGCCTGCCATAGTAGAGCGCCACGTCTTCCCGATGTCGGGTCATCGCGACGTAGGTCAAGTGCTTGTCCAGCGACAGCGTCGCCAGCACTTTCACCCGATCGACGGTCGCACCCTGGCTCTTGTGGGTAGTCGTGGCATAACCGTGATCGATGTTGCGGTAGAAGCGCTGCTCGACCTCGACCCGGTGGCGGGTCTCACTGGGGCCGTCACCGATCTCCGCGACAATCCGACCCTTGCTCGCTTCAACGACGCGAGCAATCGAGCCGTTCTTGACACCCAACGATCCCTCATTCTTGAGGAAAACAATCTGGTCTCCGGCGGCGAAGCGGCGTTCGCCGTCCTCCGTCCCGAAGGCATGCCCAGGCTCGATCAATCCCCGCTCGACAAGC
>NZ_LAPV01000185.1 GCF_000971275.1 Devosia psychrophila | reverse complement strand
GTATTTCGACTTGGGACAGGCTTATGTCTTCACACAAGAGCAGAGCAAATTCATCCCCACCAACGCGACCAACAAGTCCGCTAGCTGGAACCCATTTTCTCAGTCGCTGCGCTGCAGCCAAAAGCATCGCGTCACCAGCGTCGTGTCCCAAAGTGTCGTTGATGTTTTTGAAGTCGTCCAGATCGACATGCACCACGGCGCGGGAGCCCCTACTCACGACGGCTTCCGCCAAGGAGGTTTCCAACTTCTTCAGGAACATAGCCCGGTTTGGCAGACCCGTAAGCGCATCATGATGAGCTAAGCGGTAAATCTCATCACGCGTCTTTTTGGCCTCCGTGATGTCATGAAAAAAGATCGACAAGCTACTTCCGGTGGGGAAAGCACGCACCTCGAGCCAAACACCCAGTTCTATCAAGTATCCTTCGAACGTCACGGGCGTCTGTGTTTTTAACGCGCGGATATAGTTCTCGTGGAACACTGTCCCTACCTGCTCCGGGTAAGCCTCCCAGATGTTTTCGCCGATTGCCAAGCGTCCATTACGCCCAACACTGCTAGCAGCCCGCTTGTTTAGATAAATCACGTTCCAATCGTGGTCGACTACTACAATGCTGTCAGTGGTGCTGCTCAGAACCGCGTCCAGGCTATTGCGGGCAACGTCTACTTCCTCGGATGCTCTCCTGGTCTCAGTGAGATCGTGAGCGATCACAGCAATACGTGCAACATCGCCACTGGCTGTTTTGACCGGACTCACAACTACGTCCCACCACAAGACCGTACCACGAGCAGAAAGGCAATTCGCTGTGAAGCCGCCTCGCTGTCCACGTCGTGCGCCTTTTATGGCGTCGCTAGCGTCAGAATGATATTGTCCTGACCAAAGGTCGGTCCAATCCTGTCCATCCAAGGCTTGCCGGTTCTCCAACTCCAGCGAACGGGCACCAGCATCGTTAAGAGAGGTGATCTGGCCGTCCAAATCCAGAACCATGATGCAGTTTGAGCTGGCCTCTAGGATGCTCATCGCTAGGTCGTCTTCTGGGCCGCGAGGATCTTTGCGCACTGTTACTCCGGTAGGCGTTGAACAATGCCTGGAAAGGGGGGGAAATAAATCAGGACGCAGCGTCAATGTTGCGCGGCTTACTATATTAACCGCTAAGAACCCTCAGGTTTACCAGAAGCTTGTCCCCAGCAAGGGGCGTCTGAAGAGCGATTTCGATTACAGAGGGCTGCTGTACTTCAAGAAACCTGACGGAAAATCCACCTTTGGCAACCCGGGTCACCTGCGCCCCGATGCACCCAATGGCTAGGTACGATCCTACTTCTACCGCAGCAGAACTCAGCACAGCAGCCCCAGACGCGGACACGTTGGGAATACGGCAGGCATGCTGCTGTCTATCGGGGAACGTAAGGGTAGAATTTGGATTGAGTGGCGCGAAACGGGGGCTCCTTCTCCCACTAGCCTGACGTTCTGCGTCTCCGGCTTGCGCAGCATTATCGCCGAATAAAGGCGTAAACCGCGAATGGGGGCGTGGAGTGGGAACCGTACTATGGACGGCCGTCCCGCAAATGTAATCGAAGCCGGCGTTGACTACGACCGCAGCTTTTCCGATGGTATTGGCTCCATAGGCGAAGCTGTAGAGCCCGAACTCCGCTGCGGACATGGCAAACCGAGCCAAGTCTTGGGCGATCCCGCGGTCATCGCTATCAAGTTCACTCAGTGAAATAGAAATCCCCCAGATCATGGTTCGCATTTTCTGGTCCATGCGATGATCCGACGGGGAAAGCTGCAAGATGACGCGGTCAGAAATGCTGCGCCCGGTCTGCACGGC
>NZ_LAPV01000184.1 GCF_000971275.1 Devosia psychrophila | reverse complement strand
GACTTCCATCGTCCTGCCTTGCGTTGAGTGCATGTTCGCAAAGCACCACAGCACGCGGCCCGCTGCACCCTATCAAATCCGATAGGCGACAGGGTGGTCCTATTACGCATACCTAGATCGAACCAATGAGTCGGCGGTCGCTGCACTTAGCGGTTACGGGCAGATTTTCCAGGCAGGTGGAGGAGTCTTCAGCGCTTACCAGGAAGCCATTGGCCACTGCAGAGTAGGGATGGTCTAGCTATCGCTAACCCCTAATCGTCAAGACCAGCTTGGGACGGTCCGCGGCGAAATGAAGCGAGCGACTCCCGCGGCGCTTCTGTTGGAGCTGCCTTGAATGGTGAGTCGCGTTTATTGGTATCGGCTACGAGGGAGGCACCCAAGCGTCAGGTCATTGAATTGTCAGCTGACAATTTACAAAAAGTGCAACGAACTCATGATGATAGACGCACTCTTACCGGCTGTTAGGGATCCATTAACCCAATATTACTTGACCGGCCCACAGGACTCGGGTCAATTTGCGGAAATTAACAAGAGTGGCTCTATTTTGCGACTTTCACGATGAAACCAGTTGTAGCTGCAAATTCGCGACCCAAGGGCGGGCCAGCGTTCGATGAAACGATCTGGGAAGATTCTCAGGCTTTGGGCTCGCAGCTCCAGGTCCTTAGGGAACGCTTGTTTCCGCCTGAAGCCCAAAAAGAGCTCCGTACTTTTTCTACTGCAGAAACCGCAAAGCTGATTGGCGTCACCGAAAGCTATATCCGGAACCTAGCGACAGACGAAGCTGGCCCGATTCCTGAGAAGGCGCCTACCGGACGGCGGCGCTATTCCCTGGAGCAGGTCCATGCCCTGCGTCAGCACCTTACCAAAGGCAAGACCTCCTACGTCCCATGGCGTAAGGACGGCGAACACCTTCAGGTCATTGCTGTCACCAATTTCAAGGGTGGTTCCGGCAAGACCACCACTGCGACTCACCTCGCGCAGTATCTTGCCCTCCATGGACATCGTGTTCTTGCAGTCGATCTTGACCCACAGGCGTCGATGTCGGCCCTGTTCGGTTATCAGCCCGAATTCGACGTGGCTGACAACATGACGCTCTATGGCGCCATCCGGTACGACGAGCAGCGCCGGCCGCTCTCCGAGATCGTCCGCAAAACCTATTTTGCCGGCCTTGACCTCGTACCCGGCAATCTTGAATTGCACGAATTCGAGCATGACACGCCTCGTGTTCTCTCGAGCGGCACGCACGACGACGATGGCCTGTTTTTCATGCGGGTCGCGAGCGCCTTGCAAAGTGTTGCGGACGACTACGACGTCGTGGTCATCGACTGCCCGCCCCAGCTTGGTTTTCTGACCATGTCGGCGCTATGCGCTGCAACCGCTGTCCTGATCACCGTTCACCCGCAGATGCTCGATGTCGCCTCGATGAACCAGTTTTTGGCCATGACGTCGCAATTGCTAGCGGTCGTGCGCGATAACGGCGGCAACCTCAATTATGACTGGATGCGATATCTCGTCACCCGGCATGAACCCAACGACGGCCCGCAGAACCAGATTGTGGCCTTCTTGCGCAATCTCTTCGGTGAGCGCGTGCTGACGCCGATGATGGTCAAATCGACTGCCATTTCGGACGCCGGCCTGTCCAAACAGACGGTCTATGAAGCCCCTCGTGAATCCATGAATCGCCAGACCTACGACCGGGCGCTTGAATCGATGGACGCCGTCAATGGCGACATTGAGAAATTGGTCCATCAGGCCTGGGGGAGGGCGACTAAATGAAGAAACCCGACGGGCGGGGCAGGGACATTCTTCAGAGTCTGGTTGCTGCCGGCAAGCC
>NZ_LAPV01000183.1 GCF_000971275.1 Devosia psychrophila | reverse complement strand
GCTGGGTAGTGCTCAACAGCCGCCTCCTTCTGAACTTGAGAATACTTGTGGGGCCGGACTGCACAGCCCACATGCAAATCAAGACGTTGCTCGAATTCCCGGCACCAGCCCTTCAGGGCATTCTTAGTTGGATACCCAAGCTGACGAATGGTCGCCTTAACACGTTTGCCGAGCCTGATGTACAACTCGACCGTTCGAACTCTGTCTTCGTAGGAATACATGAATTACCTCCGGGTAGTCCAAGTATTCGTCCGCATCCCGCCTCGGCGTGAAGAATGGCATGCTCGGGACGGTCGAGACCGTCGAGCTAGGCCACATGGTAGCCCGGCTCGACGGCGCAGCGCGCAGCGGGGAGAAGGGCGCGCGCGCCATATCGGTCACGATGAACGATTATAACGCGATCGACCATGGCTATGCGACGACGATCCACAAGAACCAGGGCGCGACGGTCGATCTCGCCTTTGTGCTGGCGTCGGGGACGATGGACCGGCATCTGACCTATGTCGCGATGACCCGGCACAGGGACAGCGCGCAGCTCTACGCCGGCAGGGACGAGTTCGCCTACTGCCGCGCCGACCAAAGCTTGGCGCCCGGTCGGCTGGTCGAGCATGGAGCTGCGCCCTATGAGCACAAGGCCGAAGAACCGCGACAGCTATTTTGTGACACTGGAAACTGACGCCGGCAAGCAACACACGATTTGGGGCGTGGACCTCGAACGGGCGATGAAAGAGGCTGCGCCGCAGCCCGGCGATAAAATCGGGCTTGAGCATGTCGGCTCGCAGACGGTGCGGATTCCGGACGGCCAGGAGGCCGAGCGGAATAGCTGGAAAGTCCACAGCGCCGACGAGCTGGCATTCAAGCAGCTTGGCAATCGGCTCGGCCGGTCGGGCGCGAAGAAAACGACGCTCGATTATACGCGCGATTATGCCGAACGGCGCGGGGTCGCGGAGCACATGGGCGTGCGCAGCGAGATCGAGATTCCGCGCGAGCTGGCGGCGGCGGCCGAGCGTCAGACACTTGCGCGAGGATCTTTGCAAAAAGTGGGCGCAGATCTCGCGCAGGATCTCCGTGCAGATCCTCGCAAGGATCTCGCCCCGGATCGCGGCGACGAGCGGCAGCAGCGGCAGCGCCGAAATCCGTTCGAGGACTCCCGGTATTGGCACAGTTCGGGACACAATGGGGCGCAGCATGCGGTGTGAGGCATTCCGTTCAAGGGTGCGGGCCAGACAACGATGCTTCCCTACCGGATGGCGGCTGGGACGAGGTGCTTCGCGATGGTGTGGACACGCTGGCCACCGGCAGGAAAGGCAACGCGCTCTCGGCCCTTGTACGACAGACGACGCAATCTGCCAGACTAGACGCTGATCGCGGCAAGCCGCAGCCCCTCTCCCTTTCGGAGGCCGGTGGCGCGAGGGCGTGCAGAAATGGTTCGACCTCTTCTGGCTGCCGCAAGAGGGAAATGCTTCGCCCCTCTCGCGCTCTTCAAAAGTCTCTGCGGCGGGGTCGCCGCTACAGACTTCCCTTAAGCCGAAGTCCGATCTTCTTCCGGGCCGCCTTGGCGGGCTCTTCGACCGCCTCTATCTTCCGCCCCAGCCCATTGGCCTTGGCCAGCAACGAGCGGGTCGCGGAGTAGCTTGGCGCGACCATCGGATAGGCGGCAGGAAGGCCCCACTTCTCTCGGTACTCGTCCGGCGAGAGATCGTAGTGGGTGCGCAAGTGGCGCTTGAGCGATTTGAACTTCTTTCCATCCTCAAGGCAGATGAGATAGTCCGGTGTCACAGATTTCTTGACCGGCACGGCAGGCGCCGGCTTTTCGATTGGCGTCGATTCCAGGGCGGCGGAAAGATTGCGCAATGC
>NZ_LAPV01000182.1 GCF_000971275.1 Devosia psychrophila | reverse complement strand
GTGAAGCGAAAAATGCCCCTACATCAGGGAAAAATGCCCGCCTATCCCGCCCGCGTCGGACGCCAGCTCTGCTGCGGGTTGCGCCAGTCGATCCCTTCGAGCAGATAGCTCATCTGGCCGCCGCTGAGATGCACCACGCCGCCCACAGTGGACGGCCAGATGAAGCGCCCGCGCTCCAGGCGCTTGGCGTACAGCGACAGTCCGATGCCATCATGCCAGAGCGCCTTGATCAGCGACCCATTGCGTCCCCGAAACACGAAGACGTCCCCGGCGAACGGATCCCGCCCCAGCCCTTCCTGGACCAGGCGCGCCAAGCCACCCATCCCCTTGCGCATATCGGTATGGCCGCTGGCCAGCCACACACGAACATCGGAGCGAACCGGGATCATCGCAGTGCACGCAGCACCTCCAGTACCAACCGAGCGGGCGCCGTCGCGGCAATGCTCACCGTTGTCCCTCCGGCCAGGTCCAGCCGGATCGCCGGACTATCTGCAAGGACACCTCCAGGCACGTCCGGCACCAAAGAACCCTCGTCCTCTGCCATTACGGCTGGCACAAACATCGCCGCGGTCTGTTGAGCGTCGCGGCGCCACTTGTAGATCAAACTGGTGGACACATCGAACTGCCAAGCGACCTCGGCAATCACCGCGCCCGGCGCGAACGACGCCAACACAATCTCTTCTCGCTCCGCCGCGCTCCAGCGACGTCGACGCTCCGAGCCCGAAATTACCGTCATATGCATTGTGCTGCGCTCTTAACTGCGTCCTTATGAGCGCAGCATCAGCGCTAGACACCACTATCGCAAGGCGGCCCTCACCGAAGGCTTACGGCGCGCCGTTAGGGGAGTGAGTCTATAGATGTCTCGGCGGCATTGAATCTACATCGTGAACGCAACACTGTTATCTAGATTGAATAGCACCAGAGGATGGGTCCGCCCTCGGGGGTCGCAGACCGAACTTGCGGCGTACACGCGGACAATGCAAAGCTGTTGTCGGCGCCTCCCTCGATCCACACGGTTCGCCGCGGCAAGACGACCTGCCGCGCGAGTTCACTGAAACCGTCTTCGGACAGGGTACTTGGATGGGGAAGCCAAGCGCGTCAGCAGACATTTCCGGTGCATCGCCACACGCTTCGAAAAGACCGCGAAATCCTTCGCGGCCTTCCTCGCTTTAGCCGCTGCATGGGTATGGATTGCCGTACTTTGTCAGCAGGACCTATGGCGCGCACCCCGTTTTGACCGGACAGTCGGCCTAGCCGATAAGGCATAGGCATGCGCCTATGAGTACGACTATGTCCAAAGCCTCTGACGTCCCGTTCAGCCGTGTCGAAGTCATTACTTCCGTGCAACGCCGCCGCCGCTGGTCGGTGGCAGAGAAGGTCAGCCTGGTTGAAGAAGCCATGCCGCCCGGCATGGGTGTTTCCTACGTTGCCCGACGCGCAGGCATCTCTCCCTCCCAGCTGTTTGCCTGGAAGCGCCGCATGCTGGAAGGCGGTCATGCCGCCGTGGAGGCCGACGAAGATGTCGTCGCCGCTTCAAGAGTCCGGGAGTTGGAGAAGCGCGTCCGCGATCTCGAGCGGGTGCTGGGCCGCAAGACCATGGAGAATGAGATCCTCAAGGAAGCCCTTGAGGTCGCTCGCCCAAAAAAACACAGCTTGCCCTTGGTGTCCTGGAACGCTGCCGAGGACGGTTCCCGATGAGCGCTATTGCCAGAACCCTGGGCGTCACCCGGTCCAACCTGATCGAGCGCGCCGCGACGCCCGTTGTCCCGCGTGGTCCTTATCGCAAACCAGACGATGCCAACCTGCTGGCCGAGATGCGACCGATCATCGACAAGCGCCCGACCTATGGCTATCGCCGCGTCACCGCGTTGATCAACCGGCAGCGCCGGCTCGAAGGCAAACCGGTCGTCAACGCCAAGCGGGTGTTGCGGGTCATG
>NZ_LAPV01000181.1 GCF_000971275.1 Devosia psychrophila | reverse complement strand
CCGGCAACCGACACAACGGCCGCCCAGCGGGATGGATACTCTCCACCATGCTCTTGCACCATCCGCACTGCACGGGTGCGAACCTCACTCGAAAACTTGTTCGTCGTCTTGCTCGTCATGCTCCATCCTACTCAGGAGTTGGAGCCTCCGGCAAACCCGGTGCGGTTCACAGTGACACATGGGTCACTTGACGCTCGAGGTGAGAGAATACTTGCAACCTGGCAGTTGGAGTGATCCAAACGCCCAGACAGCTCACATAGGATGGGTACTCTCGTGTTTGACAATATCATCGCTGTCACAGCCTTGTACGATATTGGGCGAGGCGGGGTGGGACGTCCGATCGAGCAGTATATTGGATGGCTGAATGCAACACTTCGACTGCCGGTCCGCTTCACTGTCTTTCTCGATCCCAGTATCGAACTAGGTCAAATCCATCCCAAACCTGGGGACCGCCTGGTTCAGGTACCTATCGTGGAATGGTATCCGATGCGGTGGGAAGAACAGGTTGACCGCATAGGGATTTCCTTGGATAGCCAGGATTTGACCTTCACTTTGCCCCGCTATGCGCTTTTGGTGATGTCTAAATTCGACATGCTTAAACGGGTCGCGGTAGAAGAAGGCGACAGCGCCAAGATGTTGTGGGTCGATGCGGGTCTCTCCCGCTTTTTCAGGCAGGACATGGCTGACGGCCTATTATCCCGAAAATGGTTGGAAAAGTTTCGGGATGCGTCGTTTGCAGCGTCCCCAACGCCCTGGGGCCTGAAACAAATTAGAAAGGGCAGGGTCGAGGGGCTTGTTGGGACATCCCCGAGACTGGTTACGGGTGGAGATCTGTACATGACGGGAGCCGGCGCAGTTCATGCTGCGCAGCTGCTTCACGAGCTCGTGGAGCAGCGTTGGCTTCCCAACAACAAATGGGACAATGAGCAAGTTGCTATGGGGCAGTTGCTGGCTGACGGTTGGCCTGGTTTCAAATCAACCAAAGCGACACGAGAATTTGCGTCGATTGTCGCTGACCTGTTTTCGTTGCGCACGCACAGACGTGGGATCGCAGGTCAAGTAGACCACTGGTTTGAGAAGTTATCCAAGACGCGCGCCTGATGCATTGTAAACGCTTGGACCTATTTGGCTCGGAACTTCTTTTTCCACCAGGATATGCGGCGGTGCCGGACAAAAGCGTAGAATATCTCATTGGTCATGACGTGGCGGTAAAAGCGGGCAAAGGCTATTGAACGTCGCCAGTTTACCCAAATCCCCCATGGTTTTTTAGTGCCGGTATAATGCAGAATAGCGGGATCGAGACTCTCGTGCGCCAACAAGGGGCCGATCGTATTCCAGCGCCACGGCAACTGTAGCCAATTGTTGCGAAAAACTATGTTCAGCAGGTCCTGATCGTAATAAATTCGCTGCATTATCCCATCGGCAAATGCCTGCTCCATTTTGCCAATGATATCGGCTTGCCGCCACCCCTCTAGATCGATCAGAACGATGCCAGCGTTGAAGTAAGGATCAGCCACATCGAAGATGTCGCGATTGCCTCGGACATCTCGTCCGCCAACCAACCAAGCCCCGATGCTATCACGGACCGCGCCAATGGGACGTCCGTCCAAGTCCCACTCGTACGGCGTCGCAACGTCATCTCGGACCAGAATGTCACAGTCCAGATAGAGCACCCTCGCTATTGCTGGATCGAGCAGCCGGTCGAGTACGAGGCGAGCATAGACAATATTCGATAGTCGCTTATTTTCCGGCATTCTCTTTGCGAGATCAAGGAAGAGCTCTGACTTATCCAAGTCATACCATTTGAGCGTCACTGGTGACGTTGCCCCCAACTTCTATCCAGCCTGAAGGAGACTCGGGCGGTTGTTTTGGCCGATCTGGCCGGGGTGAGCTACGGGGGCTGGCGCAGAGCTGGTCATTGAGCGGAGCGGCAGATCCCGTCGC
>NZ_LAPV01000180.1 GCF_000971275.1 Devosia psychrophila | reverse complement strand
TTGATCGAGCGGCAGCTGATCTGACCATGGAGTTCCCTTCAACGAGAGGAACTTGCCATGGCTACTCTATCGACCGAGGCTCCTACCAGGCCGCTTCGCCAGCGGATGCAGCAGGATATGCTGATGCGCGGGCTGGGCTCGCATACCCAGCACGACTATGTTCGTCACGTCCGGCGCTTCGCCGCTTTTCTGGGGCGCGCTCCGGACGCAGCCACCCCCGAGGACATCCGGCGCTTCCAGCTTTATCAGCATGAGAACGGCGTCGGACCGGCGACCATCAATGGCGCGGTCTCGGCCCTGCGCTTCTTGTTTGAGGTGACGCTGAAGCGGCGGGATTTGGCCCGCGCGCTGGTGATCACCCGCTATCCGCGCAAGCTGCCCGATGTGCTGAGCGTGGAGGAAGCGGCGCGGCTGCTCCAGGCGGTGCCAACCATCAAGTACAAGGCCGCGCTCGGGGTCGCTTATGGCGCCGGCCTGCGCGTCTCCGAGGTTGCCCACCTCAAGGTGGACGATATCGACTCAACCCGCATGCTGATCCGGGTCGAACAGGGCAAAGGGCGCAAGGACCGCAACGCCATGCTCTCGCCCCAGCTCCTGGAGCTGCTGCGGCTGTGGTGGCGTGAAGGCAGGCAGTTGGGTGTGATGCTGCCCCATGGCTGGCTGTTCCCCGGCCGCAGTTGCACCGATCCGATCTCGTCGCGGCAACTGCATCGTGCCGTGCAGGAGGCCGCCGAGGTCGCCGGCATCCGCAAAAAGGTCAGCCCGCACACGCTGCGGCACAGCTTCGCCACTCATCTGCTTGAGGAGGGCGTCGATATCCGCGTCATCCAGGTGCTGCTCGGGCATAGCAAGCTTGAGACCACCGCGCTCTACACCAAGGTCTCGACCCGGACGATCCACGCGGTCACAGGGCCGCTCGACCGGCTGATGGCACTGATGGAAGGCAAGACCCCTCCCGGCTGAGCCGGTGCGCGCCGCCATCGAGGTCGCCGATATCTTCCGCGCTGCCGGCCCTGCCTATCGGGTCGCTCATGCCGGGCATCTGAGCTTGGACCAGCTCAAGGTGATGTCGGCGATCGAGACCTGCCGCACCGCTGCGCTTGGCGGTCACGTCGAGGCCTGCCAGGACTGCGGGCACCAGCGGATCGCCTACAACAGCTGTCGCAACCGGCACTGTCCCCGGTGCCAGGGCGCCGCTGCACGCACCTGGCTGGAAGCGCAAGAGGTCAACCTCCTGCCGGTCGGCTACTTCCATGTCGTCTTCACATTGCCCGCCGAGATTGCCGACATCGCCTTCCAGAACAAGGCGCTCGTCTACGATCTGCTGTTCCGCACCGCATCGCAGACCATGCTGACGATTGCCGCCGATCCAAAACACTTGGGCGCCCGCATCGGCATCACCGCCATACTCCACACCTGGGGCTCGGCCATGACCCACCATCCCCATATCCACATGATCGTGCCGGGCGGCGGCATCGCGCCAGATGGGCAATGGATCTCATCGCGGCCGGCGTTCCTGCTCCCGGTGCGGGTGCTCGGGGCCCTGTTCCGCCGACTGTTCATCACCCGGCTACTCGAACTTCACGACGGTGGACGGCTCGCCTTCTTCGGCAAAATGGCCGCGCTCATCGACCGCCGTGCTTTCCAGCGTCACCTCGCGCCGGTCCGCAGGAAGCGCTGGGTGGTGTATGCCAAGCCGCCCTTCGCCAGCCCCCAAGCCGTCATGGCCTACCTCTCCCGCTACACCCATCGGGTCGCGATCTCAAACAGCCGCCTCATCGGGTTCGACTGGACTGGGGTCACCTTCCGCTACAAGAACTATCGCCGCAGCGGTGCCGATCGACAGCAGGTCATGACCCTTGCCGCCGATGAGTTCATCCGCCGTTTCCTCATCCACGTCCTGCCGCGTGGGTTTCACCGCATCCGCCATTACGGCCTGCTCGCCAGCTCCACCCGCAAGGGCTGCCTTGCCCAGGCCCGCGATCTACTCCAGGTCGCGCCGGCGCCGGACGAACCGGCGGCCGAAGAGCCCGCAGACCAGCGGCCACCATGCCCTTGCTGTGGCGGCACCATGGTGATCATCGAGACCTTCGCCTCCGGGTGCCAGCCGCGCGCACCACCTGCAGCCAAGCCCTCGAACCGGGAGACCGTCCATGACCCGGCATGACCCCCATATTGCAACGGCCGCGCCATGCCACCGGTCGTCAGGCCCGGCTGCGCGCAGCGCCGCAATCACGGTCATTCTGCACGCCAATCTCGTCGCGACCATAATTACCAAGGCCCGGACCGGGCCAGGATGCCGGCTCGTCGACACTCCCACCACGCCATGCGCCCCTGTTCGAGGCACGCACTCGATCACCCCAAAACAGCAAAACCCATAGCGCAACACCTGCGGACCACGGGTTCCTGCATGAGAGGCTTTCGTACGCCAAGAGGCACCCGAAACCCTTCACCA
>NZ_LAPV01000018.1 GCF_000971275.1 Devosia psychrophila | reverse complement strand
AGGCCCATATTGCCGGTGGCCGTCTCTCGGTACGCTGCGCCCTCTACATGGCGAGCCTCTCCGCCATCCGCGCCAATCCCCCGATCCGAGACTTCTACCAGCGCCTGCGCGACCAGGGAAAACCCGGCAAGCTCGCCATCGTCGCCGCCATGCGCAAACTCATCACCACAGCCAACGCCGTCATCGCCAACGATGCACCATGGAAGGGCAAAAGCGATTGACATCAAACACGGTTGCTCAGGGGAGGGGGCGCTAGGCCCGATGTTGGTGTTCATCGTCTCCCTCCCCCTTGTGGGGAGGGATCAAGGGTGGGGGTGGCTTGGCGAGAAGTGCGATCAAGCAGCGCTGACACGCCACACTGCGTCACCCACGTCGTCCACCGCCAGCAGTGAGCCATCCTTGGCCACAGCGACTCCGACCGGGCGGCCGTGCGAGGTCTTTTCGTCCGTTGCGAGGAAGCCGCCGAGGATGTCGATGCCCGTGCCGCGCGGCTTGCCGTCTGCGAAGGGCACCAGAATCACCTTGTAGCCGCTGAGCTTGCTGCGGTTCCATGAGCCATGCTGGCCGATCACCATGCCGGCAGGCAGGCCAGGCAACGTGTTCTCCGGCAGCCAGCACAGGCCGAGCGACGCCGTGTGACCACCAAGAGCATAGTCGGGCTGCAGCGCGCTGGCGACCAAGGCTGCATCCTGCGGCACGCGATCGTCGACCGTCTGGCCCCAGTAGCAGAAGGGCCAGCCATAAAAGCCGCCGTCCTTGACCGAGGTCAGGTAATCGGGCGGCGTTTCATCGCCGAGCCCATCGCGCTCGTTGACCACGGTCCACAATTCGCCAGTCTGCGGCTGCCACGCCATGCCGACCGGATTGCGCAAGCCGGTGGCGAAGGGACGGTTCTGGCCGGTGACCAGATCGAGTTCATAGATCGCGGCGCGACCTTGCTCGGCTTCCATTCCATCATCGGCGATGTTGCTGAGCGAGCCGATGGCGACATAAATCTTGCTGCCGTCAGCGCTGGCGATGAGATTGCGTGTCCAGTGGCCACCCGGCTTCATGTCCATCAGCTTGCGGCCCGGCGCCGTGATTTTGGTCTGGCCCGTCTCATAGGGGAAGGCCACGACCGCGTCGGTATTGCCGACATAAAGTGTCTCGCCGATCAGCACCATGCCGAACGGCTGGTTGAGGCCGGACATGAACACTTCGCGCAGTTCCGGCACACCATCGCCATCGGCATCGCGCAGCAGGGTAATCTGGTTGGCGCTGGGGCGCGTCGCGCCGGCGCGGCTCATCACCCGGTTCATCGCATAGTCGCGTACATTCTTGGGCGTGCCGGGTATGCCCGCCGATTCTGCGACCAGCACGTCACCATTGGGCAGTACGTAAGCCCAGCGCGGATGCTTGAGATTGAGGGCAAATGGCGTGACCTTTAGGCCCGGCGCGACACCGGGCTTCTCCCCTGCCTTCCAACCCATGGCGGTTGGCATTTTCAGCATGGGAATGGCGCCCTGCGGCTTTGCCTCAGGAATTGACGGCGTGGTGCCAAAAGCCTGGGCGAAAGTGCCCATGTGGCGGCCGCGATAATAATACCAAGCGGCAGCAGCCGCGATGACCAGGACGATGAGTACGAAAATGGCGGTCAAAGCGCGCCTCCTAACTTCACTTGAATGGCAGCGTTAATAGGACGCCCAGCCGCGAACGGCAAGCCGCCCATGCCGCCGCGCGCATTGACATCCGGCCCGATCCGAACCAAGTGGAAGCCAACAGTTTCCGGAGCATCCCCATGGGTTTCAAGATGGGCATCGTCGGCCTGCCGAATGTCGGCAAGTCGACCCTTTTCAATGCGGTGACGCGCACCGCCGCCGCAGCCGCCGCCAATTTCCCGTTCTGCACCATCGAGCCCAACGTGGGCGACGTGCCGGTGCCCGATGCACGTCTGCAAAAGCTGGCCACCATCGGCAAGTCGATCAACGTGCTGCCCGCGCGCATGAGCTTTGTCGATATCGCCGGTCTGGTGAAGGGCGCCTCCAAGGGTGAAGGCCTGGGCAATCAGTTCCTCGCCAATATCCGCGAATGCGACGCCATTGCCTATGTGCTGCGCTGCTTCGAAGACGGCAACATCATCCATGTCAACAACAAGGTCGATCCGCTGGCAGACGCCGAAGTGGTCGAAACCGAGCTGATGTTGGCCGATCTCGAAAGCCTCGAGAAGCGTCGCAACGGCGTCGAGAAAAAGGCCAAGGGCAATGACAAGGAAGCCAAGATCACGCTGGAGCTGATCGACCGCGCCCTGATTCTGCTGCGCGAAGGCAAGTCCGCTCGTTTTGTCGAGCGTTCAGCCGAAGACGAAAAGGCCTTTCAGGAGCTCCAACTCCTGACGTCCAAGCCCGTACTCTACGTCTGCAACGTCGATGAAGCTTCGGCCGAACACGGCAATGCCATGAGTAAGCTGGTCGAGAAATATGCCCATGATAACGGCGCTGGCGTCGTCATCATCTCGGCCGAGATCGAAAGCCAGCTCGCCCAGTTGCCCGATGCCGAACAGGCCGAATACCTGGAGTCGCTCGGCCTGCACGAAGCGGGTCTTAACCGCTTGATCCGCGAAGCCTATGCCCTCCTTGGCCTGCAGACCTATTTCACGGTCGGCCCCAAGGAAACGCGCGCCTGGACCATCCACAAGGGCGACAAGGCCCCCGCCGCAGCCGGTGTCATCCACTCAGATTTCGAGCGTGGCTTCATCCGCGCCCAGACCATCGGCTTCGATGATTTCGTCAACCTCGGCGGCGAAGTCGCCGCCAAGGAAGCCGGCAAAGCCCGCGACGAAGGCAAGGAATACATCGTCAAGGACGGCGACGTAATGCTGTTCAAGTTTAACACGTAGAAGTCAGTCGAACGACTCGGGCCAGTTTCTGGCGGTGTGAACCACCGCCAGAATTTCGATGTTCGCAGTGACTCGATAGACGACGATGTAGGGCAAATCAGCGAAAACCAGTTCGCGCGTATTTAATGCTCGACCGGCGCGACCCATTTTGGGTGAAGAGCCAAGCCCCTGTTCCGCTCGATCAACCAGTTCGTGAGCCAGCCTATAGGCGGCGAGCGGACTGTCCTGCGCAACGTAGTCCTGGATTTCTTCGAGATTGTGCAACGCGGGCCTAGTCCACCTGATGCGCATCAGTCCGGGCGGTATTTGTTCAGCACACGTGCCATATCATCATCGGTTACGAAATCGCCGCTATCAGCAGCGTCGACGCCAACCGCGACCTTATCCAGAAAGCGCTCCTGCCACTCTAGCGAGTAGCCTTTCGCAAGTGCGTCCGCGACCACCTGAGACGCCGAAAGGCCAGAACGCCGCGCAATGGCGTCAACGCGAGCCTGCAGTTCGTCGGGGATGTCGAGTGTGACTGTCATCGCACCAATATGAGGCTTGCCTGCACGGTTGAAAAGCCCTCAGCCCTCAATCGTATCCTTGCGCATCTGGCTGGGCGTCATCCCATAGGCCTTGCGGAAGTGTTCGTAGAACTGGGTCTGGCTGACGAAGCCGGCCTGGAAGGCGACGTTGGCGATCGACAGGCTGCCGTCGAATAGTAGCGAGCGGGCGCGGATCAGGCGCATGCGGGTGACGAATTTCTGCACCGAGATATGCATCACCTTGGTGAAGAGGTTGGTGGCGTAGTTGGGATGGAGGCCCACCACTTTTGCGATGTCTTCGGCGCTCAGCGGGTCGGAAATATTCTCCACGATGTGCCGCACCATGCGCACCACATAGCGCACCGGCGATCCGGTGCGGGTGCGTGGGCCGGTCTTTTCCACCCAGGCCGGCAGCAGCGTGTCCCAGCCGGTGATGGCGGCGCGGCGAAACATGGTGCCGATTTCGGATCGCACGATATCGGTGCGCAGGGCATTGCCGCTCCGATAGTCCTGATGCCAGCGCTCCAGCGTTTCTAGCCCAATGCAGTCGGGGTTGAGCTGGATGACGCCGCCGCCCATCAGCGTTTCGGTGAGCCGCCCGAGTTGGGGCATTTCGAGAAAGGCATCCATCGGCAGGTAGATGTTGAGTTGCCGCCCCTCGGCAGTCTCGGGGCTGAGGGCGATGGTCTGGTGCGGTATTCCGGCCCAGAAGGCGACAAGCCGCCCGGCACCCATGGTCGCAGGACCGCCATCGAACAGATAATCCATCGAGCCATGCGTCAGCCAGTTGAACTCGATATGGCCATGGCTATGCGCCGCTTCCATCAGTTGCGGAGCGAAGGAGCGGATACCAAAACGCCCGAACGCCTTGCCCGAGGAGTAGAAGCTACGGTCGGGACGCGGCGTCGGCTTCGGCGCCTTTTCGCGCGGTACGCGCGCTATGGCCGGTTTTTCATCAATCATACTTATCGGTACATTTCTTAGGAAACCGGAATAAGTCTCTATCATCCCGGATTGTATCGAGGCTGGCAAGGCGTACCATTTTGGCCTGTGCACGGGATGAAGCCGGGAGGGAGTGTCCGGTTTCGGCAAAGCAATGCCGGCCCGATGCCATGGGAGGTTTTATGAAACGACACACGATTGCCCTAGGCGGGGCAGGACTGATGCTGGGCGTCTCGCTGCTTGCGATTCATGCGCAGGAACTGACAGGCGAATTGCCCGATCCGCCGGCCTTTGCCGCGCAGAGCGAACCCAACTTCGTCAGCGTCACCGATATTCTCGAATACAAGGCGCTGCCTGAGTATCACGAGCCCGATTGGGTGACGAAGAAGTATGTCGACGCCGGCACGCTGCCACCCGTCAAGGACCGCCTCCCTAAGGAGCCGATGGTCTACAAGACCGGCGACATGCCCGACGGCATTGGCGTTTATGGCGACACCATGCGCCATGTCATCGGCGGCCGGCCTGAAGGCTGGAACTACATCGGCGGCCAGAGCCAGGGCTGGGGCGGCATCGACATCGGTCTTTCCGAATGCCTGACCCGCACTGGCCCGCTGTTCGAGATCAAGGCCGACGAACTCGAGCCGCTGCCAAACCTCGCCAAGAGCTGGGAATGGTCCGAAGACGGCCATGAACTGACCATGCACCTGATCGAAGGGGCCAAGTGGTCCGACGGCGACGCCTTCGACGCCGACGACGTGATGTTCTACTGGAACGACAACGTCAACGACACCAATGTCAGCCCGCTCAACGGCGCGACACCCGAGACCTTCGGCGTTGGCACCACCCTCGAAGCGCTTGACCCCTACACTATCAAGTGGACCTTCAAGGAAGTCCGCCCCACACAGTACCTTTATGCCATGGCATACGGCACGTTCTGTCCCGGTCCGAGCCATATTCTCAAGCCCGAACACCCCAAGTACAACACGGCCAATACCTACGAGCAGTACAAGAACGCCTTCCCACCCGAGTATATGAACATTCCGGTGATGGGTGCCTGGGTTCCGGTTGAATACCGCGCCGACGACATCATCGTCATGCGTCGCAACCCCTACTACTGGAAGGTCGACGAGGCCGGTAACCAGCTCCCATACCTCAACGAAATGCACTATCGCCTGTCCACATGGGCTGACCGCGACGTTCAGGCCGTTGCCGGTTCGGGCGACTTCTCCAACCTCGAACAGGCCGAAAGCTTCGTGGAATCGCTCAAGCGTTCCGCTGAAGACTCCGCCCCTGCCCGTCTGCAGTTTGGTGCTCGCACCATCGGCTACGCCCTGCGCATGAACTTCTCGGCCAATGGCTGGGGCGAACCCGATGCGCGTGGCCAAGCCATCCGCGAACTCAACCGCAATCTGGACTTCCGCAAGGCCGTCTCGATCGCCCTAGATCGTCAGCGTCTCGGCGACTCGCTGGTCCGCGGTCCGTTCACCGCCATTTATCCCGGCGGCCTCTACGCCGGTACTGCCTTCTACGACAAGGCTTCGACCGTCTACTATCCCTACAATATCGAAGCCGCGAATACCCTGCTGGATGGCCTCGGCCTGACCGACACCGACGGCAATGGCATCCGCAACCTGGCGAACGGCGGCGGCGATCTGGAGATCACCCTGCTTGCCAACACCGACTACGGCACCGACACCAATTTGGCCGAAGGCGTCATCGCGCAACTGGAGCCACTTGGCATCCGCGTGATCGCCAACTTCCAGACCGGTACGGCACGTGACGACATGGCTCAGGCCGGCCAGTTTGACTGGTCTGTCGAACGCCAGGGTAGCGAGATGGTCTCGGTGGTTCAGGGCACGACAGCGCTGGCTCCAACCGGTCCACGCACCAGCTACTTCCACCGCGCCGGCACTGACGGCACGCTCGACCTGCTCCCATTCGAGCAGGAACTGGTCGATACCGTAAACGCCTTCGTCGCCACCAGCGACAATGCCGAACGCGTCGCACTGATGAAGAAGTATCAGCACACCTACACCGAGAACGTATATTCCGTCGGCCTGACGCAATATCCCGGTGCGCTGATCGTCAACAAGCGCTTTGCCAATATCCCGGCCGGCGCCCCGATCTTCATGTTCAACTGGGCCGAAGACAACATTATCCGCGAGCGTGTCTTCGTACCGGCCGACAAACAGGGTGACTATGAGCTGCATCCCGAAACGCTTCCGGGCAAGCCCGGCGGTGCGGGTCCGGTTTGATCCCCTAGCGTAGCGAACTCTGGCAGGGGGATTCGTCCCCCTGCCCTCCAAAATAAGGGCTTGCGGCCATGCTTCGATTTGTAACTTTCCGCGTGTTGAACGCCATTCCACTGCTGTTCCTGCTCAGCATCGTGACGTACGCCATCATCCAGGCGCCTCCCGGCGACTATGGTGACACAATCCGCTCCATGCTGATCAACCAGGGCGGCGCCACCGCTGAAGTGGCCGAAGCACAGGCCGAAATTTATCGCCAGGCAAACGGCCTGAACGACCCGATCATCACGCAATATTTCCGCTGGATCACCGGCATCGTCACCCGCTTCGATTTCGGCCACTCGTTCTTTTACAACAAGGACGTCTCCCAGGTCGTGATGGAGCGCCTGCCGGCCACCATCCTGCTCGCCCTGACCTGCCATCTGCTCGCATCGTTCCTCGGCATTGGCCTCGGCATTCTCGCCGCAACTCGCCAGTATTCCTGGGTCGATACCGGCCTCGGTATTATCTCCTTCCTCGGCATGACCATCCCCCGGTTTCTTCTGGCGATCATCATTCTTTACGTCCTGGTCTTCCGCATGAATGTCAGCGAAGTGGGCATGTTTTTCTCCGCCCGCTACGGCGGCGCGCCCTGGAGCTGGGACAAGTTCGTCAACCTGCTAACCCACATTTGGCCGGTCATCTTCATCGCGACCTTCGGCGGCCTCGCCTACAACATGCGCGTCATGCGGGCCAATTTGCTCGACGTGCTCAACAGCCAATATGTCGAAACCGCCCGCGCCAAGGGCCTGCCCGAAAGCGCCGTGATCATGAAGCATGCCGTGCCAAATGCGCTGCATCCGCTGGTCGCCTATCAGGGCGTGGTGCTGCCCTACATGCTGACCGGTGAAATCGAAGTTGCCATCGTCTTTGGCCTCGCGACCGTCGGCCCGGCCATCGTTGGCTCGATGGGCGTCGGCGACGTCTATGTCACCGCCACCTTCATGCTGGTGCTCGCCGCGACGCTGATCATCGGCAACATCATTTCCGACGTGTTGCTGGTCGCGCTCGATCCGCGCGTTCGTCTCGGAGGCGCAGAATGAGCACCGTAGACACCCGCTCCTCCATCCCGCTGCCGCCCGACGCTGGCGGCCCGATGCCAACGCCCGCTGAAGAAGCTGGCAACCCCAAGGTCGTCACGCGCTACGGCAGCAGCAGCGGCAACGAAACCTATGCCACCTTGGTGTGGCGCCGCTTCAAGCGCTCGCCCATGGGCATGATCGGATTGGTCCTCGTCGCACTGATGCTCGTGGTCTCGATCTTTGCAGACTTCTTCGCGCCGATGGACCCCAAGCAGGCCAACCTGCCATTCGCCTCGCCAGACGTTATCGCGTTCGAGGATCCAGCTGGTAGTTTCACCCTGATTCCTTATGTCTATCCCATCGGCGATACTGGCGAATTCGATCCCGTGACCTTCCAGCCGCTCACTGGACTGGTCAAGGATAACCCGACCCCAACGGGCTTCTTCGTCACCGGCGCTGCCTACAAGCTGCTCTGGTTCATCCCGTCCAATATCCATTTTTTCGGCTCGACCGATGGGCGCCCGATCCAGCTGCTCGGCACCGACAAGTTTGGCCGCGACATTCTCTCGCGCGGCATCATCGGCTCGCGCATCTCGCTGATGATCGCGCTTGCCGTGGTGACGCTGACCACCATCGTCGGCACGCTGGTCGGCATCACCTCGGGCTATATCGGCGGTCGCTTCGATAGCTGGGTGCAGCGCTTCGTCGACTTTGTGCTGGCCTTCCCGCAACTGCCGCTCTACCTCGCACTGACCTCGCTGATCCCGGTGACCGCACCATCCAACGTGTTCCTCACCTTCGTGATCTTCGTCATGGCGGTGCTCGGCTGGGCGCAACTCAGCCGCGAGGTGCGCTCCAAAACCCTGTCGCTGGCCCGCATCGAATATGTGCGCGCCGCCATCGCCGTGGGTGCCACCGATAGCCGCATCATCACGCGGCACATCCTGCCTAACGTGCTGAGCCACATCATCGTCTCCATTACACTGGCCATTCCGAGCGTCGTGCTGCTCGAAAGCTTTCTCGGCTTTCTCGGCTTTGCCGTGAAGCCGCCGCTGATCTCCTGGGGCCTTATGCTGCAGGACACCGGCACCTTCTCGGTGATCGGTTCCTACCCCTGGATCCTGTCGCCCGTCATCTTCGTGTTGATCACCGTCTTTGCGTTCAACGCGCTGGGCGATGGCTTGCGCGACGCCATCGACCCCTATTGAGGAGGCAGGACATGACCGAACCTACACACACGCCTGTTTCCAATGTTCGCCACGATCTGGGCAGCCATGGCCGCGAACTGATCCTCGACGCCCGCAATGTCGGGGTGGATTTCAAGGTCGAGGGGGGTACCGTCAATGCCGTGCGCGATGTTTCCTTCCAGCTCCACAAAGGCGAAACTATCGCCATCGTGGGGGAATCCGGCTCGGGTAAATCCGTGACCGCCCGCGCCTTGATGAAACTGCTGACCAAGCGGGCGACCATCCTGCCGCAGACCCAAATTACGCTCAGCGGCAAGAACGTCGTCACCATGAGCGACCGCGACATGCGCAAGCTGCGCGGCAATGACATCGCGATGATTTTCCAGGAGCCGATGAGCTCGCTGAACCCGGTCTATACGATCGGCCAGCAGATTTGCGAAGTCATCCAGTTGCACAACCGCATGAGCCGCAAGGCGGCAATGGACAAGGCCGAGGCGCTGCTGGTGGAGGTGCAGATCCCCGAGCCCAAAGCCCGCCTCAACAACTATCCGCACCAGCTCTCCGGCGGGCAGCGCCAGCGCGTCATGATCGCCATGGCACTGGCCAATCGCCCCGACGTGCTCATCGCCGACGAGCCGACCACGGCGCTCGACGTCACCGTGCAGGCGCAAATCCTCAATCTGATCAAGGACCTCAAGGACAAATACGGCATGGCGGTGATCCTGATCACCCATGACCTGACCGTGGTTCGCCAGTTCAGCGAATACGTCTATGTCATGCAAAACGGCCGGGTGCAGGAGCACAACGCCACCGAGGCTTTGTTCGCCAATCCCACCCACGCCTATACCAAGCATTTGCTAGCCTCCGAGCCCAAGGGCACGGCCTTGCCGCTCGACGACGGTCCGCACGAGACTGTTCTTGAAGGCAAGGAAGTCAAGGTCAGCTTCACCCTCAAGCGCGGCGGTTTCTTCAAGCCCGACTTCTTCGAGCTCAAGGCCGTCGACAAACTCGACATCAAGCTGATGCGCCACGAAACCCTCGGCATCGTCGGGGAATCTGGCTCGGGCAAGACCACCTTCGGCCAGGCGCTGATCCGGCTGATCGGCAACCAGGGCGGCGAAATCCTGTTCGACGGCGAGCGCATCGACAACAAGGACCGCGCCGCCATGCGGCCGCTGCGCTCGAGAATGCAGATCGTGTTCCAAGACCCGTTCTCCAGCCTCAACCCGCGCATGTCGATCCGCCAGATCATCGAGGAGGGCCTGATCGTCAATCATATCGGCGTCAACCGCGCCGAACGCGGCGATCGCGTCCGCCAGGCGCTTCAGGATGCCGGAATGCCCGACACCATCCTCAACCGGTTCCCGCATGAGTTTTCAGGCGGCCAGCGCCAGCGCATCGCCATTGCCCGTGCGATCGCGCTCGAACCAGAATTCATCCTGCTCGACGAGCCGACCTCGGCACTCGACCTTTCGGTGCAGTCCCAGATCATCGACCTGCTGCGCAAGCTCCAGGACGAAAAGGGCCTGTCCTATCTCTTCATCAGCCACGATCTCAAAGTCGTGCGCGCCCTCTGTCACCGGGTCATGGTCATGCAATATGGCAAGATCGTCGAGCAGGGGCCGGTCGCCGATGTCCTCACCAATCCTCAAACCGAATATACGCGCCGCCTTGTCCGCGCCGCGTTCGAAATAGCCGCTTAGGAGCATTCGACTATGGCAAACCCAAAGATCACTTTCATCGGCGCCGGCTCGGCCGTGTTCATGAAGAACATCGTCGGCGACATCCTGCAGCGCCCGGCCCTCGCCGGCGCCACCGTGCGGCTGATGGACATCAACCCGACCCGCCTCGAGGAAAGCGAGATCATCGCCCGCAAGCTGATTTCGACCCTCGGCGTTTCCGCCACGGTGGAGACTTACTCAAACCAGCGCCAGGCTCTCGACGGCACCAACTTCGTCGTCGTCTGCTTCCAGATCGGCGGCTACGAGCCCTCGACGGTGATCGATTTCGACGTGCCGAAAAAGTACAACCTGCGCCAGACCATTGCCGATACCCTGGGCGTCGGCGGCATCATGCGCGGCCTGCGCACCGTGCCGCATCTCTGGAGCATCTGCGAGGATATGCTGCAGGTCGCGCCTGAGGCGATCATGTTGCAATACGTCAACCCGATGGCAATCAACACCTGGGCGATCGCCGAAAAATACCCGACCATCAAGCAGGTTGGCCTGTGTCATTCGGTGCAGGGCACGGCAATGGAACTGGCCGAGGACCTCGATATTCCCTACGAGGAAATCCGCTACCGCTCCGCCGGCATCAACCACATGGCGTTCTATCTCAAGTTCGAGCATCGCCAGAAAGACGGATCCTACAAGGACCTCTACCCGGCCCTGCTCGCCGGCTACGCCTCCGGCAAGGCGCCCAAGCCGAGCAAGTGGAACCCGCGCCAAAACAACAAGGTGCGCTACGAGATGCTGACGCGCCTTGGATATTTCGTCACCGAAAGCTCCGAGCACTTTGCTGAATACACGCCCTATTTCATCAAGGAAGGCCGCGAGGACCTGATCGCGAAATTCGGCGTGCCGCTGGATGAGTATCCCAAGCGCTGCATCGAGCAGATCGCCCGCTGGAAAAAAACCTCGGAAGACTACAAGAAGGCTGACCGCATCGAGGTGGCGCAGTCCAAGGAATACGCCTCATCCATCGTCAACTCGGTGTGGACCGGCGAGCCTTCGGTGATCTACGGCAACCTGCGCAACAACGGCGTCATCACCAACCTGCCCTATAATGCCGCCGTAGAAGTGCCTTGCCTTGTCGATGACAACGGCATCCAGCCCACCTATATCGGCGACCTGCCACCGCAGCTCACGGCGCTGATCCGCACCAATATCAACGTGCAGGAACTCACCGTCGCAGCGCTGATGACCGAAAATCGCGAGCATATTTATCACGCCGCGATGCTGGACCCCCACACCGCCGCCGAGCTGGATCTGGAGCAGATCTGGAACCTCGTCGACGACCTCACCGAAGCCCATGGCAGCATGCTGCCGCAATGGGCCCGCGGCTCCCGGAAGCAGCGCGTAGCGTAACTCGCGGCGCAACAGTCCTCCCTGCTTCCAAGAACGGCCCCGGCATCTCCCTGCTGGGGCCGTTTGGGTTTGAAAGTCACGTGCGGTTAAAGCAGCCCCTGTACCGTCTGCACCACCAGCAGCGTCGCAAACACCGCTAGCGCTACGGCGGTAATCCGCTCCACACGCGATGAGGTCAGCAACCCGGCCGACGATCGTGCCGCGACCATGCCCAGCGCCATCCAGCCGATCGCCGTGGCGATCACCAGCACAGCGAACACGCCAAGATACGGCAAGCGCTCGGCAAATCCGACATGGGGGAAAATGGCGAAGGCGAACACCAGCGCCTTTGGATTGATCAGCGTGGTGACAAATACCCGCCCGAGCGTAATGCCACGTTGCGCCAAATCCGCATGACCAGCATCTGCCCACAGCTTCCAGGCCGACCACAGCAGAAACGCCGCGGCGATGAACTTTGCTGCCACCGGCACCAGCGGCTGGCTCGCCCCAACCGCGCCCACCAGTTCGATCCACAGCGTGATCGCAATGAAATAGCCCCCCAATTCGCCGACGAGCAAAACCAATGACTGGCCGACGCCACGCTGCGCCCCTGCAGCGGCCATCAGTGTATTGGTCGGACCAGGCGTGGCCAGTAGGGCGAGCACCGCGGCTATGAAGGGCAGTGCATCCGTCATTGATCAGTCCCGATTATGAGATCGATATTCGTTCATAGCGACGTTCGCGGATCAAGGGCCTACCGCCGTTAGACAGCAACTACACGCATCCGCATACACCAAAAAAGGCGCCCCGGAGGGCGCCCACTGTCCGGGAGGACATGAGTAAAACCTAGTGGTGGCCGCCGACCACTTCGCGGAGTTCTTCGACCGAGCGGACCGGCTTGCGGGCGGCGCCCTGCCAGTCGCTGGTCTTGACCGTCGACTTGGCCATACGTTCCTTTGCGGCTGGAATGGCGTCGGCATATTGCGGTAGCCACTGGGCTTGGGCGACGACCATTTCGTCCACCATGGCCCAGACTTCGTCAGGCGTGCAGATGGCGCCAACCAGCGGGTCGTGCAGCACGGCGAGCTTGAGCGTATCCAGGTTGCCGGTCATTGCGGCTTCGACCGAAAGGCGTTGTACCGAGATCGAGACCGAGCAGGTGGCGGCGCAGGCGGTCGGCAGCGTGATGCCTTCGACCATGTTGATGCCGAAACGGTCAACGTAGCCGGGGCTTTCGATGATCGCGTCATCGGGCAAGTTGGTGATGATGCCGTTGTTGCGGCGGTTGAAATGGCCGCGATAGGGGCGCCCGGTTTCCATCGCCTCGATGATATAGCTGGCGTGTTCGCTGGTCCGCTTGTGTTCGCTGAGTGGCTTGGCGGCCTCTTCCTTGAAAACCGGGAAATCGGTTTCGAACCAGTTGCGACGCTCGGTTGAATAGCGCAGGTAGCCGCCGGTTTCGCCATGGATCCAGTGGCTCATGTCGATCCAGCGATTGATCTCGTTCGGGCGCTTGCGATACCAGGGCAGGTATTCGCTAAGGTGGCCGTTGCTTTCGGTGGAGTAGACGCCGAAGCGTTTCAGCACGTCGATGCGGACCTTTTCGGTCTTGGAATAGACCGGATGCGCCTCGAAACCGGCGATCAATTCGGCTGCCTCGACCTTGCGGCCCTTGGCGCGGATGTCGATGTACCAGGTCTGGTGATTGATGCCGGAGCAGACATAGTCCAGCTCGTCATCGGTAACGCCCAGCACTTCGGCGATCTGGTGGGCTCCATGCTGCACGCCGTGGCACAGGCCGACGATATTGACGCCGCCATACATTTCCGCCGCCCAAGTGTTCATTGCCATCGGGTTGGCATAGTTTAGGAACAGCGCGCCGGGCTCGGCTACGTCCCTGATATCCTTGCAGAAATCGAGGATCACGGGGATATTGCGCTGGCCATAAAGAATGCCGCCGGCGCAGATGGTATCGCCGACGCACTGGTCGACGCCGTATTTCAGCGGGATCGAAATATCGGTCGAGAAGGCCTCGAGGCCGCCAACGCGGACACAACTCATGATGTAGCGCGCGCCGGTGATTGCCTCGCGGCGGTCGGTGGTGGCGGTGACTTTGGCTGGCAGGTTGTTGGTCGAGACGATGGTGTCGATGACCTGCTTCACCATGTCGAGGTTATGCGGATTGATATCGGTTAGTGCGAACTCGCAACCGACGAACTCCGGCACCTTGAGCAGGTCCAAAATCAGCGTTTTGGTGAAGCCGATCGAGCCAGCGCCGATCACCGTGACCTTGAATGACATGTGGATTCTCCCTGATTCACCGATGAGGCGAATGCGTTCACACATTGCTAGCGTTGACGCGTCGATCGGTGTAGAGAAAGGTTGTGCCAAACAGGGTAATTTTGTGCTCTCCAAGCTCCTAGACCACGGTCATGACGTTCGTCGCCTGACGCTGCCGAAGAGTGCCATGCCGCTGCACTGCATGGCGATCAGCGCCGGATATGAACAACGCCGTAACGAAGTCTACTCATGGGATGGGCTGCAGCGCGGCACGGCACCGTTTCTCGTGGTGCAGCACACCCTGGTCGGTGAAGGCCGGCTGGATTTTGCCGGGGTCGATCACCGGCTGGTGCCTGGACAGACCATGGTGCTTTCGATGCCGCATGCGCATCGCTACTGGCTGGAGGGTGGCGGGCACTGGGAATATTTCTGGATGGTGCTGAACGGGCGCGAGGCCCTGCGGCTGGCACGCGAGTTGATCGACGCACGCGGTCCGGTGGTCAGCCTGCCGGAGGCCGTGATCGATCGCATGGCCGGCGCTTGCCTGACGCTGATCGAGCGGGCCGATGTTACGCCGGGCGAGGCATCGGCCGCCGCCTATACGGCGATGGCGGCGCTGCATGATGGCGTGTTCGGCGCCAATTTGGTGCCTGAGGTGGGCTTGCCGACGGCGCTGGCGCGGGTGGTCGCGCATATCGAAGCCAATCTGGCTTTGCCCCTGCAGGTCGAGCGCCTTGCGGCCATCGCAGAAATGAGCCGGGGCCACTTCGTGCGCCAGTTCGGCGCGGCGGTGGGGGTCGCGCCGTCCGATTTCGTGCTAGAGCGGCGGTTGGAGCGCATCGAGCGCCTGCTGCTGGCGACCGATATGAGCGTTGTGGCCATTGCCAAGGCGACGGGTTTTGCCGATGGAAACTACCTGGGCAAGGCATTCCGGCGAAAGCGCGGCTTGGCGCCGCTGGAGTTTCGGGCGGCAGGCCGGTTGGCGGCGGGGACGTGAGCCACCTTGCCATCCCCACCCAAAAAGCGCAAAACGGCCAAGTTGACGTATAGGGCAGGCAAATGACCAATCTTGTCACCAAGGACCGCCGCCATTTCGAGGATCTTGCGATCGGCGAAGTGATCGATCTGGGCCATGTGACCGTGAGCAAGGAGATGATCATCACCTTCGCGCGCGAGTTCGACCCGTTTCCGTTCCATCTCGACGAAGCCGCCGCCAAGGCCAGCCTGCTCGGCGGCCTCGCCTCGAGCGGCTGGCAAACAGGCGGTCTGAGCCTGCGCATGCTGGTCGATAGTTTCCTCAATACGGTGGCCTCGGCCGGTGGGCTTGGCTTCACCAATCTCAAGTGGAAAAATCCCGTCATGGTCGGCGACACCATCGGCGGCACGGTGAGCATTGTCGAACTTCGCCGGTCGGGCAGTCATCCGCAGTGGGGCATCATGACGCTGGATTTCGACGTGCGGAACCAGAAGAACGCCCCGGTGCTGACCATGCGACTGGCCAACCTGATCGAGACGAGGAACCCGGCATGACCCGATGGTTTGAGGACATCATCCTGGGAGAAGTGTTTGCACTCGGCGACCATACGTTCGACGCCGACGAGATCGTGCGCTTCGCCACGCTGTATGACCCGCAGTATTTCCACGTCGATGCCGAGGCCGCCAAGCAGAGCCATTTTGGCGGGCTGGTGGCCAGCGGCTGGCACACGGTCAGCGTCGGACACCGCATGATGGTCGATACGCTATTTGCCGAAGAGGCACGGCTGCGCGGCCTCGGCCAGGAGCCCGGCGTTTCCGGTCCCTCCCCCGGCGTCAATTCCATGGACTTCAAGGTGCCAGTCCGCCCCGGCGATACGGTGAGTTATGAGCTGGTGGTTACCGACAAGCGGGCGTCCAACTCCATTCACGGTTGGGGCCTGCTGTTCAACAAGATCACCGCCGTCAACCAGCGCGGCGAGCTGGTTTACCGCGCTGATCTCGTCGGCTTCAGCAAGCGCCGCGACTACAAGATGCCGCTCAAGCTCAAAGTGTTGCTTGCCCTCACCAAACTTCCGCTTATCGGACCCTTGCTCAAGCGCGGCACTTGAATGCGCCTCGGCGCACCTGCACTGTCTCGCTCATGCGCCGAATCGCCCTTATAGCTGCCCTCACCGCCTTGTCCGCCACGCCGGCCTTGGCGCAAGCCTATTCGGGCAACTGGGCCTGTCGCGATGCGACCACAGCCAAGGCCGGAATCCTGACCATCTACGGCGAGGTCTATGGGTTTTCTTCGACAGTCGTTGGCGACAAGAGTTCGGGCACCGGCACGATCACCACCTACGAAGACGGCGTCGGATTCAATGACGGCGGGCTGCGTAGCACTCGCTCCATCCAAGCCGGTCGAATAATTCCCGACCCTAAGTATGGCAGTGCGATCCAGCTGGAAACGGCGGATTCAATCGTGATGTTATGCACGCCTAGGTAGAGTTCCTTAGCGGATACCCCCACCGCCATTCGGGCGTAGCCCTCATGGCCTTCTCACCTAAAATCACGCCACTGGCGTGACTTTGCCTGCGGCCGGTTCGAAGTCCCCCTGATAGGGGGAGGAATTCCATCCAGCTTTTTGGCACCATCGTGCCCAACTCACCGGCCAGACTCCTCCCCCTTTGTATGTTTGCTTTGAGGCTGTGATTGACGATGATCGGCCTTGGGGCATCGTGTTTTGCGATGCTCCGGGTCAGATAGCGTGTGTCCCCTTAGAGCCAAGCGAGCTCGTCCCTGAGCAGACGCGTC
>NZ_LAPV01000179.1 GCF_000971275.1 Devosia psychrophila | reverse complement strand
TTCTGCAGACGAGCGGCGCGCGACGTCCCAACCGGTACCCAAGGGGGACGGCTGGCGAAGAAGAAACTGGCCCAACATCCGAAGAGCGTTGGTCCACAGAGGATTTGAAGCAAGTGCCGCCCATTGGGCGGTGTCGTTGCTGATCTGCTTCAGGTACTGGAACCGCGACCAGTCGGCTGCAAGATCGTGTTCAAACTCGATGCGGTTACTTCTCTCGTTCAGACGAAGCGGGAGCTCGCGAGGACGCTGCGCAAAGGTGACCGTGTCAGGCGGAGCGAGGTCAGTGAGCGCGAAGCTACGCTCAAACGACGCCTCCCGATGCGCGAGACGCATCATCATTGCCTGGACGTCGGGGCGATCCTGCGTCCAGTATTTCCACAACCTGTCGGCAATCGCGGTGTGAGACGCAAGGCCAGTTGCATTCGTACCGAGTGCCGCGCCGGCCTTGACCACCCAACTCAATGTACGGAGGTTGGTCAGCGCCGCGATAGTCTCCTCGTGCCCGACTAGCCAACTCAGGGCTGGTGACTTGGCCAAAGCCACCTTTGCCTCCCCTATGGATATTGGTTTGAGCTCAACAAGCTGAGCGTGCTGCCCGGCGAGGATCGACTCTTCGTCCCAGCCCTGTGGCTGCGTGACAATGACGACCCGCCACGCGTCAGCACCGGTCTCCGCGCCGCCTGGGACGATCGACTGAAGCATCTTGCGAAGGACGACGAACTCAGTCGGCTCGATGCGTTCAGCGGAATCGAGAACA
The DNA here is from genome assembly GCF_000971275.1 of Devosia psychrophila. GTDB lineage: Bacteria > Pseudomonadota > Alphaproteobacteria > Rhizobiales > Devosiaceae > Devosia > Devosia psychrophila. Next base: position 1,801 of record NZ_LAPV01000179.1, on the reverse strand, counting down.
AGTACATTCGCCGGGCGAACCGTTGCGTTGAGTATTTCAGCGAGCGCATGCCGGAGGGGCAAGCTCGATCGGCGCGCGGCGCTAAGCGCCGTCTTCAATTCTTCGGGACCCAACCACACCTGGGTAAAGGACGGAAAGGCGCCATCGAGCACCGACTTCACCAAAGCCGACTTGCCGGCGCCCGACTCGCCAAACACGACTGTAACGGCGTTCTCCGCGACCGCCTTTTGCAGTGTCGCTGTATCGGCGAGTCGTGGCACAGCATAGCCAGACGGCAGCTCGGTCCGGATGCGAGCCGTGTAGTCGGCGGTGATGTTAGCAAGCGTCTCCCAGTCGCGTGCGTAGTCAGGATGGTGCACTAACTCAAATTTGCCACGCAGTTGGGACAACAGGCTGTGGATCGTAACGGTACCCTTAGTCAGCCTGACATCGGTTGCGATGTTGATGAGGCGCTGCCAAAGATCATCGGCGTCGGCGACGTCTCCCGAAACCAGCAGGCGACGGCAGTGTGCGAGCGCCTGGTTCTCGGTCTCCGAGTAGGCCAACTGCAAATCGGTCGGCAGGATGTGGAGACAGCGTATGAGGGCGATTGTTTCGTCGTCGCTCCCCTTCGACACGGCGCCAGTTTTTTGAACGCTGTCGAAGACCCGCGCTTGTCTAGGTGTCGCCCTAATACGGCTGAGCGCGATAGCCTTATCGGCCCCACTGCAGGCGTTCTTGACTTCGCGCCAGGCCTCGTCGAAGTCCGAGTTGGAGCCGATCGTCACAAGTGCAAGGCCATCGGTGTGGGGATCGAACGGGCCCTGCGGGTCACGCCAGTGTTCCCAAGCCCGCTCAACGAAATCGGACGGCAGGCTCGATGCACTAACCTGCTGATTTCCCTTCGCCGAAATCGCGAGCCGACGCGTGACCCCATCGTGCTCGCCTGTCAACAGAAGGTCGTCCATCCGCCATCCGAGCGATGAGACCTGAGCCTGGAGCTTGGTTGCAATACCGTCGACGCCCGGCATTTTCTCACCGGCAAGCGTCTTAACGAGCTGCCACGCCGCGATCCGATCCTCGAAGTCGAACCCGGCGCCACTGGTCGATCGCAACGTTGCGGCTGCGCTCCTGCCTTTTGTCGATGGTTTTCGAGTCGGTTTCTTGGATCCGCTCAACGGCTACGATCCTTATTTTGCGCGCGGCCTACCGGAACTTCCCAGTGACTCATAGTAATGCACCAGTCGGGGTCAAAGCCCTTGTCAATTCTCACCACTTACATATCAACGCGGGGCCCTAGGCGCACTCTCAGCGCACTCGGCCGATGATCTCACCCATCAGGAATCACGCGATTCCGGCCCATCCGCAACCACCCTATGCGGCCGCCAACTGAGCTGTCGGCCTTCAACCTTAATGGCCGCTTTTGGTGCATTCTCAGCCTTGGTCGAGAGACTGGAATGGGGCGCGTTGCTGAACGGCAGCCGCGCCCCTTTCGGACGGTCAAGACGCCTTCCTAATTTCCTGAAAGCGGCCAATCTGGTGAGGCGCTAGACGAAAACGGTCAGAATTTTGTCGTACCCGCCAGGAATGCCTGCAGGCCATTCGCTTTTTACGACCCGGATGCGGTGCAGGCCGACTTGCAACTCGATATCCCCTGTGCCCCGCCATGGAACGGCGTTGCCAATAGCGGCCTGTATTAGGATTTCGCCAAATTCCCTGAAGCGGGCTTCTGCAGCATCGGCGTTGCCAGGCTCATTGATGTTCAATTTCAGCTTCAGCGTCGTTACGGCGGTTTCGGTGCCTTCGACATAGTAGGCTACAT
>NZ_LAPV01000178.1 GCF_000971275.1 Devosia psychrophila | reverse complement strand
CACCATTAATCTGGAAGGAATGGGGGTGTCGCATGGTGGCGTCACGGATCCGGTTTACTTCAGCGCAGAAGGCCGAGCTGTCGGAGCGATGGAAGCAAGGTCAGAGCATTTCATCGATCTCGCGGTCACTGGATCGCCGGACCAAGGGCGGCGTTCAGCGGATCATATCCTTGTATGGTGGCATTGCTCCGCCAGCAAGGCGTAGAGCGGCTTCAGCGCTGGAGCTGGGGGAGCGCGAAGAGATCTCTCGCGGGATTGCAGCGGGTCTTGCAATCCGCGCTATTGCACGAAGTCTGGGGCGATCGCCATCAACGATAAGTCGCGAGATCTCGCGCAATGGCGGTGTACAATCGTATCGCGCAACCCGGGCCGACAAGCGTGCTTGGGAGCGATCGCTTCGACCCAAGCAGTGCCGGCTGGCATGCTCTGGACGGCTCCGATGGCGGGTTGCGCAAAAGCTGGCGCTGCAATGGTCGCCGGAGCAGATAGCGGGCTGGCTGAGGCGAGTATACCCGGGCGATCCAGACATGCGGATATCTCATGAAGCGATCTATCGCAGCCTGTTCGTCCAGTCACGAGGGGTGCTCAAAAAGGAGCTGACCGCGCATCCGCGCACCAAACGTCAAATGCGCCTTGCCAAAGGTGCCCAGAGCCGAACGGGGCAAGGACAAATTCTCGATATGGTCTCCATCCGTGAGCGTCCTGCCGAGGCTGAAGACCGCGCCATCCGGGAGTGTCGGAATTTCCGTGTGCGGGGGGCGATTGAACATTACGCCGCCATGGCCCGGATGAAGCGCTCGCCGAAGATGACGGCAAACTGCGCCTTGGCTATGGACCACTCACGTGGCGGCATTTTCCACTCTTCTGCGATCGGTTCAAGATCAGATAGAGCAGCTTGGTGGCGGCATCGTCGCTGGGGAAGTGTCCCCTGGCCCTAACCGCCCGCCTGAGCTTGGAGTTTAGAGCCTCAATGGCGTTGGTGGTGTAGACGATCCTGCGGACCTCGTCGGGAAAAGCGAAGAACGGGATAACCTCGCTCCAGGCACGCCGCCAGCACTGGCCGATGGCGGGATAGCGCTGTCCCCAGGAACCGGCCTCGAACGCCGTCAGCGCCGTTTCGGCCGCATCGGCATCGGTGGCGCGGTAAATATCCTTGAGCGCCGTCGCCAACCCCTTGCGGTCCTTCCATGAGACAAAGTCCATCGAGTTGCGCAGCAGATGGACGATGCAGGTCTGAACGGCCGTTTCGGGGAGCACGGCGGTAATCGCCTCGGGGAAGCCCTTGAGGCCGTCAACGACGGCCAACAGGATATCCTCGGTGCCGCGGTTCTTGAGTTCGTTCATCACCCGCAGCCAGAACTTGGCGCCTTCATTCTGCTCGAGCCACAGGCCGAGCACTTCCTTGGCGCCATCGGCGCGGACGCCCAGCGCGATGTGGATCGCCTTGTTGCGGACCATCCCTTCATCGCGGATCTTGACCCGGATCGCGTCGAAGAAGACCAGCGGATAAATCGGATCAAGCGGCCGCTGCTGCCAGGCGGCAACTTCATCGAGCACCGCATCCGTCACCGTTGAGATCAGGTCCGGGGAAACATCGATGCCGTAGAGATCGCGCAGGTGCCCGGTGATCTCGCGCGTGCTCATGCCACGCGCGTACATCGACACGATCTTGTCATCGAACCCAGGAAAGCGGCGCTGATACTTGGCGATCAGTTGCGGATCAAAACTGGCCTGACGGTCGCGCGGCACGTCTATCGCCATCGTGCCGGTCTCGGTCATCACCGTCTTGCGACCATAGCCGTTGCGCATGTTGCCGGCGCCATCGTCGCCGGCCAGATGATGATCCATCTCCGCGTTCAACGCCCGCTCCGTCAGCGCCTTCTTGAGCGCATCAAGCAAGCCGCCTTGCTCAAAGGCAGCACTGGCCGCATCACCAGCCAGCAGTTGGTCGAGAAGGTCATTCGGTATTGGAGGCTCTTTGCGTCGAGACATATGGGACTCCTTATTTACCCATGATGCCCGCCCACACACCAAAATCCTGACAGTCCCCATCCGTGAGCGTCCTGCCGAGGCTGAAGACCGCGCCATCCCAGGTCATTGGGAGGGTGACCTACTCGCCGGTGCGAACGACACCAACATCGACACTCTCGTCGAGCGACACAGCCGGTTCACGATGCTTGTGAAATTGGCGAGAAGGGACTCGGCGACCGTGGTGGCAGCCCTTGCCAAGGCGATCGGCACATTGCCCGAAGAGTTGCGCCGCTCGTTGACATGGGACCAGGGCAAGGAGATGGCTCGTCACAAGAGCTTCACCATCGCAACCGACCTGCAAGTCTATTTCTGCGATCCACGCAGTCCTTGGCAACGCGGCAGCAACGAAAACACCAACGGCCTGCTCAGGCAGTACTTCCCCAGATCAACCAACCTGTCTCAGGTCTCGCAGGACCAACTCGACGCCGTCGCCCTGCAGCTCAATCAACGACCCCGAAAAACCCTAAACTTCGAAACGCCGGCCGATAGGCTGCAGAAGGTGTTGCAATGACCAGTTGAACTCACCGCCCCAAGTCGGCC
>NZ_LAPV01000177.1 GCF_000971275.1 Devosia psychrophila | reverse complement strand
ACTGCGCACTGGACATGGCCCTCACAGCCTCAGGCTGCGATCAGGCCCATGTGCATCACAAACCCCGCCTGCTCAGCGACAACGGCCCGAGCTACATCGCCGGTGAACTGGCCGATTATATCGAGGCCAAAGCCATGAGCCATGTTCGGGGTGCTCCAATGCATCCCCAGACCCAGGGCAAGATCGAACGCTGGCTCCAGACCCTCAAAAACCGCATCCTGCTCGAAAACTACTTCTTGCCCGGCGATCTTGAGGCCCAGATCGGCGCCTTCGTAGAGCACTACAACCACCGGTGTTACCACGAGAGCGTCGACAATGTGACGCCGGCCGACGCCTACTTTGGCAGGGCCGCAGCCAGCATCAAACAACGCGAAAGGATCAAACGCCAGACCATCCAGCATCGGCGCTTGCAGCACCGCAAGCTCGCCGCATAACATCAAACCAAAGACTAGGATGACACTCCGCTAATCGACGACCCAAGCTGAGCCAAATGATCTGACGACGGGCACATTAGATTAGTATGTGGGGGCCGCTCGTCTCCCTTGAAGGCTTGTGACTGTAAGATCTGATGGCAATGGCTGGCGTGGCGGCAGGAGCAGTCATGACGGCAGGACGTTGCTCCACGGCTTTGACCGATAGGACGCCGTCCCGGCGTTCCTTTGGCTCCGGCCTCGCGGCACTTTTATATAAGGTGCGACGTTTCTGGGACGGAGTCATTTCTATGAGCAAGGTTGTAATCAGTGGAAGAACCCGCTCTTCAAAATAATCACGCGTAACGTTGGCGCTCACGCTGACTCCATTGTTCGTAATGTTGAAGTCGACGCGGTCTTTCACCTGCCCGCCTCCGAGAGTTTCTTTTTCAAATCTTGTTCACGGCAGTCAGGTGGCATTGGGTTATCATCAAGTCGTTTGGGCAATCGGTCACATGGCCATCCGCGCTCACTAGAATCGCACGCGGCCAACGTGGCCAACCCATACAGCCGAACATTGGACGTTAACGATCGCGGCGCTCCCATGGTGCGTTTTCCGTTACCAAAATTCACAGAATTTGATGTTTCTTCCTTCTCGGCGGCAGGAGCATGGTGGTGGCCTAACGCCAAAATCCTAAAGGCGCACCACACGGCCGCGGCGATCTGTGAGGTGCTTTGAGTTGGTCCCGGAAAACCGGACCGGATGCTAAGCTCGTCCCGACGCCAAGGACAGAGTTCTATGGAGACGACGCGGAAACGGTATTCGGCTGATTTCAAGGCCAAGGTTGCCCTTGAGGCCATACGCGCAGATTTGACGCTGGCGGAACTGGGCGCCAAGCACGGCATTCATCACACGATGATTGCGGCCTGGAAGCGCCAGGCGATCGAGGGGATGGCGTCCACATTCACTGGTGCCTCTGAGTTGTCACGTGCGACCGGCGAGGCCGAGATCGACAAACTGCATTCCAAGATCGGGCAACTGATGGTGGAACGAGATTTTTTAGCCAAAGCCTTCGGTCGATGAGTGTGGACCGAAGGCGTGGGATGATTGAGGCAGTAAACCGCGACCTGTCGATCACGGCGCAATGCCGCCTGCTGTCGATCAGCCGATCATCGTTTTATTATGCGCCGCAGCCGGAGTCCGAGGAGACGCTGGCGCTGATGGCAGTGATCGATGCGGCGCTCCTTGGGATGCCCTGGTATGGCAGCCGGCAGATGGGCCGGCACCGACGACGCGTCGGTCAGCATGTTCGGCGTCGGCGGGTGCGGCGGTTGATGGCGAAGATGGGGCTGTCACCGATCTATCAGCGTCCACGGACCAGCGACCCGCACCCCCAGCATCGGATTTACCCCTACCTGCTGCGGCACCTGACGATCGAGTGGCCCAACCAGGTGTGGTGCGCCGACATCACCTATATCCCGATGCGGCGTGGCTTTCTCTATCTGGTGGCGATCATGGACTGGGCAACGCGCAAGGTGCTGGCGTGGCGCCTATCCACGCCTATCCAATACCATGGTCGGCTTCTGCGCCATGGCGCTCGAGGAGGCGCTGATGCGCTATGGCGCCCCCGAAATCTTCAACAGCGACAGTAACAATGCTGGTGCTGGTTCTTCTCGGCTGCGCGATTGCTTCCACGGATCGTCGGCAGATGATGAGCTGGTACCGCGACGTGCTCCAGGCCTCCTGACCCAAACACTGATCGATTGGCTCCATGTCTTTCCCTGGACCTGTCGGAGGCTGGAGCACCGAGCGGAGAGGTTCAGCCTCGAGGATGCTTGTGCCTAAGAGCCCGAACGGAAAGTAGTTGAGCGATATCAGAGGTTTGTGCTTCACCGTCGTTGTCGAGACGATAGGGGAAGCACATGGCCTGGACTGATACCGCCCGCAGGCAGCATATGCGCGAAGGGTCTGGGTATCCTGGCGATTTGCGTGATGGAGAATGGGTGCTGATTGAGCCCATGTTTCCGGCGGCGCGCAGTGGCGGTCGGCCACGCCCGACCTGCTTGCGCAGGGTGATGGATGCGATCCTATATATTGCGTCGAGCGGTTGCGCCTGGCGGATGCTGCCCAAATGCTTTCCTCCGATTTCGACAGTGCGCAGCCA
>NZ_LAPV01000176.1 GCF_000971275.1 Devosia psychrophila | reverse complement strand
TCATGCATGTCGCGCCAGGGGCAGCCAACCCGCAGAACATGGAGCATGCCGTTCAGATAACGGCGATTGTCTTGCGCTGGTCGGGACTTGCGCCCTCGTTCAGCCGGCAAAAGCTCTCCAATGAGCCGCCACTCTGCGTCCGACAAATCCCCGCGTGCCAAAACCGCCTCCTAAAAAGCAGTCTTGAATCACAGCAAAGACGTTTTGGGAATCCAGTTTGTCAACACGACCTAGAGGATCAACCTTGCCCCCTGACAGGATCGGTCACATGACCCGGCCTTAAGAAAGGGGATTGAAGAGTGTCCACGCACTGAGGCAGACGCAAATGTCCGCGCACTGGGGAAATGGTTCCTGAACCGTCGAAGTGTGGCTGTCGAAGTGGTCACGCTGCGTATCAAATTAGTGCTTCGGAAAATCGCCGCAGGACCACTATCTGCCAACATTCATTTGATCTTTCATGACGAGATCCTTGTCCAAGAAGGGTCTGGTCAGCGATCAATGCGCGAGACAAGCGGATGAACGGCGCAAACCTGTTCCACCAAATTTTGGCATTCTTCGCGATCTTGATGCATGTTGCACACAGCGGTTCGGCGACAGGCTACGAACTACGAATGGCTGACAGGCAGCCGCACTATGAAAGTGCAGGTCCTCCGTGGCTGACAATGCGTCGACTGTCTTGCTGCTCGAGGACGAGCCGTTAATTGCCATGGATATTGAACTGGCTCTCAAGGCGGAAGGCTTCGACGTATCCTCGGCAATGTCCTGCTTTGAGGCAAGCTTGTGGTTGAACCGGTACAGACCCGATATCGTTGTTGTCGACATAGAGTTGCAAGACGGCACATGTACTGACGTTGCCATCCGGCTCCTTAAAAACGACATCCCTTTCATTGTCTATTCTGGGGATCGTCAGTCATTTCACGTCGACACCCCGTTTGCTCAAGGCACATGGATCGGGAAACCCGCTCCGCCGGAAGATATTGTTCATGCGCTCAAAGTGGCGCTCGCCGGCCGAACCTTGGCCAAACTAAGCGGAAACGCGTAGCCGCCGGTGTAGGTAGTTTTCGTCAAACCCGGCCATCTGAATGAGCTTACGCGGATCCTTGATGTGCAAGGTGCCACGGGAAATGATCATGGCTCCGCTGTGGCGCAGCACCTTTAGGACCCTGTTCAAATGAACAGGCGTCATCCCTAGCGAGTCTGCCAGCAGCAACTGTGACAGCGGGAGTTCAAGTTCCTCCCCGTCTATTAGTCCGATATTGCGCGCGCGTAGGTAGAGTTCGCACATCAAGTGGGCCACGCGCTCAATGCTGCTGCGGCGTCCCATGCTGGTAATCCAGGCCCGCATTATGCCTTCGTCGATAAGTTGTCCCAGATACATGGCCTTGGCTATGCCACGGTGCTTCTCCATAATCTCGTCCATCTCCAGACGCCCGATTGTGGCGACGAGGGCTGGAGTAATGACCTGGATGCTATGGTCCATTTCTGCAAGCAGACCGATATGGAGATCGCAGCAATCTCCGGGCATCAGATAGGCCAGCACCTGACGGGTACCATTGGGCAAAATCTTGTAGCGGCACGCCCAACCCTTGAGCATGACGAACACCGGACCCGGCTGGTCTCCCTCCCGGATCAGGTCTGTTTTTATTGGAATTTCCTTGGCTTGCGCGGTCGCCGCCAGCAATGCTGCGACCTCTTCAGATCTCAGTTTACTGAAGCCATTCAGCTTGTCGACGAAGCGGTTTGTCATGAAACACCCTGTCATGGCGCAGTCCACATTGACATTGCTCAAAGTTATTGTCGAATGTTGATCTGAGTTGTAGTTCCGGCTCCGGAATAGCGTATGTTGGCGTTATCGTCGGCCAAACATCAGGCTCCGGCGGCTGAGGAACTCTGTGTCCTCGCCTGACGGGAGTTATCATGTCCAACGGCTTTTCCAACGACAACACAATTGTATCGACAGATGTGCGCGAGCCAGACGCCCATGGGCAGGCAGCTATGCTGATGGTTGAATCTTTAATCCATTGTTTGATCGAGAAACGCGTCATCAGCGTCGCAGATGCCGTTGAGATCGTGGATACCGCCAGGGAAGTAAAGATCGCAACTGGGCCTGAGCTCGGTGACTCCGCCGCGGCACTGCAGAAGTCCCTCTGGCTGTTGGAGGCCGTCAGCGCCAGCCTGGGCCGGGATTTGTCCAAAAAATAGCTGAGCGGCTTCTACGCTCGCCGGATACCAATCTTATCATTCTGAATAACTTTGATCAGAACGCGGCCAGTTCATTGTCTGCGCGACAAGCTCCTCACTTGCGCAGCAGACGCTCTCGCGGACGCACAACGACAGGAATTTTCTATGACCTGCATAACCGTGCTTGTGGTCGAAGACGAACCTTTAATGAGAATGACTATCGTCGACGCACTTGAAGATGCCAATTTCGAAGTTCATGAGGCCGAGCACGCTACCTCCGCCCTTGCCACGCTTTATGGCAACATCGAAATCGAATGCCTCGTGACAGACGTCGATCTGGGCGACGGCATGGACGGTCTGCGCCTGGCATCATCGGTACACGGAAAATGGCCTACCATGGGCATTATCGTCGTGTCCGGAAAGGATCGTGTGATGCCAGCCGACGTACCCGACGCCAAGTTCTTCAAAAAACCTTACAAACCCGCAGAAATCGCGGGAATGATCCGTGAACTGGTTGTAGCGCGCCGCAAGCATCTGGTGAGGACGGCGGCGGGCTGAGGATTTCAGCGTATGGCTATTTGTTGATGCGCGCCTTTGCAGCGTTGCGGCGGGCGGCGATGCGGCCGAGAGCGTATTTGATCGGCAACTCCTCGAT
>NZ_LAPV01000175.1 GCF_000971275.1 Devosia psychrophila | reverse complement strand
GCCGCGGTCGCGCCAAAGCTGCGGGCCAAGGGGTCGGCCGACGTCGTCAAACTGTTGCTCTCGGACGACGCCGTTCCGGGGTCCTGGTCCGGTCCAAAACTGTCGGCTCGCGGGGCCCGGCGCCTGTTCGATCGGCTGGGTGAGTTGGGCGCAGTGCGCGAGCTCACTGGCCGGCCGACGTTTCGGCTCTACGGGTTGTGAGGGCAAAACAAGTGGCCAGGCGCAAACGGACAGATGCTGAACCACCAATCTTCGATGCCGAGTTGGCCGATATGCCTGCTGACCTACGATGGCGCGAATGGATGAACCGCATCGAAGCCGTGCTGTTCGCGGCGCCGAAGCCAGTGGAACGTGAGGTCCTGGCGCGAGTGATCGGTCGCGACGCCAGCATTGACCTGCTGATCGATGACATCCGCGAAGCGCTGCGCGGCAAACCCTATGACGTGGTCGGTGTCGCTGGGGGCTGGGCGTTCCGCACCCGAACTGCCTATGCCGATGCGATTGCCACGTCTGCTGCCGTGCCGAACCGTGCGGTTGATCTTACCCAGAACGAGGCCATGGTGCTGGTGTCGATTGCCTATCATCAGCCGGTGACGCGGGCAGGGGTATCGGAAATCCTGGGGCGCGAGGTGTCGCGGGACGTGATCGGGGCGCTGCGGGACAAGAACATGATCACCGCGGGGCCGCGCAGCCCGACGGCGGGGGCCCCCTTCACCTATGTGACGACCAAGGGATTTTTGGAGCATTTCGCACTCGATACTCTCCGTGAATTGCCGGATATGGATGGCCTTGAGGAGTCTGGTCTTTTTCAGCGCCCGTCTGATACTTTGAGCCCCACGCCGCAGCGTGGATGAACGGCTTTTGACAACATCGCCGCCTGCCAAATGGCAGCGGGGAACGCCAGTTCCTCGCTAAGGACCAGCCGAGCCAGCTGAGCGTTCCGCATGGACAGGGTCTCGTGGTATTCCTGGGCCTCGATGTCACGGAAAAACGACGCGCTTGGCGCGAGGCGCCTAACCGCCGCTTCGACGTCCTCGATAGACACCCTGAAGAATTCCTTGCGCATGTTGGTCGCGTTGACGCGCTGCGCTGCGAATTCGTTGTGCAGCGCCCTCTCCAGCGCCGGGGCCTCTTCGCTGTAGATCATGGCGTGGGTGTCGAACAGAAAGGGCACACTGGCGTCCCCGAGCTCTCGAATACGGTCAGCTGGGTCAAGGCGCCGCGTAAGGCCAATCTTGACAAAGGCCGGACCGAACGACCCGATATTGGAGATGATGTAGACGTAACCGGTCTTGGTCATTTCTGCCATTGCGCGAGCCCGCTCGACCTTAGCGTGGGCTTCAGCGAGGTCGCGTTCGAGGACGGCGATCTGCTGCGAATAGGCATCGAGTTTGGGACCGACCACGCTAGCGGCTTCCGATCTAGCCTTCTGCAACATCCGCTCGTATCGGGCTTCATCTTCCTCGGCGCGTTCCATCTCGCGAATGAGTTTCTGCTCCTCGCGAGCGGCCCGCCCTTCCTCAGCTCGCTCTTCTCGCTCCTGCTTCACCTTTTCACGGAATTCGTGAGCAAGCCGAAGCTCATCCAACTTCAGGGCGAAGTATGCCTGGGTGATCTCCACCTGATTGGAAACATTATGCTTGTCGATCTGGCCCCTGGCAATCTCGATGCGCTTTTCCAAGGCGTTGGCGTTATTCCACCTGGTGTTGGAGACTGCGGCGTCGCATTCGCTGTTGAACGCCCGGAGGGTCAATCGGATATTGCGCTCGGTCATTGTCCGCCCCTTGGCGGCGCTGCCATCCAGCGTCCATTGCGTTCGGCAAACCACGGCGGTCTTGTTCGAGACCATGATCTTCTGGAGGTCTCGGACACGCGTGATCGCCGTCTTGAAGTCCTCGCTGGTGTCAAAGTCGAAGTGGGGTTCGTAAACGCCCATTTCCGCAAAGGCCAACCTCTCGTCGAAGACCGCGACCTCCTTGGCCAGGCGGTCGAAAATGCCCTTTTTCTCAGCGTAGGAGGCGCGCAGATCCGCCACGTTCGCGGCATATCCTGCCATCTGCGCTTCGAGTGATACAAGTAAGGCCCTGGATTGGCGCTCGCGCTCATGGGCATCGGCGCGGGCCTCACCTACAATCCGCAACGCCTCGGCATCGGCGTCCACGATCGCCGCGAACCGCCTTTCCAGCGCGAGCCGCTTCGACACTTCCGAGGCGAGAGCACGGCGCCAATGTATGTGCCTGCGTACTATCTCCGCGATTAGAATGAGGAACGCCAGGGCTATGCAGCCCGCGCTGGCGAAGAAAATTATCTGATTGGAAATCATCGGTGCCCGCCCCTGCCATGCCCAGAATACACGGGGGTGCAGTGAAGTCGACTGGGGTATCCGCAACAGAACGCGGTTACGATTCGGCAACGCCCGTCCCCAGGAAGCGAGGCGCGACCTACGCTTTCGGCATTGGCCAACAGGTCGACGGCCAGTACATTGTGTCCATCTGGCCTTATGTGGTTACGGCGCGAAGCGAGCCAGCCGAACCTGCACTTCCCCATTGGGCAGCCGGCATCGTGGGTGTTGGGAGAGGGCGGTGAGCCCGCTGTGCAGTCGATTAAATTCGACGTGGTTCCCGTCGCCGAGCTGGTCAAAGAGCCATAGGACGCCGTGCATTTCGAGGATTTGCGCAGCCGCCAGTGCCCGAAGTATTCCGTCCCCAGTCAAAAGACCCCACTGGCGGGCTTCCGCGATCGCGAAGGCAAAGGTATCGGGAACCGACAGACGGGCTTGCTCCCGGTTGACGACGGTGGCCCGACCAACCTCAGCGGGCGTTAGTGCCTCAATGCGAAGCC
>NZ_LAPV01000174.1 GCF_000971275.1 Devosia psychrophila | reverse complement strand
GTTCGGCCCCAGGACCTGCATCCGGTAGATGCCCACATTGATGTCGTCAGGATCATCGGGCGCGCAGGTGATCACCAGCGGCCAGGTAATGAGCGGCGCGGGTTCGCCGGGCCAGCACCACTGGATAGGCAGCTTGCGCAGATCCACCGCATCGCCCGTCACGACCCGGGTCTGGCTGGGTGCCCGCTCTACCCGCCGCACACGCATATTGAGCGCCGCCGCCAGCAGCGAGCGCTTCTCCCAGGTCTGCTTCAAGCCGCGCGGCGCACGCGGATTGCGCAGGTCAGCCAGTGCCTCGCCCAGGTCTGTCATGGCCTCCGGCGCAATACCCAGCCCCCAGGCGATCCGCTCGGACGTGCCGAACAGATTGACCAGCATCGGGATGTCGCCTGTCCTCCCCTCGGCATCCACCGGGTGCTCGATCAGCAGTGCCGGACCATCCGCCAGCAGCGTGCGGCGGTGAATTTCGGTCAACTCATGCACGAGGCTGATGGGCCTTGTGATCCGGTGCAGACGCCCGCGGCTTTCCAGCGCGTCGAGAAAGCCGCGCAGATTATGCGTCAGAGGGAAGGTCGCATCGGGAAGAGCATTGCTGGTCATGCCGGAACATCGGGCAGACGGTACGCTTTGTCCTTGCGCTAGCGCAAAGCGCGGTGACTCGCACCGGCGTATCAACGGACCAGTTCAACCTGCTCGGTGCCCTGGATGATCCTGCCCAAAGCCATCTCCCATCCGATCAACCATATACCGCTGCCGCTGCTTCAGCAGGGCACGCGGCTGGTCTTTGACCAGATGCTGCGCCAGCACCCCAACCTGTTCGACCGGCTCGGCAGTCATGCCAACAAGAGCTTCCGCTTCACCCCCACCGACCTCGATCTGTCCTTCCTGGTCGTGCCGGCGCAGCGTCGGATCACGGTATCGCGAAAATCGGCGCAGATGGCCGCCGATGCCTCGACCGGCGGGCCCCTGCTGACGCTGCTGGCGCTGCTGGAAGGGCAGATCGATGGCGACGCCATGTTCTTTGCCCGCAGCCTTTCCATCGCCGGCGACATGGAGGCGATGCTGGCGCTGCGCAATGCGCTGGATGACAGTGGCTTCGACGTGCCGCGCGACCTAGGGCAGGCAGCCGGCCCCTTTGCCCATCTTGTGACTCGCGTGGCCGAAGCGGTCCGGCGGCGGGCTCTGGTGGGGCTGGTCTAGAAATGGAATTAATCTGCCCTGCCGGCACCCCTTCCGCCTTTCGCGAAGCCGTCGATGCCGGCGCCGACGCGGTCTATTGCGGCTTTCGCGACGAAACCAATGCCCGCAATTTTCCTGGCCTCAATTTCACGCGCGAGGAACTGGGCACCTCCATCGCCTATGGCAAGGCACGCGGCGTCCAGACCTATGTGGTGCTCAATACCTTCATGCGGGCCGGCTCGGAGGCGCTCTGGTATGGCGCGGCCGACGATGCCGTGCGGCTGGGGGCAGATGCGCTCATCGTCGCTGATCTCGCCCTGATGGCCTATATCGCCCAACACCATCCGCAACAGCGCCTGCATGTTTCGGTGCAGGCCTCCGCCTCCAATGCCGATGCCATCAACTTCCTGGTCCAGACCTTCGGCGCCAAACGGCTCGTCCTACCCCGCGTGCTGACCGTGGCCGATATCGCCGCGCTGGCGCCAAAAGTCGCCTGCGAGCTGGAAGTCTTCGCCTTTGGCGGCCTCTGCGTCATGGCCGAAGGCCGCTGTTCGCTCTCCTCCTATGCCACCGGACAATCCCCCAATATGCAGGGCGTCTGCTCGCCGGCCAGCCATGTGCGCTATCGCGAGGAAGGCGCCGAGATGGTGTCGGAACTGGGCGGCTATACGATCAACCGCTTCGGCGCCGACGAGCCTGCCGGCTATCCGACCCTGTGCAAGGGGCGGTTCCACATTGCCGAGGATGACGGCTATGCCTTCGAGGATCCGGTGAGCCTCGACGTCATGGATCATGTCGACGCACTGCGCGACGCCGGTGTCACCGCGCTCAAGATCGAGGGCCGGCAGCGCGGCAAGGCCTATGTCGCCGAGGTGGTGTCGCGGCTGCGCCAGGCGCTGGCCGCGACGCCCGAGCAACGCTCCGCTCTGCTGGCTCATCTACGCCTGTTGAGCGAAGGCCAGCGTACCACTGCGGGCGCCTATGAAAAGAAGTGGCGGTGAGCGCATGGACGCGACCAAGCTGAAGCTCACCCTCGGTCCGGTCCCCTACCTCTGGGACGGCGCGGCATGGCGCGACTTCTATTTCCGCATCGCCGACTGCGCATGGATTGATGCGGTAACTCTGGGTGAAGTGGTGTGCTCCAAGCGCATCCACTTCATCCAGCCTTTTATCGAAAGCGTCACAGCCCGGCTTGCCGAGGCCGGCAAGGAGGTGGCGCTGGCCTCCATGGCCATGGTGACGCTGGAGCGCGAGGCCCTGCTCACGCGCCGGCTGGTCGAGGCAAGCACCTGGCTGGTCGAGGCCAATGACCTGTCGGCTCTGGGCCTGCTGGCGGGCAAACCACATCTGATCGGCCCCTTCGTCAATGTCTATAACGGCGCTACCGCCCGCATATTGGCCGCTCGCGGCGCAACGCGGATCTGCCTGGGGCCTGAGCTGCCCCTTTCTTCCGTGGCCGAAATCATCCGCGACGCGCCGGGAATGGATTTCGAGGTCTTCGCCTTCGGGCGCTTGCCACTGGCCATCTCAGCCCGCTGCGCCCATGCCCGCGCCAAGGGGCATAGCAAGGACAATTGCCAGTTCGTCTGCCAGGACGACCCCGACGGCTTGGCGGTTGTTACGCTGGATGGCCAGTCCTTTTTGACGCTCAATGGTGTGCAGACCATGTCCCATAC
>NZ_LAPV01000173.1 GCF_000971275.1 Devosia psychrophila | reverse complement strand
TTCTCACCCTTGATGGCGGCCAGCGCCACTTTGGCCTTGAACACCGGCGTGTGGTTGCGGCGGGGTCGTCTCGTCATGGTCGCTCCTGTTCGCGGCCATACTGGCCGCCATCAGGCACAAAATCCACCGATCCCGATGTCCAGATTTCCCGAGCCACCTCTGGGTTCGCCTTCTAACGATCGTCGCCTCGACCAGCAGGTACGGCGACCATCTCTGAGTTGGGGGGATTGCGTTTGGCGAGGGCGTTTGCCAGACTTGGCGGATGCGCATCAATCACTATGGCCAACTTTTTGCCATTGCCCGCCGGGAGATCGGCGCTGGCGAGGCAGAGGACGTCGTGCAGCAGGCGCTGCTAGTCGCCGTTGAGGCGGGCCGGGCCGACCTTTCCGACACTGCCAACAGGCGTTGGCTCTGTGGCGTGGTCCGCAACCAGGCTCGCATGGCGCTTCGCTCGACTCGCCGGCGCCACCGGCGCGAGGACGTATGGGGGGCTGCTTGCGCCCTCGCACAGCAACCCGTCGAAGTGGCCAGCCTCACCGAGGTACTGGCCGGGTTGCCACTGGCGTTGCGTGTGCTGGCAACGCTGGTGCTCACCGGGCACAACCGGCGGGAGATCGTCTATCTGCTGGACCTGCCCGATACGGCCTTGCGCCAACGTATCAGCGCGCTCAAGCGTCAGCTTCGCGCGCGGGGGCTACAGGCGCCGGCTGAACTGAGTGGACTCAATCTCGATCTCGCCTATGGCCGCATTCGAGAGGCGTTGGTGCCGGCGTTGCAACGGTATGGTGGCGTGTTTGCCAGTCACGACCCAGACGGACATTTGTTGATCATTCAGCGCTCACAAAACTAGGGGTCGCGGCAATAGCTTGATGTCGGCCCTGAGGCCATCACCAGCAGGAATCTTCAATGCTCACCAAACCTTCCGAGATTTGTCTCGTCTTTCATTGTGCCGACCTGGACCGGACCGAGCGGTTCTATCGCGAGGCGTTCAGCTTCTCGTTCGAGCGGCGCGGTTCGGGCGATACGCGCATGCTGTTCCTGCGGCTGAGCTCCGATTTCAGCATGAGCTTCATGCGGGGGCGCTGCGAACCCGGCAACAGCCCGCTGGTTACCTTCACCCTGCCGGATGGCGGCATCGCCGATGTCGTGGCGGGGTTGGCTAGCATGGGCGCGACAATTGTCTCGCCAGTGGGCGACGCACCGTACGGGCAGGGTGCGGCGTTTCTCGATCCCGATTCCCATGCAATGGGCCTCTACCAGCCGGCCGGCAAACCCCTTTCCCTCAAAGAGCCTGCGCCATGAGCTTAAAAGGCCAAGAGCGCCAGCATCGTGTTCTTTGTATTAGTGATCGTGCGACACGACGTCGCCACGCTTAAGCGAAAACCACTCGCCGTCCTGGAACACGAGCACCGAACCACGAAGCCTCTTGGCAACCTGTCAACGGCGGAGTAAAATCTGGCTATTAGGCGGCGTAAAAGTCGGCCACTTATGACATGCACATGAGATCGCCGGGTGGGCGTAGCCCGATCGGGGGTCTCATGTGCGCGTGACGATTTTGAGGTGTCTCAGCCGGCCTTTCGGGCGCGGCTTTGTGCGAGACGATAGCTGTCGCCATTCGTCTCGAGAATATTGACGTGGTGGGTGATGCGGTCGAGCAGCGCCCCTGTCAGACGCTCGGACCCGAGCGTCTCCGTCCATTCGTCAAACGGAAGATTGCTGGTGATCAGGGTCGCGCCTCGCTCGTATCGTTGCGAGATCAGCTCGAACAGCAGCTCCGCCCCGGTCTTGGAGAGCGGCACGAAGCCCAGTTCGTCGATGAAGAGAAGCTGGTAGGTGGCCATCTGCTTCTGGGCCTGCCGGCCATGATCAACGTTGGGTTCGTCTGGACCTGCTAGATCCTGACACTTTCGCCGCAGCGCTCACGGGCGCTTCTGCGATTTTCATGATGCGCCTGCCCCAGATAGTTAAGGCCAGGCTCATCGAACCATTCCTGCCGGCTGCCCGGCGTGCCGGGATGAGCCGACATGTGTTACTGTCAGTCAAGGGTGCGGAAAACAATCCGATCCTACCTCATCACGGCATGGAGCGGCTTATCGAAAAGTTACGCTTTGCATGGACCCACATCCGGCCGAGTGATTTCATGCAAAACCTTGAAACGGAGCATTTGGCTTCAATCATGGAGAGGGTGAGATTGCAGTGCCAGCTGGCAAGGGTCGATCCGCCTTTATCGACGTTTCCGACGTTGGAGCAGGTGTCGTTCATTCGTTGTTGACAGCAAACCAGGTGGGCAAGGGCTATACTCTAACTGGTCCTGCGGCGCTCGACTTTAACAGAGTAGCAAACTTGATGACGAAGGTGATGGGGCGCCCGATCCAATACCGCGACGTTTCCTTGCCAGGGTTTTTGATTGAGCAGCGCGGACGAGGCGTGCCACTTGGCCTGTGTCTTGTAATGGCCGCATTGTATACTGTGCGGCAATTTGGCTTCGCCACGGAAACGACCGACACCGTTACTTGGCCACGAGCCAACTGACTTCGCAACCTATGTCCAGTGCCGTTTCGGCACCAGCTGACCGCGTTTCAACATCCGACCGCCTACTGACGGCCCAGAAATGCCGACGGATCGGCAGGTGCACCGTTCCATAATCTTAGTTAT
This sequence comes from Devosia psychrophila, assembly GCF_000971275.1. Taxonomy (GTDB): domain Bacteria; phylum Pseudomonadota; class Alphaproteobacteria; order Rhizobiales; family Devosiaceae; genus Devosia; species Devosia psychrophila. The sequence goes on along the minus strand of NZ_LAPV01000173.1, from coordinate 224 downwards.
GCGAACAAAAGAATTGGACTGTTCTACCTTATTAAACATTGTCGCTAGCCTGTGGCTTCTAAGGCCACAGATCGAGCATGGCAACACGCCTACTGGGTATAGTTCAGCCCTCTCTCTCTCATCCAGTTTTCCAGATCGACCTTGATCCGCGCCATCTTTGCTGCTTCGCCTGCCGACGCCGTGCCAGCATGATGTTTGAACCAACTATGGCAACCGAACAGCAT
>NZ_LAPV01000172.1 GCF_000971275.1 Devosia psychrophila | reverse complement strand
GATCATGTTTGCAGCCTGCAGCATTGTCATGTTTGCCGTTCAAGGCATCGTCTTTTCGCCTCTCGTCAAAGCATCCTCTACCCGCTGGATCATTGCTCCGGCATTCGCCGTAATGGCTCTCGGCCTGGCCCTCATCCCCGGCACCACGGGCTTGGGCCCGGTTCTGGCTATGGTGTCGATCGTGTCGGGCTCCGCAGGGGTAGTCGCCCCCTTGCTGGCGTATTGGGTGGCGAAGACATCCCAGCGCAGCCGAGGCGTAGGACTTGGCATACAAAGCGCGGCAACAAGTTTGGGTCAGTCGGTGGGCTCCGCCGGAGCCGGCATGCTTTACGGCCTCGACGGCCAGGACGGAGCCGCATTCTTCGTGTCTGCGGCTGTCATGGCCATCGCTGCGATCGCAAGCCTTGGCCTGCCTGGGCTGTTGGCGCCCATTCCGCCCACGGTGCGAGCCGTCCGGGGGAGCGGCGCATCGCGATGATCCCGCCCAGTCTTCAGTCACCGTTGTCTACAAACGGAATCGAAGCGCTGGAACTCCATGGGCCCAGGAGTTCCGAGCAGGCTGGGCCTTCGGCGCAGCCAGCGAACCGAGTTCCAGTTGATCTCTGGCAAAGATGCGCCGGTGGCCTCGGGCTAAGACTCACACTTCCGGCAACCAAATGGAGAGCCCAATCATGAGCAGATTAAAGTTGCGCAGCTTACTTCGAATGATGCTTCTAGTAGGATCTTCAATTGGTGCATTCTGGACACCAGCGTCCGCACGGCAGCGCCCCGCGGCGCTGGCGACCGCGTCGGGGTTTGTCTTCACTGCCAACGAGTTCGGAAACTCCATCAGCCGCATCGACCTGACCACGGGCACGGTCGAAACGGTGCCGGTCTCAATCAGCGCACACAACGTTCAGGTCACGGCAGACGGCCAATTCCTATTGGCGGTGGGCGCAACTGCGGGGGGTGATCACGAAGAGATGGCCGTCGGTGGGCAGTCCGACATCGACATGGACGCCGCGGGCTTGCTGCTGATCTTCAAGACGGCCAGTTTCTCGACGGGACCCATCGCTACCATCGAGGTCGGCGCCCATCCGGCTCATGTCGTCGTCGATCTCACGGGCAAGTTTGCTTTCGTCACGAACAGCGGCGACAACAACGTGACGGTGGTTGATCTCGCGAACGACGTGGTGACGGCGGTCATCCCGACCGGTGCCTATCCGCATGGCCAGCGCATGAGCCCGGATGGAAAGGAACTCTATGTTGCCAACGTCGAGGATGGAAGCGTTTCGGTGCTCGATCCAGTTGGCCTCAGGGAACTCCAGCGCATCCCTGTCGGCGCCGTGCCGGTGCAGGTGGGCTTCACCCCGGATGGCAGCAGGGTCTACGTTTCATTGCGTGACGAAGACAAGGTTGCAGTAATCGACCCTGCAACTCGCGAGATACTCGCCACGGTCGACGTGGGCAAGGGGCCGATTCAGGTGCACTCAGCGCCCGATGGGCGCTTCGTCTACGTAGCAAATCAAGGCACTGACAAAGATCCCAGCGAGACGGTTTCGGTGGTCGAAGTTGCGACCAACACCAATGTCGCCACGGTCCGCACCGGGCCTGGGGCGCATGGCGTCGCTGTCAGCGCCGACGGCACTCTGGTCTTCATCACCAACATCTTCGATGGCACGGTTTCGGTCATCGATGCCAAGACAAACATGGTTGTTGCGAACTTTGCGGTGGGAGAAGGGCCAAATGGAATCACCTTTCTTCCTGCGCGTCCGTAGTACCGTGGAAACGACTCGCCTCGCGCTTTCCATATTCGCTCGGACTCAGGTCCGTGTCGGCCGCCTCGCATCGGGGCGACCGACACTGCGGTGCGCGAACGCGCTGTCGAACGGTGTCTCGTCAGCTACACCCGGCTTGACCTGGATCAAAACCGCCGATGCTTCCAGAAGCAATATGCATACGGCTCGACAAGAGCTCACGCGATCAGGAGGGCCGACTTTCGGCAGCACGCCATGACCACAACTGTCGACACAGTCAGTACAACACCCGCCCCCACCGCGACGCGAAAACTCGGACTCGGCCTGCTCACAGCCGTCGTCATCGGCTCCATGCTTGGCTCAGGCGTATTCAGCCTACCGCAGAACATGGCGGCCGGTGCCGCGCCCCTCGCCATCATCATCGGCTGGGCGATAAGCGGCGTCGGCATCCTGGCGCTGGCCTTCGTGTATCAGGGCCTGTCCATGAGAAAGCCAGCGCTGGACGCCGGCCCCTATGCCTATGCCAAGGCCGGCTTCGGACCGTTCATCGGCTTCAACAGTGCCTGGGGCTACTGGCTCTCCGCGTGGATCGGCAATGTTTCCTACGCCGTCGTCATGTTCAGCGCCCTCTCATATTTCTTTCCTCCGTTCGGGGAGGGCAATACCTGGCAAGCGATCGTCGGCGCTTCGGTCGTGCTGTGGCTGGTCCATGCGCTGATCCTATCGGGCGTGCGTCAGGCGGCCCTTGTCAATCTGGTGACCACAATCGCCAAGATCGCGCCGCTCGTCCTGTTCATCGTCCTCGTCATTTTCGCTTTCAAGGTCGACGTCTTTACCCTCGACTTCACGGGCGCGGGGAACCTCGAGCTCGGCTCCTTGCTCGATCAAGTCAAGAGCACCATGCTGGTCACGCTCTGGGTCTTCATCGGCATCGAAGGGGCGAGCGTGATCTCGGCCCGCGCCGGAAGACGCTCCGACATTGGCGTCGCGACCATCATTGGTTTCGTTGTGGCCCTTGCCATCTATTCCCTCGTCTCGCTGCTATCGCTCGGCATTCTGAGCCAGCCTGAACTGGCTGCGCTGAAGAACCCTTAAATGGCGGGCGTGCTCGAATACGTCGTGGGGCCGTGGGGCGCCATCCTCGTCAACGTCACCCTCGTCGTTTCGGTGCTCGGAGCCTTCCTC
>NZ_LAPV01000171.1 GCF_000971275.1 Devosia psychrophila | reverse complement strand
CCGCCACCCATTCCGCCGGTAATCGCTATGCTCTGGCTGGCGTTAACGCCCGAGATACCAGATGCGCCGGCATTACCGGTATTGCCGCCACCAGCACCGCCGCTGTTACCGGCCCCGCCGTTGCCGCCCTGCACCCCCGACACGGTGCCACCGCCGGCGCCGGCCAGGCCCGAACCCGCCCCGTTGGATGAACCATTGTCATGGCCGGCACCGCCGCTACCGCCGGCATTGCCATTGTCGCTGGCGTCGCCAGCCGCGCCATGGCCGCCGCCGCCGCCGCCCCATGTGGCGTAGCTAAAGCCGGAATTGCGCCATTCAGCCGCGCCGCCGCCGCCGCCGCCGCCGCCGGCACCGCCGCCCGAACCGCTGCTACCGCTGCCACCGTGACCGCCATCCGAGTCATCGGCATCGCCACCTGCGCCACCCTGGCCGGGGCCGGCTGGGGTTGGTGAGGTCTTGCCACCACCGGCTCCGCCCCCCTGAGCACTGCCATTGCTGCCATAACCGCCGGCACCACCGTTGATACCGCCGCCGCCGCCGCCGCCGCCAGCCTGTCCGGCGGATATCGCCAGCATCACATCCTTGCCGATGATCACGTCATTGAGCACGTCGAGCGACACCGGACGTGAGCCCGAGACGGAAATCTTGGTGCCATCGGCGATGTTGAGGTCGCCCTTGACGAGGAAACGGACGAGCCCCTCGGCAGTCGTGGAAATCTGCAACAGCGAGGAGGATAGCTGCACCCCATTGACGAGCACACGATAGTTATTGGTGTCAAAGACCACATCGCCCGAGAGCTGGAGCACGCCGATAGCCGGGATCGATGGATCGGCGCCGGGAGCAACGGTGACGGTCGCGACGATATTGTCGATCTGCACCTGACCCAGGGTGACGGTCAGCGTCGCCTCGCTCAGGTTGAACAGCGGGAACAGTGGCGACACATAGCGCGAGAAGTTCGCGCCGGCGGGGATGGTGATCTCCACCGCTGCCACAGCCTTGCCCGAAAGCGTCGTCCCGGAAATCTTGATAACGACGGCAAACGCGCCGGCATTGGCCAGTTCGATGGAGTCGAGGTTGAAGCCGCCCCTGGTGGGGACGCCTGCGGCATCGACTGGCCGGATGACGAAGGTTTCCCCTTCGCGCAGCACAACGCCCGGGCTCTTGGCATCGGTTCGCTGCAAGCCATCGCTCTTGTTGGTGGCAAGCTCCAAACCAACTTCACGATACTTCAGGCCACCGACCAGGCCGTCAAAGGAGATGACCTGATCGTAATCGCGGAACGTATCACTGTCCTTCTGGCCGACAATATCGAGCCCGGTCTGCAGCTCGATGAAGTCGCCGCGGATGATGCCGTTCACGTTGGCATTGGTGGGACTGATGACGCTGAGCGTATCGGCGGTGGAGGTTCCGCCGAGCACGCGGGTCAGCTTGGCACCGTCCGCTGAAATGATATCGCCGATGGGTGCAGCGGCACCAGCGGCCAGCGAAGCTGCGCTCAGCATGGTGCCGTTGAAGGTCCAGGCGATCGGCGTGCCGTTGCTCCGGTTGTCGACGACGAGGGTTTCGATATCCTTGTCGAGCGCCACGAAGGCATTGGCGACCGGCAGGCCGCCGATGATCACGCCCATGACATCCTCGCCCACACCGCCGATGACGACGGTCCGGGTTCCGGCAGCGTTGGAGATCGAGCGCACCGCGAAGACGTCATTGCCGCCACCGCCATCGACCGCAAGGCGGGCTTCCGCGGGAATGGCATTGGCAATGTCGATCGCGAAGGCATCATTGCCGGCGCCGAGCAGGACGCTGACGTTTTCGATATTCTTGAAGCCGATTGCCGCATTGAGCAGGCCGAGCACTTCGCCCCCGCCACCCATCGCATCGACGACGCGACCATTGAGCAGTGCCGCAGTGATGCGCGACACATCGACGGTCAGTTTATCGGTCCCGGCGCCGGCGCCATCGACGCTGAGCGCTGCGTTGGCGCTGAACACTGTGAGTTGATCATCGCCATCGCCAGCGGCGATGCTGATGGTGTGGTCCATCGTCATGACTTCGATGGTGTCGTTGCCGCCGCCTGCGTCGATTTCCAACGGAATGGCCGTGCCATATATCTTGAGCGTATCGTCGCCGCTGCTGAGCCGGATGGCGACTTTGGATATGCCGGCAAAGGCGATCGCTGCCGTCATGCCGACGCCGCTGAGAATGCCCAGCGAAAGCCCCGCATCGACTTCGGCGCCGAGTGTCAGGCTCGCCTGACCATCGGAGTGGATGGTGACGCCATCGCTGGCATCGCCATCGATATCGAGCTGGCCGGCAATATCGGCGAGGTTGCCACCGGCGGTGATGATGTCTGCGCCCGCTCCGGCCTGGATCAGGGTGTGGGCGGTGGTCTTGGAGATATCGACGCTGTCATTGCCCGACCCAAGCACGATGGCCAGGTTTTCGACATTGCCGAACACGATGCCCTGACCGAGCCCGAAGCCGGTAACTTCATTGCCATTGGCGCCGCCGATAGCGCCGGTTTTGGCGAGGGTGCTGGCTATGTCATCAAGCCGGATGCTGTCCTTGCCTGTGGCGCCATCGACCACGACCTGCCCGAGGACGCCGTCGACGATCGTGTTACCGCCGACGATCACGGTGTCGTCGCCGCCTCCCAGGTTGAACTGGCTACGAAGATTGGCGGCAAGCCCATGAATGGCGATCGTGTCGTTGCCCGAGCCCAGGCCGACGGTAAAAGTGTCGATGTCGGCAAGCGTCGTGTCGTTCTCGAAGCGGATGGCAGCGCCCTGCCCGGCGATGGCAAACTCGGCGAGCGACGGCGCGCCGACAACCTGGCCCTGGGTCAGCGTGGTGCTGTGGTTCTGGTTGGAGCCGGTCGCATCGACATAGATGAAATCGGTGCCTGCGCCACCGCGAATGGTGACGATATCGGTGATGCTGGCGAGCGTTCCGCCGGTGTTTGTGGTGGCAGTGGCATTGCTGCCGATGCGGATCTCGTCGGATCCCTCGCCGGTTTCTATGGTGATCCTGGTGCCCGAAACGACCTGCCGCAGCGCGATGCGATCGGCATCGGTGCCGGTGCGCACACTGGCCGATAGCGCCAGCAGCCGCCCATACAGCAATATCTCGGCGCCGACCAGCGCACCATTGGTGGACGAGCTCGAAGCCCTGATGCTCAAGCACCGCCCCGGCCTATCGCGCCACGACGATCTGGCCAAAGCCATGGACTATATGCTCAAGCGCTGGCCGGTGTTCACCAGGTTC
>NZ_LAPV01000170.1 GCF_000971275.1 Devosia psychrophila | reverse complement strand
TCATGCATGTCGCGCCAGGGGCAGCCAACCCGCAGAACATGGAGCATGCCGTTCAGATAACGGCGATTGTCTTGCGCTGGTCGGGACTTGCGCCCTCGTTCAGCCGGCAAAAGCTCTCCAATGAGCCGCCACTCTGCGTCCGACAAATCCCCGCGTGCCAAAACCGCCTCCTAAAAAGCAGTCTTGAATCACAGCAAAGACGTTTTGGGAATCCAGTTTGTCAACACGACCTAGTGTTCGTGCATTTGACAGATAAGGGCGTCATGGATCCCAAACTGCTCTACGAGAGTCCGTTCAGAGACATAGCCGCATCCGGGCCGGAACAGGTGTTTTCCATCGAGCGCACCGACCAACTCGTCGACGTAATCCCGTGCTTGAACGATACCTAAACGAACGTGGCATGAGGGCGAAGGTTGACCCTTAATCTGTTGTGTGAAAACCTCCACACAGACTGCCACTCAAACTTCCACACAAGCGTGTAGCGACTTCAATTTCCTGTTAAATTTCAACGGCTTGCGGCAAGAACCTATTCTCACACGGAATCCAAGTTCCCCAGCCAACTAACTTTTATCAACGAACCAAATACTTAACGGAATGTTGTAGCAGGCGGCTGTTGCGCCGTTTGGGTAGCAGCTTTACCTGTTCAAATGGCTGCCTAGAATCGGCGCCTCTGCCTATGCTCATGCCAAATCCAATGAGGGTGAGACGGGCTGGCTTCGAAGAGTCTGGAACAGGATCATTGGTGTCGGTGCATTCATTGCGCCAAGAGCCCTCACAATGTGCGACAGTGAGTTTGAGGCAGAGCGCAATGCTGTTTTCGACAGTGCGAAGCGTGCATCCGACTTTGTTGGTATGATTGTCCGGCTGGCGTTCTTACAGTTCGCAAGCTTTTACTTTTTAGGGGAAGTACCAGAGAAAAGGTTCACACCTGCGGTCGACGCTGGAAGCAAGGGTCCTTTGGTGTCAGCGGCGCGCTCCATTTCAGACGCCTAGGGCACACGCACTGCTCGCCAAGAGCGGACATCAGAACGCGCAGACCAGGTGCTTACACGTATTTGCGCCAGTTGTGTTGCTCCGCGAAACCCAGAACGTCCCGAATCTTGCGGTTGGAAATGGGCGCTTCCGAGCCCGAAATCTCCCCTGTGATTGGGGAGTTGGGGGCCCAATTGCGCAGGAATTCGACGGTAGGCGTGTTCGCCGTGATCTCATTGTTGACGGCGTTGAACACCTGGTATCCCAAGCCGTCCTTGGCAATGCAAAGGTCCACGATCTGCCCGAGATCACGCGCATCGATATAGCTCCAGGCATTGCGCTTGCGCGACGCCGGGTCGGCCAGGAAGCCGGGAAACATGGTGTATTCGTGCGGCTCGATGACATTGCCGATGCGTAGGGCGTAGATGTCGATGCCGCTCCGCATGGCAAAGGCGCGAGCGGTCTTTTCGTTGACGACCTTTGACAGGCCGTAGCTGTCCATCGGGTCGCTGTCATAGTCTTCGGTCAACGGAAAACTGTGAAAATCCCTGTCGCCCTCGGCGAAGCACACCCCGTAAGTGGTCTCGCTGGATGCGATAATGACCTTCTTGATCCCCAGCTTTACCGCTGCTTCGATGACATTGTAGGTCGATGCAACGTTGGCGGCGAACGTGGTGTTGTCGGGCCTGAGCAGGACGCGCGGTACGGCGGCGAAATGGACAACCGCGTCCACCGGCGCCGGCCCCATGCCAGACGCAAACTCTGCCATGTCGAAATGCATCGAGAGCGCGTTGAACACCTGCCCGCTATCGGTCAGGTCGGTCACCACGGTGTTGACGCCCTTCTGGTCGAGCGGCACGAGGTCAAGGTTGAGGACGTCGTGGCCCTTGTCGAGCAGGTAAGGCACCGCGTGGCGTCCGGCTTTGCCGCTGCCGCCAGTAAAGACGATGCGCTTGCTCATTATTGGTTCTCCATCGAAGTAAGGCGGTCGCGCCAGACGAGGCCAGCGACCGTGTCGCCCATTGGCCGATATTCCAGGCCGACAAAACCGGTGTAGCCCAAGGCATCGAGGTTCTGAAGGATGCCGATATCGTCCAGTTCGCCACTGCCCGGTTCGTGCCGATGCGGCACCGCCGCAATCTGCACATGCCCGATAATTGGCAGGAGCGCGGCAAGGCTCGTCAGCACGTCTCCATGCAAAATCTGGCGGTGATAGATATCGTATTGCAGCTTGAGATTGGGATGGCCCAATTGCTCAATCAGCGCGGCAGCCCAGTCAAAATTGTTGAGAAAATAGCCCGGCATATCCCGATTGTTGATCGGCTCGATGACGATATCGATGCCGAGGGGCGCGGACGCGGCGCAGGCCAACGCGATATTGTCGCGATAGGCGGCGACCGCCTCAGGATCATCGCGTCGGCCATGCCCGCTCATAAGATGCAGGCGTGCCGGCTTCAAAATACTGGCATATTCGATGGCCAGCGCAACCGATCCCGGAAACGCACTACGCTGCGCAGGTACTGCGGCCATACCGCGCTCCCCGGCACTCCAGTCTCCGGGCGGCAGGTTGAACAGTGCCAGCTGCAGATTGTTGCGGTCCAGCCGTTCGGCGATCTGGTCGACCGGATGGTCATAGGGAAACAGGAACTCGACGGCCGTGAACCCTGCATCGGCCGCAGCGGCAAAGCGGTCGAGAAAGCCGTGTTCGTTAAACATCATGGTTAGGTTGGCGGCCAGCTTGACCATGCTCAGGCGTCCTTGCGCATGGGCAGGTCGATACCCGTGATCTGGGCGATGAGCCTTGCAGGCGAGGCATCGTCGTCGCGCCCCATGCCCGCGGCAGCAGTCATCAGGAACAGTTGCAGGGCCGACGCCGCGATCGGCAGCGGGAAGGTTTCGGCGCGACCGATATCGCTAACGATCCCCAGATCTTTGGTGAAGATGTTGACCGCGCTTTTGGGCGCATAATCGCCTTCCAGGATATGGGGCACACGGTTCTCGAACATCCAGGAATTTCCTGCCGATGCGGTAATTACTTCGTAGACCTTGGCAATATCGAGACCCAGCTTCCTGGCAAAAGTGATGGCCTCACAGGCGGCCGCAATATGCACCCCGGCCAGCAGTTGGTTGACAATCTTGAACGAGGCGCCAATGCCCGCCTCGTCGCCGAGTTCGTAGACCTTGCCCGCCATCGCATCCAGCGCCGGGCGGGCGGCGGCAAACGCCTCTGGGGTTCCGGAAGCCATGAAGGTGAGTTCGCCCGAACCGGCACGGGCCGCACCACCGCTCATCGGGGCGTCGAGGTAGAGCACGCCGCTCTCGGCACAACGCGCGGCCAGTGCGCGGGCAACAGCGGGCGCCATTGTGGCGCAGGAGATGATCACGCTGCCCGACTGCATCACCGGGACAATGCCAGCTGGACCAAACAACACCGTTTCGGTCTGGGCCGAATTCACCACTACAACGGCTACGATGGAGGCTGACATGGCAGCATCCGCGGGGCTGCTGCCGACAACGCCGCCGGCGGTCGCAAGAGCGGCAGTTGCCGCGGGAGTTACGTCATAGCCGCGCACGACATGGCCCGCGCGCAGCACCGACTGAGCCATACCCAGCCCCATCGAGCCAAGGCCGATTATAGCTATCGTGCTTGTCGTGCCTGCGGACATTTGTCGGTTTCCTCATTTGCTGCACCGGACGAACACCGGTTGCCGATAGCAGCGGATAGGGGCTATGGTAGCGCTGTCATTATAGACGATAATTGCCCTACGGCAGCCATGGTGTCAATCAACTGCAAAAGCTAGAAGGCGGTCCTTGCATGGTTGGCAAGCGTTTGGCAGGACGGCGGCAGGGCGTAACGCTCAGCGAGGTTGCGCGCCGCGCTGCCGTAAGCGAAATCACAGTGTCGCGCATTTTGCGCAATACGGGGCCCATCGCCGAAGCCACCCGCCTACGCGTGCTGCAGGCTGTGCGCGAGACGGGTTATGTCCCCAATCGACTGGCAGGTGGGCTAGCGTCTTCTGGCTCCAAGCTGGTTGGCGTCATCGTGCCCTCGCTCACCAATATCGTGTTTCCGGAAGTGCTTGGCGGCATCCGCGCGGCATTGGTGGGGACAGGCTTTCAGGCGGTGATCGGCGTCAGCGACTACGACCTCGCCATTGAAGAAGAATTGATTGCCTCGCTGTTGGCCTGGCGACCAGAGGCTATGGTGCTGGCAGGCTTTGAGCATACTCCGGCAGCGCGAGCCATGCTCGATAACAGCGCCGTCCGTGTCGCCGAACTGATGGACATCGATAGCGCGCCGATTGATCTGGCTGTTGGACATTCGCACTGGCAGGCAGGCCATGACAGCGGCCGTTATCTGGTGGGCCGTGGTTACAGGCGGTTCGGTTATGTCGGGCATGACTGGATGGCCGATCGCCGGGCCAAACTGCGCCACGACGGATTGGTGGCAGCGCTGGCGGAAGCAAGCCTCGCGCTGGTGGAGAGCGTGCGGAACGTCGGACCGAGCTCGACGCAGGCGGGGCGGGACGCGCTGGCAGCGCTGCTGGCACGCGGGTCCACACCGGATGTCGTGGTGTTTTCCAATGACGACATGGCACTCGGCGGAGTGTTCCACTGCCTTGGTGCAGGGATCCGGCCCAAGGACGACCTTGCCCTGTTTGGCTTTAACGGCCTCGATATCGGCCAGGCGCTGCCCATGCCGCTCTCGACCATGCGGTCCAACCGGTTCCTGACTGGCAAAACAGCTATTGACCGGGTGCTGGCGCAGCGCGAACGGCCCGGAAAAACCGAAATCATCGATACGGGCTACCAGATACTGCCCGGCGCGACGGCCTGAAACGAGGAACCTCACATGCTGCTTGGCGCTATAGCCGATGATCTGACCGGAGCGACCGACCTGTCCCTGATGCTCGCCCGCAACGGCATGAGAACAGTACAATTTGTCGGTGTACCTCCCCGCAATACCGATTTTGGCGATGCTGAGGCGGTTGTGGTGGCCCTGAAGTCGCGCACTATTGCAGCTGGCGATGCTGTTGAAATGAGCCTTGCTGCAGCGCGGGCGTTGCTGGCAGCGGGCGCCGAGCAGCTTCTGTTCAAATATTGCTCGACCTTTGATTCCACCGATGCCGGCAATATTGGTCCGGTGGCAGAAGCGCTGCTGGATCTCCTGGGGGCGGAGATTGCGATTGCCTGTCCGGCGTTCCCCGCGGCCGGCCGCTCGGTCTATCAGGGACATCTGTTTGTCGGGCACTCCTTGTTGTCGGACTCACCGATGAAAGACCACCCGCTGACGCCAATGCGGGACGCCAATCTTGTCCGGGTCCTGCAAAGGCAGACGCGCGGCAAGGTGGGTTTGCTGCCACTGGACGTCGTGGCCGCTGGAGCACGCGCCGTGCAGGTAGCTTTGAACGAAGCAGCAGCAGTTGGGCAAAAACTGATGATTGCCGATGCCGTTGCTGACGCGGACTTGCGGGTGCTGGGGACAGCACTGGCGGATGCGACGCTCATCACGGGCGGCTCGGGGATCGCCATGGGTCTGCCAGACAATTTTCGGCGGCAGGGAAAGATCGGCACGACGCCGCTAGTCGCTAGCATGGCCGCGCCGGCTGGTCGCTCGGTCATCCTGGCCGGATCATGTTCGGCGGCGACCCGTGGGCAAGTGGCAGCAGCTATCGGCGCGCGCATGCCGGCGCTCCGCATCGTGCCGGCCGAGATTGCCGCGGGCACTCAGAATGCAGCCGGCGTGGCCGAATGGATTGTGGCCCAAAATGCGGAGGAACCGGCGCTGGTCTATTCTAGCGATGATCCTGCCTCTGTCCGCGTGGTACAGCACAGCCTCGGTATCGAGCGGGCAGGCGAGATGGTGGAAAGCCTGCTGGCAGAGGTCAGCGTCATTCTGCGTGACAGAGGATTTTCGCGTTTCCTCGTTGCCGGCGGGGAAACCTCGGGCGCGGTGGTGGCGGCGCTCGGCGCGCAGGCGCTCCGCATTGGTCCGCAAATTGCGCCAGGCGTTCCCTGGACCCGCAGCATCGGCGTGCCCGATCTGGCACTGGCACTTAAGTCGGGTAATTTTGGCGACCCTGATTTCTTTTTGACTGCGTGGGACAAGCTCGATGATTGACTCCATTCGGCATGCTGAAAATCTGGCCCGTACCGACATCGTCAAGGTTGGGAAATCCCTGTTCGAGCGTGGCCTGACATTCGGCTCAACCGGCAATATCAGCATTCGCCTCGATGAGGGTGGCTGGCTGATGACGCCGACGAATGCCTCCTTGGGTGATCTCGACCCGGCGCGGCTCTCGCTGTTCGACAGCACCGGCCGCCACATCGGGGGCGACGCACCAACTAAGGAAGGTGCACTGCACTTGGCGATGTATAGCCAGCGGCAGGATGCGCGGGCCGTAGTACATCTCCACTCGACCCATTCGGTGGCGGTCAGCATGCTGGAGGGCATTGACCCGCTCGACGTCTTGCCGCCGCTGACCGCCTACTACGTCATGAGGGTAGGCCGGCTTCCGCTGGTCCCCTACCTGCCGCCGGGCGATGCCGAATTGGCAAAGGCCGTGGGTGCCCTCAGCGGCGCGCACCATGCCGTGCTACTGGCCAATCACGGGCCGGTCGTGGCCGGCACCAGCCTCGCAAATGCCCAATATGCCACCGAGGAGCTGGAGGAAACGGCGCGCCTGTTCCTGCTGCTCGGCACGCGTGCCATCCGACCCCTCACCTCACAGCAGGTTGCTGTCCTGCGCCAACGCTTCGATCCCAAATAGTTTTGAGAAGGAATGACCATGTCTGACGCTCCGCACCCCCGTGACGCCATCGGGTTCATCGGCCTTGGCCTGATGGGTCATGGCATGGCCAAGAACATCGTGGAAAAGGGCTATGCCCTTACGGTGATGGGACACACCAATCGTGCGCCGGTGGAGGACTTGCAGGGTCGCGGGGCGATCGAGGCCGGATCGGTCGCCGAACTGGCGGGCCGCTCCGACATCGTTTTCCTCTGTGTCACCGGCTCGACGGAAGTCGAGGCGCTGGTTCGCGGTGCCGCAGGGCTGGCTGCCACGCTCAAGGCCGGTTCCGTTGTGATCGACTGTTCAAGCTCCGACCCCAGCTCGACGGTCAAGCTTGCCACAGAACTCAAGAATGCCGGCATTGACTATGTCGACGCGCCGCTCAGCCGCACGCCCAAGGAGGCTTGGGATGGTACGCTCGATACCATGGTAGGCGCCGAGGATGTGGTTTTCGAACGCGTCTTGCCCGTGCTGGGCACCTGGGCTGGCAAGATCGTCCATATCGGTGGCGTCGGCGACGGACACCGCATGAAGCTGCTCAACAACTTCATTTCACTGGGCTATGGCGCCATCTACGCCGAAGCTCTGGCCCTGGCGGACAGGGTCGGGATTTCGGCAGATCGCCTCGATCAGGTGATCCGGGGTGGCCGCATGGATTGCGGCTTCTACCAGACCTTCATGCGCTTCACACTCGAGGGTGATCGTGAGGCACACAAGTTCAGCTTGGCCAATGCGTTCAAGGATCTGCGCTATCTTGAGGCGATGGCAGACGGGGCGGGGCTGGTCAACCCGGTTGGGAATGCGGTCAAAAACTCTTATGGCGTGGCGATCGCCGCTGGCGGTGCCAAGGACTATGTGCCGATGCTGCCCGCTTATATCGACCGGCTCAACGGCGGAGCGAAGTGACGGAGCCCCCTTTGGGCAAGGGGGCTCCCATCGCGTTAGTCGGATGATCGCAGCTGCCGCACCCTCTCGAATCCGACAGCGATGATGATGCATCCCCCGATGAACGCACCTTGCCAAAAGGCGTTGATTCCCAATAGCCCCAGACTGTTTCGGATAACTTCGATCAGCGCGGCGCCGACCAAGGCGCCGAGGGCTGTGCCGACGCCGCCGACAAGGCTGGCCCCCCCGATCACCGCCGCGGCGATGACCTGCAACTCCATGCCCGTCCCGATATTGGTGGTGACCGCCCCCAGCCAGCCGGTCTGGATGATGCCGGCAATACCGGCGGACAAGGCCGAAATCATGTAGACGGCAACCTTGATCAGCCGCACCGGTACGCCGGTGAGCGTCGCCGCGTTCTCATTGCCGCCGATTGCATAAAGGTGGCGTCCGAACTTGGTCCAGCGCAGCACAAACCCCACGATCAGCGCCAGTCCGACCATGTAGAGCACGGGATTGGCGATGCCCAGGAACCACGCCCCGCCCCCAAGATCGAGCAGTCGATCATGATCTGGGCCGAACTCGAACACCACGGTATTATTAGATGCAACCATAGCCAGGCTTCGCGCGATGGAGAGCATTCCCAGAGTCACGACGAAGGGTGGAAATCCCAGATAGGCCACCAGTACCCCATTGAAGCCCCCCACCGCCAGCGAGGTCAGAAGCGCGGCAACAACGCCAATCTCGAGCCCGTAGCCGGCATGCATGGTCACCGCCAATACCATGCTCGACAGGCACAGCACCGAGCCCACCGACAGGTCGATACCCCCGATGATGATAACCATCGTCATACCCAGCGCGATGATCGCGGTGAAGGTGACGTTGCGCGTGATGTTAAAGATGTTCTTGGAGGTGGCGAACGAATCGGTGGCCAGTGAAAGGAACACGCATGCTGCAATGATGGCGATCAACACCCAGAAGGTCTGGCTCTTGAGCAACGTGGACCGCCAATTGTGCTGCTTCTTCGCGATTGTCTGATCAAGTGTGGTTGTCATGGGCCCTAGACCTTTTCAATGGCGCCGGTGATGAGCCCGGTTACTTCTTCAGGCGAACTGTTTGCGATGAGCTTATCGGCAACCTTGCGACCGCGCCGCAGCACGATGACCCGGTCGGCGACGCTGAAAACGTCCGGCATGCGATGGCTGATCAGCACTACCGTGACTCCCTGGTCGCGCAGGCGCTGGATCAGGCTAAGCACCTCGGCCACCTGTCGCACCGAAATTGCCGCCGTGGGCTCATCCATCAGCACCAGCTTGGCCTCTGACAAACGTGTTCGTGCAATGGCAACGGCTTGGCGCTGTCCGCCGGACATGTTGCGGATGAGATCGCGCGGTCGGGTTTCCGATTTGAGCTCCGCGAAGATTTCGCCGGCCCGCCGGTACATCGTGCCATAGTCGAGCACGCGCAGGGGCCCGAACCAGCGATGGATTTCACGGCCGAGGTATACGTTGGCAGCGGCTGTCAGGTTGTTGCATAGCGCCAGGTCCTGGTGGACGATTTCGATGCCGTGCCGGCGCGCATCGACCGGCCGGTGCATGACCAGGCTCTGCCCCTCCATCCGCATGGACCCTTCACTGGGCAAGAAATTGCCAGCGATCATCTTGACCAGCGTCGACTTGCCGGCGCCGTTGTCCCCCATAAGCCCGACCACCTCGCCCGCTTCGAGCGAGAACGAGACGTCGTTGACGGCTTGGATGGCACCGAAGTGCTTGGAAATATTGGAAAGTTCTAAGATCGCCACCGTTTGTCCTTCCGCAAGTAAGCGAGAATCCTCATTCAAGTCGGAATGTGATTCACAGGCGCTCGTGCTCTCGGCTTCTCCTCCCCAGGACGAAACCTAAAGCCACATATGCAAATGGATTCTTGGCCGTCAACGGCCATGCCTCGATTAATCCTATTAATTGTTGACTGGTCAGTCTGATCGGGCTTAGCCTTATTTCGGCAGGCCAAGGAGGCCGTGGAGCTGGGCCAACCCGCTCGCGGACGGCGCTGTCGCAATCGGGAGAATATCAATGAAGAAAGTTGCCTTACTGGTCGCGGTCGCGGCGCTGTCGCTTGGCGCCGCACCGGCCTTTGCTCAAACAAAAAAACAACTGGTTATCGTCGTCAAGGGCCTCGACAATCCGTTCTTCGAAGCCATTAACCAGGGCTGCCAGAAATGGAATTCCGAGAACGCTGATTCCGAGTACGAGTGCTTTTACACCGGCCCTGCATCGACATCCGATGAAGCCGGCGAAGCCCAGATCCTGCAGGACATGCTCAGCAATCCGAACACCGCCGCCCTGGCCGTCTCGCCGTCAAATGCACCTCTGATCGCCAATACGATCAAAAGCTCCGCACCCACCATTCCGGTGATGACGCTAGACGCCGACCTGAGCAAGGCGGATGCCGGTTTGCGCAGGACCTATCTGGGCACCGACAACTATGTGATGGGCCGCAAGATCGGCGAATACATCAAAGCTGCCAAGCCCGATGGCGGCACCATCTGCACCATCGAAGGCAATGCCGCTGCCGACAACATTCTGCAGCGTGCGCAGGGCATGCGAGACGCCCTGACGGGCCAGGACGGCCTCGCGGCGCTGGCCGGCGAAGGCGGCTGGACCGAAGTCGCCGGTTGCCCCGTTTTCACCAATGATGACGGCGCCAAGGGTGTGCAGGCGATGAGCGACATCCTTGCTGCCAATCCTGATCTCGACGCCTTCGGCATCATGGGCGGCTGGCCGATGTTCGGGGCCCCGCAGCCCTATCGCGACCTGATCGGGCCACTGGCCGACCGGATCGCGAGCAACGACTTTGCAATTGGCGCTGCCGACACGATTGGTGACCAAGTGGCTTTGGCCAAGGAGGGCTTGGTTACGGCGCTGGTGGGCCAGCGGCCTTTCGAAATGGGCTATCTGGCGCCGTCGGTGATGATCGACCTGATCGAGGGCAAGCCGGTTGCCGATCCGGTGTTCACCGGCCTCGACGAATGCACCAAGGACACGGTCGACACCTGCATCCAGAAATAGGACACGAGATGCGTGGAGCGCGCCGATCCGGCGCGCTCCAAACTCAGTTGGCACCCACGCCGGCCGGAACGCCCGGCCCTGACCTCAACCCACATACCAGACCTTGCGCGGATCGTCTTTGGCCCGGACATAGGCGAACGCATCGTCCACCATACGCTCAAGGTTGATCTTTGGCGCCCAGCCCAACGTAAGACGCGCCTTGCTATTGTCCAGCCAGTTGGAGTGAAAGGGCGTCTCGACCCGAACGCTTGCAAGATCGCGGGTCTCGGCCAACCGAGCGGCAACCTCACCATAGTCCACGGGCGAATTCATGGCGATGTTGAACAGGTTCTGGCGGGTAGCCGTATTATCGAGCGCCGCCAGAATGGCCGCAACCAGATCGCTCACATGCACGAAATTTCGCCTAAGGGGTCTGCCGGTGGCGTCTATGAGCAACGGCACCAAGCCTTGTGCATGAAACCGTTCGCGATCTCCAGGTGTGATCAGTTCGTCCCAGCCGGGACCCCCGAACTGATCGGCGCCAAAACTCAAGACATACCGGAAGTCGTCTTTTTCCATGATCCATGGTGAGCGCAGGCAGCAACCGTTGATGCCATACTGGATGTAATATTGCTCCAGCATGACCTCTTCGAGCAACTTCGAAAGTGCATACACTCCCGGATAAGGCTTCCGGGGCGAGTTTTCAGTGATCGGCGCGTCATAGGGCATGATGATGTGGCCGACGACGCAATCGCCACCGATCAGCATGAACTGCTGGCCGGTTGGGCTGACGCGAAACGCCTCGAGCAGCCAGAACATCCCCTTGACCGACACATCCATCGCCGTCAGCGGGTCTTCCTTGACCGTTGCCATGTGAATGACATGGGTTACCCCCGCCATGGCCATCTCGACCACGGCACGATCGGCGATCGAACCGCGTATGATCTCGAGCCGGTCTTGTGGTGGCATCGACCGATTGTGACATAATGCCCGAATGCGGGCATGGGCCCACCGCGGTTCCGACAGCAGGCTCTCCAGCAGGACCTGACCCACCTTGCCGGTGGCTCCTGTGACAAGCACCAACATAATCGCCCCTTTCGCGTTTTGCTTAGACCAAGGCAAGTTTGCGGGCAGCAGTAACGAGCTTTCGTCAAACCAGCACTGGCTGATGTCAATAGCGGGTCAAGAGGTGGCTCGGTTTGTCTGAACAGCCTGCGGGGCTTGGCTAAGTGAATTTCGGCCTTGGTTATGCCGCTGCCGGAATTGGCATCAGCGCATTGAAGTAGGCCTCGTCCGGGGTCATGCGGTCAAGGTTCGAGTGAGGGCGCCCACTGTTGTAGAAGGCCAGGTATTTGCCGATCAAGGTTCGCGCGTCCGAGACGGCGTCATAGGCGCGCAGGTAAACCTCCTCGTATTTGATGGACCGCCAAAGCCGCTCGACGAAGACATTGTCGCGCCATGCCCCTCTGCCGTCCATGCTAATGGCGATGCCATTGTCGCGCAGCAGGCCGGTGAAGGCCATGCTGGTAAATTGGCTGGCCTGGTCGCTGTTGAAGATTTCGGGGGCGCCGTATTTACCCAGAGCCTCCTCAACCGCCTCGATGCAGAAGCTCACGTCCATGCTGATCGAGAGCCGCCAGGCCAAGACCCGCCGACTGAACCAGTCCACCACCGCCGCCAGGTAGACGAAGCCGCGCGCCATGGGGATGTAGGTAATGTCGATTGCCCAGACCCGATTGGGCCGGTTCACCGCCAGCCTGCGCAGCAGGTAGGGATAGACCTTGTGGCCTGGCGCAGGCTTGCTGGTATTGGGCCGGCGATAGATCGCCTCGATGCCCATCCGCTTCATCAGCGTGCTCACGTGTAGCCGGCCAACAGCAAACCCTTCCCAACCCAGCAGATCACGCAACATGCGGGCGCCGGCGAACGGGTAATCCAGATGCAGTTCATCGATCCGGCGCATCAGTGCCAGATCGCCGGGCGAGACCGGGCGTGGCAGGTAGTAGACGCTGCTCCGGCTGATATCGAGCACCAACGCCTGCCGGGTCACCGATAGTTCATGATCCCGATCGATCATCGCTTTGCGCTCAGCAGGCCGGCTTTGCTGAGCGCTCCTTCCAAAAAATCGTTCTCCAGCGTCAACTGGCCAATCTTGGCGTGCAGTGTCTTTACATCCACTGTCGGCGCGGTCGGCTCAGCGCGGGCCTCGCCGCCAAAAACATCTGCAGCGCCTTCCAGAAGCAGGCTGCACCATTGCGTAATCTGTTTCGTCCGTCGTCAGATAATTTGGCTCAGATTGGGTCGCCGATTAGCGGAGTGTCAGCCTCGTGTTGTGAGCTGCTGCCGGTTCGGCGGACACGCGGCCAGGCTATCCCGAGACCACAACAATTACCGAGCAGGTGCCCCTTCCCTGACGGCGATAGCTGTGTGGGAATCCAGAATCGAAATACATGGAATCGCCTTCGGCCAATAACGTGTCCTCGCCGTCAACGTTCACGGCAAGCTGACCACTGATCACATAGATGATTTCTGCGCCTGAATGTTTGTGGGGCTCCGTCGCTCCCGAGTTCGGTTCGAACTCCGCGCAATAGGCCTCCATCTTTCGATCGCTGACAGGGAAGTCGAGGCTCTCGAAGAAATAGGAAGGGTTCTCGGCGCCCGGACGGTCCGGCAGGCGCAACCGGTCCTTTTTTCTGACGACGGCGAGCGTCGGCCGGTCTTTTGAATCAACGAAGAAATGCTCGAGGCCGACGCCAAAGACCATGGCGATCTTGAGCAGCGTCGGAAGCGTCGGGAAAAGCTGTCCCCGCTCGATCTTCGATAACATGCCTGATGACATGCCGGTGTGCTCACCGAGCTGCACGAGCCCGAGGTTCTTCCTAAGGCGAAGCGCCCTGATTTTCGGGCCAATCTCATAGCTCTCAAGGCCGGTGGCCAAGGTTTGCGAAAGCATGGCTCACACCCTTTCTTTCTTGGTGATCAAAAAACATAAACAAATTGTCTACAAGTGAAAACATATGTTCTTATCACGACAATGTGCATGACAGTCATCTTCATTTGCCTTATATTCAAATACTGAATTGACGCCAAGGGGCCGCGATAAACACGGCCGACTGAGGCAGCAACATGGTGATCAACAATGCAAAGGTTACGACCGCGGATCGAAGCTTGGAACGGCGTCATCCACGTTATCGGTACCGTTTGTTGCCGCCATCGAACTAGCCCGGTCAGTCAAGGAAAGATGTGGATCGCCCAAAGCCCATGATGGCGCGGTCAGGCAAGCTGACAAGCCACGCGACCGAGGCGATCCGACAATAGAAGCGACAATAGGGTGCATCGCCATAACCCCTTTGAAAATTGGCGAATGGAGAAATGATATGACCACAAATACGCAGAACATTGTCGACACCGCGGTTGCGGCTGGTCAATTTAAGACGCTGGCGGCCGCTCTCGGTGCCGCAGGCCTGGTCGAAACCTTGAAGGGAGCCGGACCATTTACGGTCTTCGCCCCAACAGACGCCGCTTTCGCCAAACTCCCGGCGGGAACGGTTGAGAACCTGTTGAAGCCAGAGAACAAGGCACAGCTGGCCGCGATCCTCACCTACCATGTCGTGCCCGGCAAGGTCATGGCTGCCGACGTCGTCAAGATCAAAGAAGCCAAGACCGTAAACGGCAAGTTGCTCCATGTGAAAGTGGACGGGAGCAACGTCATGATCAATGATGCGACGGTCACCTCGGCCGACATCGCTGCGTCAAATGGCGTCATTCACGTGATCGACACCGTGGTTCTTCCACAGGCTGCGTAGCGATTGGTGCTGTGAAGGGAGGCGGGTCGCCTGCTCTCAAGGCAGGTGACCCGTTCTTCCACTTTAAATTCTCAATCATTGGTGAGTGCTACCCATGTTTACTCCCATAAGAAAGTTCGTCGTCTATTGTTGGAATTTTTTGTTCAACAATGAGGTTAGTCCGCTTCGTCACATCCCGGATGTCGCCACCCGCCATTATGTTTTGCAGGCCCTGGGTTTTATGTGGGCTATAAGTTTTGCGTTGGCAGTTGGAAGTTACACGTTCATGGCCGTTAACGTGATCGGTCACGCTGTTCTAATCGCGGCCGCGGCTGTTACTGTAGCCACTTGGACAGCAGCTACCGCGAAACCTGAATTATTTGTCCTTGGTTCTGCTCGTCCAGAACAAGATAGTCCCAAAGGTCAAAACAAGCCCTGACCGCGCCGTCACGGACCGGCATAGTCATAGGTAGCGTGTTCTACTCAGAGAGGAAGTTAGAATGTCCGATACGTTTGAAAAACTGATGAATGGAGCTGACGGTGGGCTGGCCTTGCTTCAGGTTTTGGCAGAAAATAGCTTTGATTCAATCCTGATCACAGAAGCATCGGCGGAAGGAAAAATCATTTATGCCAACGATGCATTTGAAAAACTAACTGGTCATGAACCCTCTTCCGTCATCGGCAAGACACCTCGGATTCTCCAAGGCCCGGAAACAGACGAGAAGGTGATCACCAAGCTTTCCGACGCACTGAAGTCGGGTGGGAAATTTGAAGACAAAGCGATTAACTACAAGAAGGACGGCACACCCTTCATGATGTACTGGCGTGTGGTGCCGATCGAAGTAGCCAAGAAAATAGTTGCCTGGGTTGCAATCCAGCGCGAGGTGCCGGTCCTCTGAGAGGTCCTTTCTAAGGTGTCGGGTTTGGACGGTCGGGCTCTTGTGTGCCTCCAAACGGTTGTCGAAGCTGGTTTGGGACGTATAATGTGGACCCCGACCAACCATGGCAGTGCATGGTCGGGACGCGAGCCCATCAGCCGCCGTGATCGAAAGCCGAAGCGTCAAGGCCACCGAGGCCGGCAACTGCGAGGATATCATGCCGGCGAGCAAAACAACTGCCGCAAACCTTACGCCACGTTCGACACGGACAGCCCTCCGCTCGCGCTTCAACCGCATCAGGCTTTTGTTCAAGTCTCGATGATGCGGAGCCGCTTACGAACGCCTCACGCCGCGTGTTCCTCTCCGTCGCGCTGGCTTTTTCCGAGAACGTCAGAAGTGCCCATGCGCGTAGCCTTCGCCACCTGCATCGCCATCCAGGTTGTGGTCGAGTGATATCTTCAATTCTGGAATAATGAGGCCATCATGCGTGTATTGATTATCGGCGCCAGCAAAGGGATCGGTTTGGAAACGACCCGCCAAGTCCTCGATGCAGGTCACCATGTGCGCGCCCTGGCGCGATCCGCTGCCGCAATCTCGATCTCAAATTCTAACCTCGAGAAGATTCGGGGCGACGCGCTGAAGATCGAGGATGTAGAGGCCGCACTTGTTGGGGTGGACGTCGTTATTCAGACCCTAGGCGTCGGATTCGGAGACTTGTTCCGGCCTGTGCACCTGTTCTCGGACGCGACCCGGGTGCTGATCGCGGCGATGAGGGGCCATGGCGTTAAACGTCTGATCTGTGTGACTGGTTTTGGAGCTGGAGACAGCAGCGCGCGCATCAGCGGCCTGCAGCGGTTGCCGTTCCAGATTGTCTTTGGTCGAGCCTACAGGGACAAAAGTTTGCAGGAGCGTTTGATCCAGGAGAGCGGGCTTGATTGGACGATCGCGAGGCCTGGAGTTCTGACCGGTGGACCGCGGACAGGACGCTACAAGATCCTTTCTGATTTCTCTCAGTGGCGAAACGGGATCATCTCGCGCGCGGACGTCGCCGAGTTCCTCGTTCGACAGATCGAGGATCGGACGTACATTCATCAAGCTCCTGTGCTGGTCAACTAGATGCTGGGTATTCAGGGATTATCCGCGGAGCCTGAGACCCAACCCAAAGAGTTGAAGAGTTTCAGCAGGTTGTGATTTGGTTTGGTTGTGAGACTGAACAGAGACCACGCTTGGGCTTTCCCTGGCTGCTCCGTCCCGCATGGCCAAACGCGAAGGTCGGATAATATTAGCCGCAGATTGAACACCGGAGCCTGCCGGCCAATACCTCGCGCCCTGTGTAGAAATCGAAGATGGTAATCCCCCCGTTTTTAGCGGGGCTCTTCGGTAGAATTTACGCAGCCATTGCCAATTTCTGGGCGGGTGTAATGCCGCCGATGCCCATATTGGGCCGCTCGATGTTCGCGCTCAATGCGACGTCGGGCAAACCCATTATGCCCAAACCGACCGACGTGCTGGATGAGAGCATCAAGATGTGGTCGGATGGCACCATGCTACGGCTTTGGGCGAATCCGTCACGGTGATCGGACAGGGTTTCCTGTTTTCGGCCTCGACCGGCATCGTGCAGGGCATTCTGCTCGGGGGCTTCCGCTTAATCGGCCGGGTCTTGGACCATTAGTCAACGCCATGAACTCGACGCCGGGTGCTGCCTTCATTTCGCTGATCATCGTCTGGTTTGGGCTTATACAGAGGCCAAGATCGTGGTGGTGTGGAAAGCGGCCCTATTTCCGATCCTCATCAATACCGCTGCCGGTATCGCCAACTCAAACAAGGACTTGGTGGAAATGGCCCGTGCCTTTGGCGCCAATCGTTTCAACCTGTTCTGGAAGGTTATGGTACCCGATGCTCTGCCTTCCATTCTCAGTGGCCTCAGGATCGGCGCCGCGATTTCCACGGTCGGCACGGTAATTGCAGAACTCACGATGGTGCAGTCGGGCCTGGGGGGACTGCTGGTTGCAGCGGGGAATCGGTTCCAGATGGACAAATATTTCGCAGTGGTGATCGTGCTGATGGCGCTGGGCACCCTGATCACCGCTCCGCTGCGCTTCACGGAAAACCGCGTTGCCCGCTGGCGAGTGTCGCTGCGAGACGAGACATGACGATGGACAATCCCAGCACACCGCTGATCTTGCTCCGCCATCCCGGCAAGTCGGTCAAGGATGGCCCGGTCCGGGCGCTCGAGGATATTTCCTTCGACGTGCAACCAGGTGAATTCGTAAGCCTTGTCGGCCCCAGCGGCTGCGGCTTCGACATCACCTGCAAGCTGGCCCAGGCGACGCTCGCCGAATCCGGCGCGGTCCCCTCGCCGATGCGCATTTCC
The DNA here is from genome assembly GCF_000971275.1 of Devosia psychrophila. Taxonomy (GTDB): domain Bacteria; phylum Pseudomonadota; class Alphaproteobacteria; order Rhizobiales; family Devosiaceae; genus Devosia; species Devosia psychrophila. Next base: position 83,014 of record NZ_LAPV01000170.1, on the reverse strand, counting down.
TACATGCCGGGCGGCATCGGCGCCGTGGCCTATAATGCCATCGTCGCCCAGCGCCGGGCCGAGCCAGGCACCATCGTGGCGTTTTCCGCCGGTTCGCTGCTCAACATCGCCTAGGGCAAGTTCGGCGAATATGACGAACAGGATGTGCGCTGGGTCGCCGTTGTCGGCTCCGATTATGGTGCGGTGGTCACGCAGCAGGATGGCGACTATACCACGCTCGAAGACCTCGTCGCTGCCATCAAGGCCGATCCGACCTCGGTCATCATCGGCGCCGGCGGCACGATCGGTAGCCAGGACTGGATGAAGGCGGCGCTGCTGGCGCGGGCTGCGGGCATTGACTACAAGGCCATGCGCTTTGTGGCCTTCGAAGGCGGCGGCCATTGCGCCACGGCCCTCCAGGGCGGCCATGTTGACGTCTGCATGAACGATCTGGGCGACAGCCAGGCAGCCATCGATGGCGGCGCCCCGCTCAAGCTCCTCACGGTGTTCTCGGACGAACGTCTGCCCGGCAAGCAGGCCGAGGTGCCGACCGCCGCCGAACAGGGCTACGACATCCAGTGGCCCATCGCGCGCGGCTTCTATGTCGGCCCCGATGTCAGCGACGCTGACTACCAATGGTGGGTCGGTTCCTTCACCACGACCATGGCAACGCCCGGTTATGCCGCGGCTTTCCAGCAGCGAAACCTATTCCCCCTGCCGATCGTGGGCGAGGAAACGGGCACCTTCGTTGGCGAGCAGGTTGCCAACTACAACACGCTGGCGACCGAGTTTGGCTTGGCTACGCAGTAGGAAAGGCCACATGACCAACGACCGCACCCTCGGGGTTGCCGCGCTCTTGTTCGCGGCGCTCATGGCGGCTTTTGGCTGGGGCCTCGAGGCGCCATTGCCTACGAACCCGTCGGGCCCAAGGCTTTCCCCCTGATCACTGCCGCAGTCATCGCTATCTGCGGCGTGATCCTGACGATCACGGGCGGGGGCGCGGTCCCTTCGGCAGGACCCGGGGTCAACCGGGCCCTGCTGGGTCTCTCGGTCAGCCTTCTGGCCCATGCCCTGCTTTTCCAGCCGCTCGGCTTCATCCTTTCCACCACGCTTTTGATGATCCCCATTGCCATGCTCTTCGGCGCCAAATGGTGGCAGGGCCTGCTGACCGGCGGGATCATCGCGATTTCCTCTTACCTGCTGTTTGATCGCGTCCTTGCTGTCGTGCTGCCGAGCGGCCTTGCTGGGAAGGCTGCTCTGATGGAGACTCTTTCCTACTTGGCGACTGGCTTTCGGTGTTGCCCTCAGCCCGACCAATCTGTTCCTTGCAACCATCGGCTCCTTCGTCGGCACCATGGTTGGCGTGCTGCCGGGCCACGAGCCCATCAACGCCGTCGCTATGCTTGTGCCAGTGGCATTCGCCTTGGGCCTGCCGCCCGAATCCTCGCTCATCCTGATGGCGGCGATCTGTGTCGGCTCCGAATACGGCGGCCGCATCAGCGCCATCCTGCTCAATGTTCCCGGCGAAGCTTCGGCCGTCATGGCTGCCATCGAGGGCTATCCGCTCGCCCGCCAGGGTCAGGCCGGCGTCGCTCTGTCGCTGGCGGCCTGGACGCCCTTCGTCGGCTCCGCAATTGCCACCCCGAGGGCAGCAAGTTCGGCCATGGCGACATGCGGGGCCTGGCCTCGGTGGAAGCCGCAAATAACAGCGCGTCGAACAGCAATTTCATCCCCATGCTGACGCTGGGTATCCCGAGTTCGGGCACCACCGCCATCATGCAGGGCGTGCTGACCCTCTACAACCTCACCCCGGCCCCGCCCTGTTCAATTCCCCGCCCGAACTGGTCTGGCGCCTCATCGCCTCGCTATTCATCGGCAATGTGATCCTCCTGGCGATCAATATCCCGCTGGTCGGCCTCTTCGCCCGCCTGCTCTCCGTGCCGGCATGGGTGCTGATGCCCTTCACCGTTGTAGTCAGCACGATCGGCGTCTATTCCGGCAAGTCGACCACTTTCGATCTCGTCCTGATGGTCGGGCTGGGCTTTGCCGCCTATCTGCTCCGCCGGATCGGCGTGCCAATGGCACCACTTATCCTTGGCCTTGTGCTCGGCAGGATTCTCGAACAGAGCCTGCGCCGCTCGCTGTCGCTGTCGGGCGGCGACGTGGGCATACTACTGTGGTCGAGCCCGATCTCCATCGTGCTCTGGACCATGGCCGCCGGCGTCCTGATCATACCGCTGCTGCTCCCCGGCTTTGCCCGCCGGCGCAACCGCAATGCCGTGGAGGTTGAGTGACATGACCTACCTCGTCGGGAGCGACCTCCCCAAGCATCCGGCCGGCAATCGCTACGGGGCCCTGCTTGCTCAACCGGGCATCGCGCGGCTGCCCGGCGCGCATAACGGCATGGCGGCCCTCCAGGCGAAGGCTGCCGGCTTCGAGGGGCTGTATCTGTCGGGCGCTGCCATGAGCGCCTCGATGGGCCTGCCCGATCTTGGCATCACGACGATCGAAGAGGTCAGCTTCTTCATAAGGCAGGTCGCTCGCGCCAGCGGGCTGCCGGTGCTGGTCGACGGCGATACGGGCTTCGGCGAGGCGCTCAACGTGATGCACATGGTCTGCTCCTTCGAGGATGCCGGCGCCGCAGCGGTGCATATCGAAGACCAGATTTTGCCCAAGAAATGCGGGCATCTCAACGACCATAGCTGCCGCCTGTCTGTGCTGGGGCATCGACAACAATCTGACCCGCAAATTATCGGTGGCCAATCCGGTGCAGATCGCCATGATCAAGGGTCTGGTTGCCGATGCGCGAATGTCTTGCTGGCCCTGTCCCTTGGCGCTGCCCTGCCTGGTATCGGCTTGATCGGCGCGGGTGCCGTGGTCGGCTTCTTCGGGATCGGCGTTAGCCTTGTAATGTTCATGCTCGGCCTGCGCCATTTAGGGGCCGCCCGGACGGGGGCCCATTTTTCGCTGGCGCCGTTCATCGGCGCAATACTGGCCGTTATGATCTTCCGCGATGCGATCACCGTGCAGCTGGTTCTGGCAAGGTTGTTGATGGGCCTTGGCTTATGGCTGCACCTTTCCGACCATGATCACGCTCATGAGGCACTGGAACACGATCACCCGCACACTCACGACGATCATCACCATCATACCCCGACGGGCCGGTGAGCGATCCGCATTCACATTGGCACCGCCATGAGCCGATGCGGCACAAGCACCCGCACTACACTGATCTGCATCATCGGCACAGCCATGCTTAGCACCGAGGGTGGTTGGGCTATGGAAGTGCCGACCCGCAAATAGAAACGCCCCGGACCCGTCAGGTTCGGGGCCTGACGGTGATCGAAGTGAGCTGCCACAAGCGGGTGGTCACTCGCCAGCCGATGAAACGCTGGGGTCAGCGCTATACCGTCGCCCTACCCGAGTCCCGCCAAACACACATACTTCAGCTCCAGATATCCATCCATGCCATAGCGTGAGCCTTCGCGGCCCAGGCCGGATTGTTTGACGCCGCCGAAGGGGGCCATTTCGTTGGCGAGGGCGCCGGTGTTGACGCCGACCATGCCGGCTTGCAGGGCTTCGGCTACGCGCATGACGCGGCCCATGTCGCGGGCGTAGAAGTAGGAGGCGAGGCCGAACTCGCTGTCGTTGGCCATGGCGATGACGTCGGCTTCGTCCTTGAAGCTGATGATCGGCGCCAGCGGGGCAAAGGTTTCTTCCTGCGTCACCAGCATGTCTTGCGTCACCCCGCCAATGACGGTCGGCTCAAAGAACGTGCTGCCCAGCGCGCTGCGCTTGCCGCCCAGCAGCAGCGTCGCGCCCTTGCCGAGCGCATCGGCGACGTGCTGCTCGACCTTGGTGACGGCGTGCTCGTCGATCAACGGCCCCTGCGTGGTGCCGGGCTGCGAGCCCTGCCCCAGTTGCAGCGCCTTGACCTTGGCGATCAGCTTGGTGGTGAACGCCTCGACGACGCCGTCCTGCACATAGAGCCGGTTGGCGCAGACGCAGGTCTGGCCGGAATTGCGGAATTTGGATGTCATGGCGCCTTCGACTGCGGCGTCGATATCGGCATCGTCAAACACGATAAAGGGCGCGTTGCCGCCCAGTTCGAGCGACAGGTGCTTGATGCCGCCAGCGGCTTCGCGCATCAGCCAGCGGCCGACTTCGGTCGAGCCGGTGAAGGTGATCTTGGCGATCTTGGGATTGGTGCAGAATTCCTGCCCGAACACCTTGGCCTGCCCGGTCACCACGGAGAACACACCGGCCGGAATGCCGGCGCGCTCGGCTAGTACCGCTAGTGCCAAAGCCGAAAGTGGGGTCTGGGATGCGGGTTTTAAAATCATGGTGCAGCCGGCGGCCAGGGCTGGGCCGGCCTTGCGGGTGATCATGCCGTTGGGGAAATTCCATGGCGTAATGGCGGCACAGACGCCGACCGGTTGCTTCAGCACCAGGATGCGCTGGCCCGGACTGGCGCCGGGAATGATATCGCCATCGACGCGCTTGGCCTCTTCGGCGAACCACTCGATATAGCCGGCATTGCTGATAATTTCGCCCTTGGCCTCGGCCAGCGGCTTGCCCTGTTCGCTGGTCAGGATCAGCGCCAGGTCGTCGGCATTGGCGATGATCAGGTCGAACCAGCACCGTAGGATGTTCGAGCGCTCCTTGGCGGTCTTGGCGGCCCAGCCGGGCTGCGCAGCGTGGGCAGCGTCGATAGCCCGGCGCAGGCTGCCGACATCGAGACTGGGCACGGTGCCGACCAGCGCGCCATCGAACGGATCGGTGACCTCAATGGTCGTGCGGTCGGGCGCCACCACCCATTGGCCTGCTACAAATGCCTTGTCGACCAGCAGCGATGGATCCGCGAGGTTCAGGGAACGGGTGGTCATGGCGGGTCTCCTAGACGTTCTGCTCGCGCAATTTCATCTGGCGCAAGGCCAGGATTTGCCGATCACGCCAGGCCTGGCGCTCGGCGATGGTGTCGAGCGGGACGCGTTGGGACAGCTCGGCGTGAGCGCTGGCGATCTGCTCGGGCGTCCAGTTATAATCGGTTCGCGCGGCGGCTCCAAGCTGGCGCATCATCGGGCCAAGACGATCGACGAAGCCTTGCAACCCGTCTGGTGCGTTAAGATGGGCCACCTCGAACGGACCGATGGAGGCCCAGCGCAAGGCGAGGCCATCGGTCAGCACCGCGTCGATGTCCTCGGGGGTGCAATAGCCCTCGCCCACCAGATGTAGCGCCTCGGCCACCAGCGTGAATTGCAGGCGATTGAGGATGAAGCCGTCGATCTCCTTTTTCAGCACGATGGGTCGCATGCCGGCGTCGGTCATCAACTGGCGGGCAGCGGCGATGGTTTCAGGCGAGGTGACGCCGGTGCCACAGAGTTCGACCAGCGGGATCAGCGAAGGCGGATTGACCGGATGGACGACCAGCGCGCGCTCGGGGTGGGGAAATCCGGTGAGAAATTCCGAACCCGGAATGGCCGAGGTCGAGGATGCGAGGATGGCTTCGGCGGGCGCGTGGGCGGCGATCTCGGTGAAGACCTCGCGCTTGACCGCCACGTCCTCGCGCACGCTTTCCTGCACGAAGATGGCGCCTGTCACAGCCTCCGCTATCGAGCTGGCCGATTTGATGCGCGCCACGACCGTATCGACATCCTCGGTCAACAGGCCGTTTTCGGCCAGCAATTCGAGCGTGCGGCGCGCGCCTGGAATGGCGGTGCGCTCCACTTCGCCTTCGATGGCGTCGAACAGCCCCACGTCGTAGCCGGCCCGAGCGAAAACCACCGCCCAGGCGCGTCCAACTGTACCAGCGCCAATGCAGGCGACGCGGCTCATTTGGCGGCTGTCGTAACTGGGCGAGCCCAGCGACGCTCGAAGTCCCAGACTTCTTCAAAGCCGATCAACGTGTTGAACTCGGCAAAGCTGAACAGCTTAGTATTGGGCGAATTGGAAGTGCCTTCGGCCTTGAGCACCTGCAGGGCATTTTCGGCGGCGGCAGCAGCGGCGAGGCCGGTGGCCGATGGGAAGATGGCGAGCTTGTAGCCGATATCGGCGAGCTGGGCCTGCGAACGGATCGGCGTTTTGCCGCCATCGGCCATGTTGGCCATCATTGGCTTGTTGATGCGCGAGCAGGCGATGCGCATCTCTTCTTCGCTTTCCAGCGCTTCAAGAAAGACGATGTCGGCGCCAGCTTCGCCATAGGCAATGCCGCGCTTCATGGCGCCTTCAAAGCCGTCGATCTGGCGTGAGTCGGTGCGCGCAATGATCAGGGTTTCGGGATTGCGGCGCGCCTCGACGGCGACCTTGACCTTTTCGACCATGTCGATCATCGGCACGACGCGCTTGAACGGCGTGTGGCCGCACTTCTTGGGGAATTCCTGGTCTTCGATCTGGATCGCCACGGCGCCGGCCTCTTCGAAGCCACGCACGGTGTGATGCACATTCAGCAGCCCGCCATAGCCGGTGTCGGCATCGGCAATCACAGAGGCATTGGCAGTGCGGCACAGCGTGGCCACCCGGTCGAGCATCTGGGTATAGCTGGCAATGCCGGCATCGGGCAGGCCATAGGCCGAGGCGGTCATCCAATAGCCGGAGGCATAGACGAAATCGAAGCCCACCTTGTTGCTGACCACAGCCGTGATCATGTCGTGGATGCCGGGGGCAACGACGAACTGGCCGGACGCCAGTGCGGCCTTGAGGCTGGGCTTGCTCATGGGTTCAATCCTAGATTTTGGAGATATGTGATGGTTTCAGTTTCGGAGACCACGTCGCCATATTTGGCGTCCATGTCGAAGAGATTGGCTTCATGCGGCGCCGGGTGGCGATCACCGACTGCCTGGCGCACGATGATGGGAATGAAGCCGTAGGAATTGCAGTCGACGCAGGTGGCGCGAATGCAGCCGCTGGTCGAAACGCCAGTATGGATGAGGGTGTCGATGCCCAGCGAAGTCAGTGTCGAAGCCAGCGAGGTGCCGAAGAAGGCGCTGGCATATTGCTTGGAAATGACCAGTTCATCCTCGGACGGCACCAGCCCCTTGGGCCAGGCGCCCATCGGGCTGCCCTCGAGGAAATTGTGCAGCGTCCTCGACTTTTGATAGAACCGTCCGCCGTTCAGCGCCGTCTTGTTGTAGACGACGTTGGTATAGATTACGGGCACATTGGCCGCTCGCGCCGCCGCCTGCAGGCGCAAGGCGCTGACCAGCGTCTCTTCGACGCCGGCATAAAGCGCGCAGCTTGGATCGAAATAGGCCTCGACGAAATCGATCATGATCAGCGCCGGACGCTTGCCAAAGCCGATGCGCTTGCCGAAAGCGTCTTTGTAGTTCTGCGATAGATCCTGGTCGCTCATTGGTCTTCCGTTTCGTCAAAAAGCCTGTCCAGCCGCCCATCGTCGAGAAACAACCAAGGCTGACTGGCCCGATGGCGGATTTCGAAGGCGGCAATATCGTCGGCGTCCTCGGCCAGAATGCCGCCGATTTCGTCGAGGCCGAGCATCAGGGCGCGGCGGCGATAGGGATCGATCTCGAACCGTGTTGCGGGTCCGTTGGGGAAGGTGACCGTCTGGCGCTCGAGGTCCACCACGAAAAGTTGGCCGCTCGCCGCCGCAGACATGGCGTTGCGGTGCGCCTCGCCGGTCAGCACGATTGGCAACACGCCATTCTTGAAGCAGTTGGAATAGAAAATCTCGCCGAAGCTGGGCGCGATGACGCAGCGAATGCCGAAATCGGAAAGCGCCCACACAGCCTGTTCGCGGCTGGAGCCCGAGCCGAAATTCGCATCGGCTACGAGGATTTTGGCTTCGTCAAAGGGGGCGGTGTTGAGCACGAAATCGGTCGCTGCACCGCCCGGCGCGTGGCGGCGCTCGTGGAACAGATGCTTGCCCAGACCCACCTTGTCCAACAGCAGCAGGAAGCGTGCGGGAAAGATGATGTCGGTATCGACGTCGGCCTCGGGCAAGGGCGCGGCGACGCTGGTGAGCGTAACGAATTTATCCATTCGATAGGGCCTCGAGACTGCGTACATCCACCAGATGCCCGGCAATGGCAGCGGCGGCGGCCATGGCGGGGCTCATCAAATGGGTGCGGCCGCCCTGCCCTTGCCGGCCTTCAAAATTGCGGTTGGAGGTGGAGGCGCAGCGATCGCCCGGCTCCAGGCGATCATCGTTCATAGCGACGCACATCGAGCATCCGGCATCGCGCCATTCAAAGCCGGCGTCCGTGAAAACCCGATCAAGCCCTTCGGCTTCCGCCTGCAGACGTACCGAGGCCGAGCCGGGCACGACAATGCCTGAAACGGTCGACGCCACCTGTCGGCCGACCACGACTTGGGCGGCGAGCCGCAAGTCCTCGATGCGCCCATTGGTGCAGGAGCCAATGAAAACCTTGTCGATGGCGATCTCGTCCAGCCGCATGCCTGGCTTAAGGGCCATATAACGCAGGCTACGCTCCATCTTGGCGCGTCGCGCCAGATCGGTCTCAAGGGCCGGGTCGGGGATGATTGAGGACACCGGCGCAGTCTCGCCGGGATTGGTGCCCCACGAAACATGCGGCACGAGAGCTGACACGTCGAGTTCGACCTCACGATCGAATGTGGCGTCGGCATCGGTAGCAAGGCTCAGCCAATAGGCTTCTGCGGCGTCGCGCTGCTCGGCTGTCGGGGCAAGCTTGCGGCCGCGCACATAAGCGATGGTGACATCATCGGGGGCAATCATGCCGACGCGGCTGCCTGCCTCGATCGACATATTGCACAGGGTCATGCGGGCTTCCATCGACAGGGTGGCGATGGTCGGGCCCGCGTATTCGATGGCGTGGCCGACGCCGCCATTGGTGCCGATGCGCGCGATCAATGCGAGGATGATATCCTTGACCGCGACGCCCGGTTGCAACGCCCCTGTCAGCGTCACGCGCATGGTCTTTTGCTTCTGCTGCCGCAGCGTCTGCGTTGCGAATACGCATTCACACTCACTGGCGCCGATGCCGAAGGCGATGGCACCGAAGGCGCCGTGGGTGGAGGTGTGGCTGTCACCGCAAACCAACGTGAGTCCCGGCAGGGTAAACCCCAGTTCGGGCCCGATGACATGGACGATGCCATGCCGGTTATCGTTCATGCCGATGTAGTGCACGCCGAAGCGCTCGCAATTGGCCTGCAGACGCGAAACCTGCCGTGCGGCAAGCCCATCGGGCAACGGCATGTGGCGCAGCCGCGTGGGCACAGCATGGTCGGCAACCGCGATATGGGCCGCCGGACGCACCAGATTGCGGCCTTCCGACACCAATCCGGCAAAGGCCTGCGGGCTTGAAACCTCCTGCACCAGATGTCGATCAATATAGAGCAGACTGGTGCCGTCGTAGTAATCCTTGACCACGTGCTGCCGCCAGACCTTGTCGTAGAGAGTGAGTGCGTTCATCGGGTGCCGTGACCAGGAAAGCCTATGCATGGAGTGTAGCCGCACGACCGCTCGCGAACATGCAAAAAATCTGGAGAGCCCGGCAATCTTTGCACTTGCGGAGGTGTCGAAGCGCAATCTATGCTCAAGTGAATGCGCATGCAATATCCGAAAGGATGAGGGTGCTGCGCGGACAGGGAACGACTATGCAGACAAGGGTAGAGACATGAGATTGGGCGTAGACGTTGGCGGCACTTTCACCGACCTGCTGCTGCACGACGAGAAGGGCAAACGCACCTTCCAGGCCAAGACACCATCGACGCCGGAAGACCAGTCGATCGGCGTCGTCGCGGGCGTCAAGCTGATCTGCGAGAAGGCGGGCATCCTGCCGTCCGACATAGAGCTGATCCTGCACGGTACCACGGTCGCGACCAACGCAGTGCTCGAAGGCAAAGGCTCACGCGTCGGCCTGCTGGTCACCGAAGGCTTCGAATATACGCTGCATCTCGCCAAGTCCTGGACGCCCGGCCCGCTGTTTGGCTGGATCAACATGGAAAAGCCCGATCCCCTGGCCTCGCTTGCCGATACGCGCGGCATTCCGGAGCGCATCAATGCGCGCGGCGAAGTGGTCCGTGAACTCGACATCGCCGCCGCGACCGTGATGATCGACCAGCTGTGCTCCTCGGGCATCGAGGCCCTGACCATCTCGCTGATGCACTCCTATGCCAATGCCGAGCACGAACGCGCCTTGCGCGATATCGTCGCCCAACGTTTCCCTGAAATTCCAGTTTCGCTGTCATCGGAAATTCTTCCCGAATTCCGTGAATACGACCGCGCCATCACCACGGTGATGAACGATTATGTGCGGCCGATCATGAAGCGCTATCTGTCGCGCATCGAGCAGCGGCTGGCCGAGAACGGCGTTACGGCACGTCTTCACATCGTGCGGTCCGACGGCGGGCTGATGAGTGCTGCCGCTGCGTCCGAGCGTCCTGTGCATACGGTGTTGTCCGGCCCGGCCGGCGGCGTTACCTCCACCATGATGCTGTCGCGCCGCTCAGGCTTTCCCAAGCTGCTGGCCTTCGACATGGGCGGCACATCGACCGACGTCGCCGTTATTATCGATGGCGAAGCCGCGATCTCGCGCTCCACCGAAGTGGGTATGTTCCCTGCCAAGGTACCAACTCTCGACGTGCGCAGCGTCGGCGCCGGCGGCGGCTCGATCGCCGATGTGTCCGAGCTGACCGGCTCGCTCCGCGTCGGCCCGCGCAGCGCCGGCGCCCGTCCCGGCCCGGTATCCTATGGCCGCGGCGGCACCGAGCCCGCTGTCAGCGACGCTAACGTGGTGCTGGGCTATTTGCCGCCCGTTCTACTGGGTGGCGACATGCATCTCGATGTAGAAGGCGCCCGCGTGGCCGTCGCCAGCATCGGCGAACAGCTTGGTCTGTCGCCAGAGGATGCTGCGAAGGGCATTATCGATATCGCCAACGAAGTCATGCTGGGGGCGCTCCGGGTCATCACCGTGCAGCGCGGGCTCGATCCGCGTGAGTTCGGCATCGTAGCCTTTGGTGGTGCTGGCCCGCTGCATGCCAATGCCGTCGCCGAATTGCTGGGCTGCTACCCCGTGCTGGTGCCGCCCAATCCCGGCGTGCTCTGCGCCCTGGGTTTCCTCGAAGCCGACTTCCGCAACGAGTTCGTGCAGACTTACATCCGCACCACCAACGGGCTCGATCCAGCCGAAGTCTGGAGCCGCTTTTCCGATCTTGAGAGCAAGGCGCAGGCTTGGCTCACCGAGCAGGAAGTCAGCGACGCCGACGCGTCGATCACCTATTCGCTTGATTTGCGCTACGAACAGCAGGGTTTTGAAGTCGCCGTGCCGGTCAGTGCCGAAGACGTTCGGAACAAGGGCGCATTGGCCCAGACGCTGGCCGATTTCCACAATATCCACGAACGGCTGTATGGCGTGCGCTTCACCGTGCCTATCGAGCTGGTTGCGCTCCGCGTCGTGGCGCGCGGCGCAACCGAGCCGGTCGATGAAGTCGTGCCGGAAGGCGTCGGCACCGACGTTGCGGCTGCAGTCATCGAAACTCGTCCGGGTTATTTCGATGGCGCCTGGCAGGACACGCCGCATTACGATCGCAACAAGCTTGGCGTGGGTACGCGGGTCGAGGGCCCAGCGATCATTCGCCAATATGACACCACCACCGTGCTGCTGCCGGCGCATTACGCCGAGATCGACACGCATGGTAATATTCTGATCTGGCCCGTTTCGAAGGGGAATTGAGCGCCATGACCATCAAGACAGACAGCACCAAAGTCGATCCGATTACCCTCGATATCATCGAGAACGCGCTCAAGAATGCCCGCTATGAAATGGACGGCGTTGTAGTGCGCATTTCGCTATCGCCGGTGATCCGCGAGCAGCACAACGAATTCCCGATGATCTGCAACGAACGCGGCCAGATGGTCGTCGGGCAGTTCGGCTCTTACATTCCAGCCGTCGTCGAAAAGTTCGGCGGCGACGTCAATGAGGGCGACATCTTCGTCTGGAACGACCCCTACGCCTCCAAGGGCTCGATCTCGCACAACAATGACTGGTGCGTGATGCTGCCTATTTTCCACCAGGACGTGCTGGTGGGTTTCTCGTCGATCTTCGGCCACATGGTAGACGTCGGCGGTTCCGTGCCCGGCTCGATGCCTGCCAATGCCCGCACTATCTGGGAAGAAGGCCTGCGCGTACCGCCGGTAAAGATCTACAGCAAGGGCGTGCTCAACCAGGGCGTGCTTGACATCATGCTCAACAACTCGCGCACCCCGGACATGAACCGGGCCGACCTGATGGCCCTGATTGCCGGCTGCCGCACCGCATCGGTCCGCGTTCGCGAACTGTGCGAGCGCTTTGGCCGCGATACCTACATGACCGCCTGCGACATGCTACTGGCCCGCACCCGCGAAGCCATGCGCGTGGTGATCCAGAAGTACATCCCCGAGGAAGCCGTCAGCTTCACCGATTATGTCGATGACGATGGCCTCGGCAATGGCCCGTTCAAGATGACGCTGACCATTTACCGGCGCGGCGACATCGCCGTGTTTGACTGGACTGGAACCGACCCTCAGGCGGAAGGGCCGATCAACTTCCACATCCACGAAGGGCTCTGCAAACTGTTCTTCGGCGTCTACATGATCATGTCGTTCGACCCTTCGGTGCTGTTCAACGAAGGCTTTTACGACTTGTTCGAGATCGTGCTCCCCGAAGGCAGCCTGCTCAATCCGCGCTTTCCCGCGGCGCTCTCGAACCGCCTCAATACCCACACGCGCTTCTTCGATTGCCAGTCGGGTGCATTGGGCAAAGTCGTGCCGGAGCTTTCGGCTGCGGCCGGCTACGGCACCAGCCCTCACTTCATCTTTTCGGGCACCGACAAGAACGGAAAGTACTTCCAGCTCATGGAACTGCTGTTCGGCGGCGTCCCCGGACGTCCCAAGGGCGATGGCTTCGACGGCCATGCCTGGTGGCCGCTGTTTTCGGCCACGCCGATCGAATATATCGAGAACTATTACCCGGTGCTGATCGAGCGTTATAAGCCGATCCAGGACTCAGGTGGTCCCGGCCTGCATCGTGGCGGCGCAGGCATCGAGAAGGTCTATCGCGTTCTCGAAAAGGGCAATGTGTCGATCCATGACGATCGCGAAGTGGTACCGCCGTGGGGCATCAACGGCGGATTGCACGGCGGCACGTCCAGCAAGTGGGTGATCAAGGCCGGCGAGACCGAGCCGACCCGCATTCCGTCCAAGATCGACAATCTCAAGGTTTATCCGGGCGACAGGGTGGTGTTCAAGACTGCCGGCTCCGGTGGCTGGGGCGATCCGCTTGATCGCGATGCGGCCATCGTTGCCCGTGACGTGCGCTATGGCCTGGTCTCCCGCGCGCAGGCCGAAACAGCCTATGGCGTGGTGCTGACCGAGGCCAACCAGCCCGACGTCGATGCCACCGCCAAGTTACGGGCTTCGGCCAAAGAAGTCCGCGGCGAACCGTCGGCGTTCGACTTCGGGTACACGCCGCCTGAACGACAGGCCGCTGAGTAAAAACAAAAACGGGGCCGCAAGGCCCCGTTTTTTTTAGCTCTGGATTTCCGGCTCGGTCCAGCGATGACTCAGGGGCACGGGAATGGTGTTGCGCCAGATCAGGCGCCCCTTGATTGGCCGGTCTATGCCGCGAGGAATAGGCTCGGTGGGGTCGTCGAGATGCAGGAGCTGCAGCGTTTCGTCGACCATCTGCTCGATGGGCTGGCGGACGGTGGTCAACTGATAGGGAAGCCGGCGGCCTTCGGGGATATCGTCGAAGCCCCCTACCATCAAATCCTCTGGGACGCGCAGGCCGATGCGATGGCGCAAAGCATCGATGGCCGCCATTGCCATGATGTCGTTGACGCCGAACAGCGCATCGGGCCGCACCCTGTTCTGATCCCGGAACAGCTTCGCGGTGGCGTTTAAGGCGCCCTCATAGGACGAGTGCCCTTCGACTTCGACAATCCGGGTGCGCTTGACGCCGCCTTCGAGGAGCCGGCCCACGAAGCCGCGTACGCGGTCCTGGCTGGTGGTGCCCTTGAGATCGCCCGTGATCAGCGCGAAATTCTTGGCTCCAGCGGCAAGGAATGCCTCGGCGATCAGCGCCCCGCCCGCGACATTGTCACAACGCACGCCCGAGGCATCGGAGCCGGGAATGTAGCGATTGAACAGCACTATGGGGATGCCGCGATCGTGACACAGGCTGATCATGCGCGTCGACAGTTGTGCCGCGGTCAGCACCACACCATCCACCTGGTACTTGAGCAGGTGCATGATGGCTTCGTCGCTCTCGGAATTGGGCTCGACGGTGAAGATCAGCACCTGCCGCCCCTGCTCCTGCAGGCGGCGGCTAAAGGTGTGCAGCACATGCACGTAGAACGGATTGTCCAGATTGCCGATGATCAGCGCAACGATATTGGTGCGCTTGGTGGTCAGGCTGCTGGCAATGGAGTTGGGTACGTAATTGAGCTTCAGCGCCGCTTCGAGGACTTTGGTGCGGGTTTCATCGGCGATTCGCGATCCGGTGGTAAATGCCCGGGACACCGCCGACTGGGACACTCCGGCAAGCGCGGCGACGTCGAATGAAGTTGATCTGGAGCTCTTGCGCGCCATCGTGCTCTCTTTCCTGGGCGCCAGACTCTAGAATGCGCATGCACGATCTGTCCCCGCATCATCGTTAGCTGCAGAAGGGCATGGATTCAATGGAAAGATGCTGCATTTCTGTGCATCTAGCCTGCAAAAGCGGCGGCCTTGTTATCTTCCAAAAACCCAAAGATTTTCGACCGCCTGATTGACTTGTTTCAAAGCTTGCGCTCACTATGCATGCGCATGCACTACTATGTGCCCGAGGGGGGCTGGTGGTGCGGGACAGGGAGAATTCAATGAAAAAACGTGCGCTATTTGCTTCAGTGGCCGCCGTAGCGATGTTTGCCGGCATGGTTGGGGCTGCCTCTGCAGATGAAGTCACCGACGGCGTCGCCCGTGCTACCGAAAACCTTGCGAAATACGCTTCGACGCCCGAATTCGTGGCGCCGGGTGAGCCCTTCGACGCCAAGGCCTGTGCCGCCGGCAAGAAGATGATGTCGATCCCCAACAACAGCGGCAATCCCTTCCTCAAGGGCATTATCGACCGCATGAAGACTGCCGGTGCCGAAGTGGGCCTCGAAGTCCGCGAATGGGAAAACCAGGGCCAGCCCGCCCAGTGGGTCCAGGGCATCGAGCTCGCTACCCGCGAAAAGTATGACATCATCGACCTGATTTCGGGCATCGATCCCGGCACCGTCGCGCCGCAGCTCGAAGCCGCCAAGGCCGCTGGCGTCAAGGTGATGACCTCGCACTTCTATGATCCGAGCTTTGAACAGCACCCAGTGGTCTCGAGCTCGCTCACCATCGGCTTCGGCGAAGTCGGCACAATCCTTGCGGATTGGGCAACCGTCGCCGCCGAAGGCAAGGCCAATATCGCGCTGGTCATCTCGACCGACGTTCCGCCCACCATCCCACTGGTCGAAAACTTCAAGAAGCAGCTCGCGGCGAACTGCCCGAACTGCAAGATCGTGCAGGAAATCAATGTCGGCGCGACCGAATGGGGTACCAAGATTCAGCCGGCCGTGCAGACTGCAGTGCAGGCCAACCCCGAGATCAACGTCATCATCCCGATTTATGACTCGATGAGCCAGTTCGTGGTTCCAGCGCTGCGCCTCGCCGGCAAAACCGGCGAAGTCAAGCTCGCAACCTTCAACGGCACGCCATTCGTGCTCGACTTCATCGCCCAGGGCATGGCTGACATGGACATCGGTGAAAGCCTCGACTGGATCGCATACGCCACCATCGACGGCCATCTGCGCGACGCGTGTGGCCTCAAGACGCCGACTGCACTCAACGTGCCGTTCTATATCTTCGACAAGGGCAACGTTGCCGAAGCCGGCGCCCCGGCCCAGTTCGACACCGGCTATGGCGATGCTTACAAGTCCGGCTTCCGCACGCTGTGGGGCCTCTAATAATGACCGGCGTGTCGGATCAAACACTATCAGGTCCGACAAACCATCCGGGGGCGCCTCAGGCGCTCCCGGTGCTGTCGGTCTCCAACATTTCCAAGACCTTCGGCGGCGCCAAGGCGCTGCAGAACGTATCGTTCAAGGTCATGCCGGGCGAAGTGCACGGCTTGCTGGGCAAAAATGGCTCTGGCAAGTCTACCCTGGTCAAGATCCTCGCCGGCTTTCATGCGCCCGATGACGGCGGCACGATGCAGTTCAATGGCGATGCAGTGAGCCTACCGCTCAAGCCGGGCGACTATCGCCGGCTCGGCATGGCATTCGTTCACCAAAACCTTGGCCTTATCCCGTCGCTCACCGTGCTCGAAAACTTGCGCCTCGTGCCGCTGACCTCAGGCAAAGCGCTCTATATCGACTGGTCTACGCAAGACCGCGCTGCGCGCCAGGCGCTGTCGCGCTTCAGTCTCGATCTCGACCCCAATGAACGCGTCGACCGGCTGACGCCGGTTCAGCGCGCCCTGCTCGCCATTGTTCGCGCCTTCGAAGAAATCGAGGCTTCGCGCGCCATCACCGGTCGCCCCGGTCTTGTGCTACTGGACGAACCAACCCCATTTTTGCCTGCCGCCGGCGTCGAGCAGCTTTTTTCCATGGTCCGCTCGATCACCCAGTCGGGCTCCAGTGTCATCTTCATCTCCCATGACATCGACGAAGTCATGGAGATCACGGATTCCATTACCGTCTTGCGTGACGGCGAAATGGCGGGCGCCTTGACGCGCGACGAAGCCAGCCACGAAGCCATCGTCAAGATGATCGTCGGACGCAATCTTTTCAAGACCGCTCGCCCCGCGGGAGGCCCTGTCGAGCGTCCAGTTTTTGCGCGTATTTCCGGCCTCTCAGGCAAGATGCTGCAGAAGTCCGACCTGCATGTCGGCAAGGGTGAAATTCTCGGGCTGACCGGCCTGATCGGCTCCGGCTATGGCGAAGTTCCCTACCTGGTGTTTGGAGCCCATCCTGCGCGCTCCGGCACCATCACAGTCGATGGCGGCGCTGAACTTGCCCAGACCGCATTATCGCCCCGAGCAGCCATCGACATGGGCTTTGCCCTGCTGCCCGGCGACCGCCAGGGCGCGAGCGGCGTCGATAGCCTGCCCATCGTGGACAACCTGTTCCTCCCCGACGTCAGCCGGTTTTTCAAGGGCGGCTTCATGCGCAATCGGGCCATGGTGCGCGAGGCCAAGTCGCTTGGCGCGGCGTTCGAAGTGCGTCCCAACGATCCGGGCCTCAAGCTTTCGGCACTGTCGGGCGGAAACGCCCAGAAGGTGCTCATCGCCCGCTGGATGAACCGCTCCCCGCTTCTGTTGTTGCTAGACGAACCCACTCAGGGCGTCGATGTCGGCACCCGCCAGCAGATATTTGCCGCTTTGCGCGCCGCCGCTGCCAAGGGCATGTCGGTGATCTGCGCCAGTTCGGAAGCCGAGCAATTGGCCGAAATTTGTGACCGCGTGCTGGTGTTTTCCAAGGGTAGCATCTGCACCGAGCTTGTTGGCGACGCGCTGACCAAGGAGGGCATTTCGGAAGCGTGCTACGCAACCGCCGCTCCTGCCTCCACTTCACCCCTCACCTCGCGGGTTGCACCATGACCGACACGATCTCGACCAAACCCGCCGACAAACCCGCGGTTAACTACGCGCGCCAGTTCGAGCGCATCGCGCTGCTGCTGGTCTGGGTCATTATCATCGGCCTGTTCAGCGCCGTGATGCCTCGGGCGTTTTTCAACTGGGGCAATTTCTCGATTATGTTCGCCTCCTATGCACCGGCAGCGCTGCTGGCACTGGCGATCATCATTCCGCTGACCGCTGGCGACTATGACCTTTCGGTCGGCGCCACGCTGACGCTTTCGGCCTCGACCATTGGCGTGCTCAACGTCTGGCACCAGATGCCGATCGGCCTGATGCTGGTGATCGTGCTTGGCATGGGCGTTCTGGTGGGCCTGTTCCACGCGCTGTTCATCATCTATTTCCGCGTGCCATCGCTGGTGGTGACGCTGGGCTCGACCTCGCTGATGAGCGGCCTCGTGCAGTGGATGACCAATTCCTCGACCATCGGCGGCATCGACAACGGGCTGATCATGGCCGCAGTGGGCTACCGCCTGTTCGGCATTCCCTATGCCTTCTATTACGCTTTGGCCGCCGCCTTGGTGATGTGGTACATTTTCGACTACACCCCGCTTGGCCGTAAACTGCTGTTCGTCGGCCGTGGCCGCGAGGTCGCCCGTCTCAACGGCATTGCCGTCAACAAGGTGCGTGTCGGTGCCCTCGTTATGTCCGGCGTGCTGGCGTCGGGCGCGGGCATTCTCTACGCGGGTGTTCTGGGTTCGGCAGATCCCTATTCGGGCCTGAACTTTCTGTTGCCCGCCTTCGCTGCGGCATTCCTTGGCGCTACCACCATCCAGCCGGGTCGCTTCAATCCATGGGGCACCCTGGTCGCGGTATATTTTCTCGCGACCGGCATTACCGGGCTGTCGATGCTCGGAATCCCGCTGTGGGTCACCAACGTGTTCAATGGCGGCGCGCTGATTGCGGCGGTCACCATTTCCCAGATTACCCGCGGCCGCGAAGCATCCGACATCGGCTGACGACAACTAAGGCGCGACAAGCGCAGGAGGACCATCATGGCCACTCATCTCAAGATTGCCGAAACGGCCAAAGGGTAACGAGGCCGGCAATGAAAATCCGTGCTTCTATCCTCGAACGGTCCGGTCTACCAGCTCCCTATGCGCTGTCGAAACCGCTGCGCATCGCCGAGATCGATCTAGCCGGCCCCGGCCAAGGCGAAGTGCTGGTCAAAGTGATGGCAGCAGGCCTCTGCCACTCGGACCTGTCGGTGATCGACGGCAATCGGCCGCGGCCACTGCCGATGGTTTTGGGTCACGAGGCGGCCGGCGTCGTCGAGGCGCTTGGACCGGGCGTCGATGACCTGGCGATAGGCGACCATGTGGTGTTTGTCTTCGTGCCCAGTTGCGGCAGTTGCCCGTGCTGCTCGGACGGGCGCCCTGCCCTCTGCGTGCCGGGCGCTGCTGCAAACGGCGCCGGCGTGTTGCTATCGGGCGAACGCCGGCTGAGCGAAGTCGAGCACGATCTCAATCACCATCTCGGCGTCTCGGCCTTCGCCGAATACGCCACGGTCTCGCGCAAGTCGCTGGTCAGGGTGGATTCGTCGTTGCCGTTCGAACAGGCGGCGCTGTTTGGCTGCGCCGTGCTCACAGGAGTTGGCGCGGTGTTTAACGGCGCCAAGGTTACGCCCGGGGACAAAGTCGCCATCATCGGCCTTGGCGGCGTCGGCATGGCCGCTTTGCTTGGAGCACGCGCTGCGGGCGCCGAACAGATCATCGCCGTTGACCTGTCGCGCGAGAAACTCGACCTCGCGCTGAGCATGGGCGCCACGGACGTCTTCATCGCCGGCAGCGAAGGTGCCGCTGATGCGATTAAGGCAGCCACGGATGGCGGCGTCGATCACGCCATCGAACTGGCGGGTTCAGTTCATGCCTTGCAACTGGGCTACCAAATCGCCCGACGCGGCGGCCAACTAACCACGGGAGGCTTGCCTTCGCCGACCGCAGTATTCCCTATTCCAGCGGTCAGCCTTGTCGCTGAGGAGAAGACCGTGCGCGGCAGCTATCTAGGCTCTTGCGTGCCGGCCCGCGACATCCCCCGCTTCGTGCGCATGTATCAGCGCGGCATTCTGCCAGTCGAAAAACTGCTGTCTGAAGTCATGCCGCTCACCAGCATCAACGCCGGCTTCGACAAGCTCCGCGAAGGAAAATTGCTGCGCGGCGTCGTCACGATGGAGCGATAGCCCGGCGCGCGACGACACCTACAGGACGGTTGCCTCACACTCTTACGTGGTGCGGAGCAGACTGTCGCGGGCTTCATCATCCGTCTTCGGGAAGCGGCCTTCGGGGGTGAGGCGATCCACTGCGTCGGGAATGTTGGACGATAGTCTTTGCAGCAGGTCGTCATATGAAATCCCGGTGGTGGCTGCCAGCTGGGTCAAAGTATCCTTGCCGATGGCGGCTTCAACGTCATGCGCCTTGAGGCCCTGAGTTGGGACGCCCGGCGTGGTCCAGGAATCGGCGGTTTCCTTCTGGCCGTTGCCGCGGAAACTATCGAGGAGGTCATTGAGCCCGCCGGTCAGGACATTGCCACCGCTGGACTTGCCATTGAAAAGGTCACCAAGGCCGCCCAGCATTCCGCCGAGGCCGCCCTGCGCCTGCCCGCCGGTTCCACCTTGGACACCTTTGAGGGCTTCGGAAATTCGGTCCCGGTTCTGATAACCGGCAACTGCCAGCAGTCCGAGCAGCGCGACGAGAGAAGGAGAATTGGCCATAGCAGTCCGTCCTTACGTTTGGCGTGGTTTGCCGTGAGTAGTCTCACCTGACAAACGGTGCGGCCCAACGGTGGTTCCGCCTGGGTCGAACGGATCGAACACTGACCCGGCGCATTGAAAGGTCATCAGGACGACCGAGGGCATCGCCGATGAAAGTGGCTACCTACAACGTCAACGGCGTGAACGGGCGGCTTCCGGTCTTGCTGCGGTGGCTGGAGGAGGCACAGCCCGATGTCGTATGCCTGCAGGAGCTGAAAGCGCCAGACGAGCGGTTTCCCATGGCGGCGATCAAGCAGGCCGACTACGGCGCTATTTGGCTCGGTCAAAAGAGCTGGAACGGGGTAGCGATCCTCGTCCGGGGTGCCACCCCTGTCGAAACCCGGCGCGGTCTGCCCGGAGACGACCTTGACCTGCACAGCCGGTATCTGGAAGCGGCAGTCGACGGCATCATCATAGGTTGTCTCTACCTGCCCAATGGCAACCCTGCACCAGGTCCAAAGTTCGACTACAAGCTGAATTGGTTCGAGCGGCTTACCAGGCACGCTCAGGGACTCTTCGACAGCGGGCTACCCGTGATCCTGGCAGGTGACTACAATGTCATGCCCACCGACCTCGACGTCTACAAGCCAGAGCGATGGCAGGACGATGCGCTGTTTCGGCCCGAGGTCAGGCAGGCGTATCGCGCTCTAGTCGATCAGGGCTGGACCGACGCCCTCCGCTCGCTTCACCCAGCCGAGCGCATTTACACGTTCTGGGACTATTTCCGCAACGCCTATGGCCGTGACGCCGGTCTGCGGATTGACCACCTGCTGCTGGCCCCGAACGTGGCCGAACGATTGGTCTCGGCAGGCGTCGATCGCCATGTCCGCGGCTGGGACAAGTCCAGCGACCATGCGCCAACCTGGATAGTGCTTCACTAACCTCACGTCGCACACTGCCTGCAACTACGGAACGGAGCGCCACATCTGGCGTTTGAGTTCCATCAATGCAGGAGCTTGTCATGGCGGTTCGACCCTATTGGAGAGGCTATCTCAAGCTTTCACTGGTGACCTGCGCCGTGACGCTGTCTCCGGCCACCACCCAGGGCGAGAAGCTTCGTTTCCACACACTGAACCGCAAGACCGGATACCGCATCCACACGCAATATGTCGACGCGGTATCCGGCAAGGCAGTCGATGACGATGACCAGACCAAAGCCTATGCAAAGGGGGAAGACGACTATGTTATCCTCGAGGAAGAAGACCTGGACGCGGTCCAGCTAGAGAGCGCGCGGACAATCGACATCGATGAGTTTGTCGAATCCGATACGATCGAATGGGTCTACTACGACAGTCCCTACTTCGTCGTGCCAGCCGATGAGGTCGGCGAAGAGGCATTCACCGTCATTCGCGAGGCCATGGCAGAGGCCGACGTAGTGGGTATATCCAGGCTGGTAATGGGCGGCCGCGAACGCGCGGTAATGCTTCAGCCTTGGGATAATGGCATCATCCTGTGGACCTTGCGTTTTGGCGACGAAGTTCGCGATGAGAATGAATATTGGAAAAGCGTCAAGGCCGACAAGCCGGACGCAAAAATGCTCTCCATGGTCGAGGAAATCATTGCCGACCGCACGACCACGTGGTCTGAGACGATGGTGAAGGATCCGGTCCAGGACCGTTTGCTCGAGATCATCAAATCCAAGCAGTCGACCAAGCGAAAGACCAAGCCCCAGAAGGCAGATCAGGCGGTCGGTGAGCCCCAGAGCAATGTCATCGACCTCATGGCCGCGCTCAAGAAGAGCCTCGAAGGCAAGCCGGAGGCCAAAAAGACGCCGCGCCGCTAGCTGGCCTTTCGACGCGCGGCGGCAGCGGGCTTGGTAGCAGCCGCGCTTTTCTTCCTTGTCGCCCTGGCCTTTTTCGGCGCTGCCTCATCATTTGCGGCCTCGGCCCCACCGGCACTGAGCCGCAAAGCTTCCAGCAGATCGTTCGACTTGGTCGGCTCGGGCCGACGCAACGGCACAACCTTGCGCCCTTCGATTTTCGCCTTCACCAGGTCGGCCAGCGCCTCCTCGTAGCGATCGTCGAACTTTTCGGGCTCGAACTTCCCGGCCTTGGTCTTGAGGATATGCTGCGCCAGCTTGAGCATTTCCGGCTCGATTTTGCGCATTTTGATACCGCTGAAAGCATCCCTCGACGACCGCACCTCATAGTCGAAATTGAGGGTGGTCGCGATGAGACCGTCCCGGTGCGCCCGGATCAGGACCGGACGGAGGCGACGGAAGAGGACGGTGTGCGCGATAGCGGCAGTCTTCTGATTGCGGAGCGCATCACGGATCAACGCGAAGCTGTCCTCGGTCGCGTCAGACGCCGGCAGGAGATAATAGGGCTTGTCGAAGTAGGTCGGTTCGATCCGATTGCACGCGATAAACGCGTCGACAGTCAGGCTCTTGTCGCTATTGGGGACCGCCGCTGCGATCTCCTCGGGCTCCAGGACGACGTATGAGCCTTCGTGGGTCTCATACCCCTTGACCTGGTCAGCGGCTTCGACCGGTTTGTCGGTCTTGTCGTCCACATAGACGCGCCGAAGCCGGTTGCCGGTTTTTCGATTGACCATATGCAGAGCGATGCGGTCGGAGGTCGTTGCGGCAGTATACATTTTTACCGGACAAATGATCTCGGAGATCTTGATCACACCGGTCCAGACTGCGCGCGCTGCCATACCATCCTCCATTTCCATGCAGAACGGACGCCGCGCCGATGCCGTTCCAAATTCCAGAACTCAGCAGATGTCTCGGGCCTAGGACGGCTTGGCCTGCGGAGGCTATTTCTTGTTGCGCATGGCGTCGTTGAGCATATCGCCGAGCGAGCCAGTGCTGCGTGGCGCCTCCTGTGGTAGGCGTTGGTTGGCGCGCATCGGCTTCTCGCGCGGGCGTTCGCGCGGCGCGTCGGTGTCGATTTCCTTGCGCATGGTCAGGCCGATGCGCTTGCGCGGCACATCGACTTCCACAACGCGAACCTTGACTACATCGCCTGCCTTGACCACCTCGTGCGGGTCTTTGACGAAATTGTCGGCCAGTTGCGAGACATGCACCAGCCCGTCCTGGTGCACGCCGATGTCGACGAAGGCGCCAAAGGCGGCGACGTTGGTGACGGTGCCTTCCAGCACCATGCCGGGCCTGAGGTGCTTGATGTCATCGACCCCCTCGGCAAAGGTGGCGGTCTTAAAAGCCGGGCGAGGGTCGCGGCCGGGCTTTTCCAGTTCGGCGAGGATGTCACGCACCGTCGGCAGGCCGAAGCGGTCATCGACGAAGCTCTTTGGATCGAGGCCCGACAAGGCCGACTTGTCGCCCATGATGGTGCGGAGATCGCGGCCGCAGGCGACGACGATCTTGCGGGCCACACCATAGGCTTCAGGATGCACCGAGGACGCGTCGAGTGGCTCGGTGCCGCCAGTGATGCGCAGGAAGCCGGCGCTTTGCTCGAAAGTGCGCTGGCCGAGACGCGGCACTTCGAGCAACGCCTTGCGGGAGCGGAACGGGCCATTGGCGTCGCGGTGCGTCACGATGGCTTCGGCGACCGACGGGCCAAGGCCCGAGACTCGCGCCAGCAGCGGGGCCGATGCGGTGTTGAGATCGACGCCCACGGCGTTCACGGCGTCTTCGACCACGGCGTCGAGCGAGCGGCCGAGGCGATATTGATCGAGATCGTGCTGATACTGGCCAACGCCGATCGCCTTGGGCTCGATCTTGACCAGTTCGGCCAGCGGGTCCTGCAGGCGGCGGGCGATGGAGACGGCGCCCCGCAGGGATACATCGAGATTGGGAAATTCCGCCGCGGCCAGCGCCGAGGCGGAATACACCGACGCCCCGGCCTCCGAGACGATGACCTTGGTCGGCTTGGGCGCAGGCAGGCGTTCGATCAAGTCGGCGACCAGCTTTTCGGTCTCGCGACTGCCGGTGCCGTTGCCGATGGCGATCAGCTGTACGCCATGCTTCTTGATCAGCGCCTGGATGGCGGCCTGCGCGCCCATCACGTCGTTGCGTGGCTGAAACGGGTAGATGGTTTCGGTATCAAGCACCTTGCCGGTGGCGTCGATCACCGCGACCTTGACGCCCGTGCGGATGCCGGGATCGAGCCCCATGGTGGCGTGCGCGCCGGCAGGAGCGGCCAGCAGCAGGTCCTTGAGATTGCGGGCGAACACGGCGATGGCCTCGACTTCAGCACGCTCGCGCAGCTCGACCATCAGGTCGATTGAGAGCGTAACGCGCAGGCGCGTGCGCCAGGCCCAACCAGCCACTTCGCGCAGCCATTTGTCGCCCGCACCATTGCCCTGAGCATTAAGTGCCACCGCGACGAAGCGCTCCACCGGCTTGACCGCGTCGGTGACGTCGGCGTCCACCTCGATTTCGAGGCCGAGGAAGTTCTCATCGCGACCGCGCATCATGGCGAGGGCACGGTGGCCGGCGACCTTGTTCCAGCGTTCGGAATGGGCGAAATAGTCGGAAAACTTGGCTCCCGCCTCTTCCTTGCCCTTGAGCACCTTGGCGCTCAGCACGGCTTTGTCGCGCATGTAGCTGCGGAGCCGGCCAAGCAGGGTGGCATTTTCCGACAGGCCTTCGATGACGATGTCGCGCGCGCCCTCAAGCGCTTCCTTGGTCCCGGGAACCTCTTCGGTGATGTAGCCTTCAGCCAGCAGCACGGGCTCGGCGGCACGATTGGCAAGGATGGCTTCGGCCAGCGGACCCAGGCCGCGTTCGCGGGCGATTTCGGCCTTGGTGCGGCGCTTTGGCTTGAACGGCAGATAGAGGTCTTCGAGTTCAGCCTTGGTGGCGGCGCCCATGATCGAGGCGGTCAGCGGGCTGGTGAGCTTGCCCTGCTCATCGATAGATTTGAGGATGGCGGCGCGGCGCGATTCCAGCTCGCGCAGATAGGTCAGCCGCTCGGCCAACAGGCGGAGTTGGGTGTCATCGAGGCCGCCCGTCACTTCCTTGCGGTAGCGCGCGATAAACGGCACCGTGGCCCCGCCGTCGAGCAGTTCCACCGCGGTGCGCACCTGTTCGGGACGGGCGGCGACTTCGGTGGCGATCTGGGCGGCAATGCGGGTGTCGAGTGCGGACATGAATCAACTTCTTGTTTCGGCTGGCGTCACCATAGTCGCCCCAGGCCGAAGCTCACACCCAGCGCGGACGATTTCCTCACTCGATCAGTCGGTAACCCACGCCCGGTTCACTCAACAGGTGTTTTGGGCTCCGAGCGTCGAATTCCAGCTTGGCGCGGAGCTGGCCGATGACGACGCGCAGGTATTGGGCATCATCCTGGTGCGCAGGCCCCCAAATCTGGGTCAAGGCTTGACGGTGGGTAACCACCTTATTGGCATTGGCGGCCAGCAGTTCGAAGAGATCGAATTCCTTGGGCGTAAGGTGAACCTGCAGGTTATCGACCAGCACGCGGCGGTGTTCGTGGTCGAGCGTGATATTTCCGAACTGACGTGGCTGTAGCCTGGACGGGCCGGGCTCGGCATGGCGCAGGGCAACGCGGATGCGGGCCAGAAGCTCGCCGATACCGAAGGGCTTCTCGACATAATCATTGGCGCCCAAGTCTAGCGCCGCGATCTTTTCTATCTCCTGGTCACGGGCCGACAGCACGATGATCGGTACCGACGAAAAGGCGCGCACCGTCTCGATCACCGTCTTGCCGTCGCCATCGGGCAGCCCGAGGTCGAGTACGATCAGCGCCGGGGCGCGCGTGGCGGCAAGACGCTTTGCCTCGGCGGCGGTGCCCGCGGTCTCGACATCAAAACCTGCTGCGATCAAGGCCGGTTTGAGGAACCGCTGGATTTGCGGCTCGTCGTCGACCACCAGAATGCGTTGCAGCATCATTCTTCCTTTGTGGCCAGCGGCAGGCGCAGCGTAAAGCGCGTACCACGCTTTCGGACGGCGGGGCTGGTCGCCTTGATGGTGCCGCCCATCGCCGTCATCAGTCCGCGCGCAATAGAGAGCCCGAGGCCGGTACCGGCAGGGCGGCCATCACTCTTGGCGCGACGATAGAATTTTTCGAAAATCTTTTCGAGGTCCGCTTCGGGAATGCCCTTGCCCTGGTCGGTGACCGATATGGTGGCGTGCCCATCCTCGGCCTTGGCGAAGATCGAGACCGGCTGCTCTGCGGCACCATATTTGCGCGCGTTGTCGAGCAGGTTGAACAGCACCTGTTCGAGCAGCGTGCCGTCGCCCAGCGCGCTGGGCAGGTTGGGCGCAAGGCTGATGTCTATCAGGAGGTCTGGATGCAGCCGTTTGGCCCGAGCAACGCTGCTGGCAACCACAGTGTTGAGATCGATAGCCTCGCGCCGGGCCTTCATCATGCCCGCCTCGATGCGGGTCATGTCGAACAGATTGGCGACGAAGCGGTTGAGGCGGACCGACTCTTCCTCGATCGACAGCAGTAGGTCTTCGCGGGTTTCGACGGGGAGCTTTTCACCAAGTTGCCGAAGCGTGGTTACCGCGCCGGTGATCGAGGCCAGCGGTGTGCGCAGGTCATGCGACAGCGACGACAGCAGCGCCGCTTGCACCTTCTCGCCTTCGCGCGCCACCGAGGCCATCGCGCTTTCCCGGTTCAAACGAGCGCGGTCCATGGCGATGGCCGCCTGGTCGAGCAGGGCAATCAGGGTACGCTCCTCGTCCGCAGCCAAGGGCACATCGCGGGGCCCCATGCCCAGGCCGGCAACGCCCAGAATGCGCTGCGCAGCGATGATCGGGCGGAACAAGTAACGCACCTGCGGCAGGGTGCCGGTGAGAAAGCCGGCCGGCTCCTTCTTGTCGAAGGCCCAACGGGCGGCAGTCAGTTCGGTGCCATCGAGTGCCTGTTCCGGCGGCCACGCGGCGGCCGGGTCGAGATCGCCGCTGTCGTCGGGCACCAGCACCACGGCGGGGCGGCCGAGACTGGTGTGCAGGTGGCTGGCGATGGCGTCGAACACGCTGTCCTGCCCATGAGCGCCGGAGAGTTTGCGCGAGAAATCGAGCAGCGCCTGGCTCTGCCGTGCCTGCTGGCGGGAAAGGTCGGCCTGTTCGCGCAGCCGCGCCGCCAATTGCCCGGCAGCAAAAGCCACGGCGACGAAGATGACCAGCGACAGCACTTCCTGCGGCTGTGCCACCGTCAGTGCGCCGGTGGGCTCGATGAAGAAGAAATTATACGCGGCAAATGACAGCGCCGCCGCCACCAGAGCGGAACCGCGTCCCGCAATCACCGCCGACACCAGCACGGCGGCCAGATACAGCATCGAGAGGTTCTGCAGCGCCACCAGAGCTGTCAGGCCCAGCCCGAAGATTGTCGTCGCGCCAACCGAGACAAGCGGTAAGCCAAGCGTTAATGCCCATTCCGGCAGGGTCAGCCGGCGGCGCGGCTTGCGGCCGGCACTGCTGGTTGCACCGGGCACCACATGCACGCCGATTTCGCCGGCCTGGCGCAGCAGCGCATCGGGCAGCGAGCGCCGCAGCCAGCGCGTGGTCGTGGGGCGGCCGATGACGATCTGGGTGATGTGTTCGCGGCGCGCGATGCGCAGGATGGCGTCGACGAAATCGCTGGCGGACTCACGCCGGGTCTCCGCGCCGAAACGCTCGGCGAGGCGCAACACCTCTTCCAGCCGTACCGCATCGGCCGGGCTGGGCAGCGCGGCGTCGGGACGGTTGAGCGACACCACCAGCCAGCGTGCGTTGAGGCCCGAAGCAAGGCGGCTGGCGGTGCGCACCACCTTTTCCGACATGGTATCGGGGCCTACACAGACCAGCAGTCGCTCACCTGTGGCCCAAGGGCCCTCCACCGCACTCTGGCGTAGGAACTCGACCATCTGGTCGTCGACCCGATCGGCGGCGCGGCGCAAGGCCAGTTCGCGCAATGCCGTGAGCGTCGCGGGTTTAAAGAAGCCATCCAGCGCCCGTGCGGCATTATCGGGCAGGTAGACCTTGCCCTCGTTGAGCCGCGCGATCAGCTCGGCCGGCGGCAGATCGACCAGGATCACCTCGTCGGCGGTCTTGAGCACGATGTCCGGTACCGTCTCGCGCACTGGAATGCCGGCGATCCGTGCCACCAGATCGCTCAGGCTTTCGAGGTGCTGGATATTGAGCGCGGTCCACACATTGATGCCAGCGTGGATCAGCTCGGCAATGTCTTGGTGGCGTTTGGGATGGCGCGAGCCGGGGGCGTTGGAATGCGCCAACTCATCGACGATCAGCAGCGCCGGTCGCCGGGCCAAGGCCGCGTCGAGATCAAATTCGCGATAGGCGTCGCCTTCCCCCTGGCGCGGCAGGGTCTCAAGCCCTTCCGCCAGCCGGGCGGTTTCGCCCCGGCCGTGGGTTTCGACGAGGCCGATGACCACATCGACGCCCTGTGCCTTGAGCCCTCGGGCCCGTTCCAGCATCGCGTAGGTCTTGCCGACGCCGGGCGCGGCGCCGAGAAACACCGTCAGCTTGCCACGGCCTTCGCGCGCGGCAAGCTGCAACAGGGCCGTTGGATCGGGCCGCTCTTTTTCGGTGTGGCGAGCCATATCAGTTTCCGAGAGGCGCGGCCTCGTCCAGCGCTAGGTTGAGGCGCAGCACGTTGACGCGCGGTTCCCCGAATATACCCAAGATCGGCTGCTCCGTCACATCGGCAAGCGCAGCTTCGATAACGGATGGTTCGACGTTGCGGGCGGTGGCGACGCGGGCAACCTGGGTCGCGGCATTTTGCGGCGTGATGTGCGGATCAAGACCCGAGCCGGAGGCGGTGACAGCATCGGCGGGTACCGAGGTCTGGCCGGTTGCGGTGACTGCGGCGGCAACTCGCTCTACCAGCGCCTTACCGGTCGGCCCGATATTGGAGCCACTCGACGCGGCCGCATTGTAGGGGTCGGGACCGGTGGCCGACGGACGTGGCCAGAAATAGCTCGGAGCGCTGAAGTTCTGCCCGATCAGATCGGAGCCGATGAGCACGCCGTCGCGCTCGATGCGGCTGCCATTGGCCTGGCCGGGGAACGCGGCCTGCGCCGCTCCGGTGATAGCGAGTGGATAGAGAAGGCCGGTTACGGCCGAAAGTAGCAGGGTAAGCACTATAGCGGGGCGAATTTGGGACAGCATTTGCGTCTCCTGAATTGAATGTTTGACTGGCCTCTCCTTCCTCACGAGGGAGGGGTTGAGAGTAGGGGCCCCTTAGATGCACACAAAGGGACCCCCTCCTCGATCCCTCCCCTCAAGGGCGAGGGAGGCGAAGCGGATGGTTGAAAGACATTAGATCAGCCCCAAAGCCGTCACGGCCATGTCCACCAGCTTGATGCCGATGAAGGGGGCGATGAGGCCACCAAGGCCGTAGACGAGCAGGTTGCGGGATAGCAGCGCGGCGGCGCCGACTGGCCGGTATTTGACACCGCGCAGGGCGAGCGGGATCAGGGCCACGATGATCAGGGCGTTGAAGATCACGGCGGACAGGATTGCCGATTGTGGCGAAGCCAGCCCCATGATGTTGAGCGCACCCAACTCGGGATAGGTGACCAGGAACAGCGCCGGGATGATGGCGAAATACTTGGCCACGTCGTTGGCAATCGAGAACGTCGTCAGCGAGCCCCGGGTCATCAGGATCTGCTTGCCGATCTCGACGATCTCGATGAGCTTGGTCGGGCTGGAGTCCAGATCGACCATGTTGCCGGCCTCGCGGGCAGCTTGCGTGCCGGACTGCATGGCCACGCCGACGTCGGCCTGGGCCAGGGCGGGCGCGTCATTGGTGCCGTCGCCGCACATGGCGATGAGGCGGCCGCCGACCTGTTCCTTGCGGATATAGTCGAGCTTCTGCTCCGGCGTGGCTTCGGCGATGAAATCATCGACGCCGGCTTCCGAGGCGATGGCGGCGGCGGTAACCGGGTTGTCGCCGGTGACCATGACGGTGCGGATACCCATGGCGCGGAGTGCCGCAAAGCGTTCCTTGATGCCGGGCTTGACCACGTCCTTGAGGTGGACGACGCCAAGCAGGCGATCGGCTTCAGCCACTGCGAGCGGGGTGCCGCCGGAGCGGGCGATGGCATCGACGGCCTTGTTGAAGTCGGCGGCAGCAGTGGTTTTGTCGAGGCCGACGAACTTCAGCACCGCGTCGACGGCACCCTTGCGGATGCGGCGACCTTCGATGTCGATGCCCGAAATACGAGTCTGGGCCGAGAACGCAATGCTGGTCGTGCCATTAGGCAGTATCTTCGGCACGCTCAGGGAGAAATCAGACTTCGCCAGTGCCACGATGGAACGGCCTTCGGCGGTTTCGTCGGACAGGCTGGCTAGCAGTACGGCCTCAGCGAGGTATTTCTCGGTGACGCCGGCCACGGGCAGGAATTCCGAGGCCATGCGGTTGCCGAAGGTGATGGTGCCGGTTTTGTCGAGCAGCAGCGTATCGACGTCACCGGCTGCTTCCACGGCACGGCCGGAGGTGGCGATGACGTTGAAGCGGATCAGCCGATCCATGCCGGCAATGCCGATGGCCGACAACAGGCCACCGATGGTGGTGGGGATCAAGGTCACCAGCAGCGCGGCTAGAACAGCAACTGACAGGTCAGTGCCGGAATAGGCGGCGAGACCATAGAGCGTCACGACGGCGATCAGGAACACCAAGGTCAGGCCCGAGAGCAGGATCGACAGCGCGATCTCGTTGGGCGTCTTCTGGCGCTTGGCCCCTTCGATGAGCGCAATCATGCGGTCGACGAAGGTTTCGCCTGGCTTGGTGGTGATGCGGACCTTAAGCCAGTCCGAGATCACCTGTGTGCCGCCGGTCACGGCGGAACGGTCGCCGCCTGCCTCGCGGATCACCGGAGCGGATTCACCGGTGATGGCGCTTTCGTTGACCGAGGCGACGCCCTCGATGACTTCGCCGTCGCCAGGCATCAGGTCGTTGACCTCGACCAGGATGATGTCGCCGATCTTGAGCGATGTTGCCGGGATGCTCTCGAAGGCCCGGTTGTTGGCATCGGATGGGAACCGCAGCTTCTTTGCCACGAGATCGGATTTACCGCGCTTCAGGCTCTCCGCCTGTGCCTTGCCGCGCCCTTCGGCGACGGCTTCCGCGAAGGTGGCGAACAGCACGGTGAACCAGAGCCAAAGCGCGATCTGGCCGGAAAACCGCATTTCGGCCGCGGCGCTGAACGCATCCTGAACAAATATAACGGTGACCAGAACGGCGACGACTTCGGTGACGAAAATCACCGGGTTGCGGATCAACTGGCGGGGGTCGAGCTTGATTACGGCGTCGCGCAGGGCCGGCAGGAAAATAGCCGGCGAGAGGATAGATATCTTGGCTTGAGTGGACATGATGTTTCCTAGAAGCTCTGGCCGGCGAGCATTACGAAGTGCTCGACGATGGGCCCGAGAGCCAGGGCCGGGAAGAACTGCAACCCGCCCAGGATGATGATGACGCCGATGAGCAGGCCGACGAATAGCGGCTTGTCAGTCGGGAAGGTACCGCTGGATGCAGCGGCGCGCGGCTTGGCGACCAGCGAACCGGCAATGGCCAGCACTGGCACCAGGTAAGCGAAGCGTCCCAGCAGCATGGCGATACCCAATGTCGTATTGTACCAGGGCGTATTGGCGGTGAGGCCACCGAAGGCCGAGCCGTTGTTCGCTGCGGCGGATGTGTAGGCATAGAGGATTTCGCTAAGTCCGTGCGGACCGGGCGTCAGGATAGAGCTGGTACCGAAGTCAGCTACGACCGAGATGGCGGTAAAACCCAGGATCACCAGCGGCAGGATGAGTACGGCCAGCATGGCAAACTTCATCTCGCGCGCTTCGACCTTCTTGCCAAGAAATTCCGGCGTGCGTCCGACCATCAGGCCGGCGACGAACACTGCCAGGATTGCAAAGACCAAAAGTGCGTAGAGCCCCGAGCCGACACCGCCCGGCAGAACTTCGCCAAGCTGCATCAGGAACATCGGAACCAGGCCACCCAGAGGCGTCAGGGAGCCATGCATGGCGTTGACGCCACCATTGGACAGGCCTGTCGTGACCGCAGAATAGAGCGCGCTCATGGCCTGGCCGAAACGAACTTCCTTGCCTTCGAAATTGCCCATCGACGGATCGACGCCAACCGCGGTCAGCAGCGGATTGCCGAAACTCTCAGCCCAATAGATGGCGCCGGTACCAATCACCAGCATGATGACGGTGACCGAGATCAGCGCCCAGCCCTGACGGCGATTGCCGACCATTTGGCCAAAGGTGTAAACCAGCGCTGCCGAGATGGCGAGCATGGCAATGATGTTGAGGTAGTTGCTGAACGCCGTCGGGTTTTCGAACGGATGCGCGGCATTGACGTTGAAGAAGCCGCCGCCATTGGTGCCGAGTTGCTTGATGGCTTCCTGGCTGGCGACCGGTCCGGTGGCGATAGTCTGCTGAACGCCCTCGATCGTGGTAGCCACAAAATTGGCGTCGAGGTTCTGCGGCAGGCCCATGGCGACAAAAGCCAATGCGACCACGATGGCCAGCGGCAGCAGCACATAGAGCGTTGCACGGGTTAGATCGACCCAGAAGTTGCCCAGCTCGTTGACGCCGGAGCGGACGAAGGCGCGGGTCAGCGCGATGGCCACGGCAATGCCTGTGGCCGCCGAGACGAAGTTCTGCACGGTGAGGCCCAGCATCTGGCTGAGATGGCTCATCGTGGTCTCGCCACCATAGCTCTGCCAGTTGGTATTGGTGACAAAGCTGGCCGCGGTGTTGAAGGCAAGGTCTGGCGACAGGCCAGCAAACCCCTGCGGATTGAGCGGCAGAAAATTCTGCAAGCGCAGCATGGAATACAGCACTACGAAGCCGGCGAGGCTGAATGCCAGCACGCCCATCGTGTAACCGAGCCAGCCTTGCTCCTTGTCGGTGCGAACGCCCGCAAGCGCGTAAAAGCCGCGCTCGACGGGACCGAGGACGGGTGAAAGGAAAGTGCGTTCGCCGGTAAAGACGCGAGCCATATAAAGGCCGAGCGGCTTGACCAGCAGAAGGACCACGATCAGCACGAAGCCGATTTGCAGCCAGCCGGAAAGGGACATGATGGCTCCGAGTGTCAGAAACGTTCAGGCGCCAGCAACGTCACCACGAGGTAGACGGCCAGCGCGAGGGCGATGAGGAAGGAAATGATGAGCATGGCGGCGCTCACAGCCGGTTGAGCGCAGTGGCGTAGATCGCGAGTGCGATCAGCGTGCCGGCGCCCAGAGCGATATATGCAAGATCGAGCATGATGAGCCTCTTGAAGTAAGGCTCATGCAGTGGACCTGGTGCCCGTCAAATTGCCATACCGAAAGAGGATTTTCGGCATAAAGATTTCATAAGGACGGCATAAGCCTCGGAGGCACGCTGAGCCTAAGGCGAAGGGGCTTCGCTGATATTGCAAAGCTGCTTAGATGCTTGTCTGCTGGTCAGCAGGCGCGACGATCTCGTGAGTGGCCTAACATTTCCCGGATCAGCTTTGCCTCGACTGGACGGCCGAACAGATGTCCCTGGCACTGCTCGCAGCCCTCCTCAAGCAGCCGGGCATGTTCCGCTTCGGTTTCGACGCCCTCGGCGGTGACGACGGCCGAAAAGCTCTTTCCCAGGCCAATGATGGCTCGAACAATGGCCAGATTGCAGTCGGAAGTGGCGAGGTCCGACACGAAGGATTTGTCGATCTTGAGCTTGTCGAACGAAAACTTGCGCAGGTAGGCCAGACTGGAATAACCCGTGCCGAAATCGTCCAGAGCGATGCGCACGCCCAGATGCTTGATCTGGTTGAGCAGGCGGACGTTTTCGTCGCTGTCCGTCAGGAAGATCGATTCCGTGATCTCAAGCTCAAGACGGCTGGGGGCAAGCTTGGTGCGTTCGAGAATGCGCGCCAGCATCACTGCCAGGCCGAACCCGGTGAACTGTCGAGGTGAAACGTTGACGGCGAGCCGGATGTCGGACGGCCAATTTCTGGCCTCCTTGCATGCCGTTTCCAACACCCATTTTCCGATCGCCGCGATCTGTCCCGAGGCTTCGGCGACAGGAATGAAATCATCCGGACATATCGGCCCGAGCTGCGGATGGGTCCATCGCAGCAGGGCCTCGCAACACACGATCCTGCCGCTGCGCGTGTCCACGATCGGCTGGTAGACGATATGGAGCTGCGACCGCTTGAGCGCGAATGCCAGCTCTTCGCGAAGATAATGCTCGGTGTCGGCCTTCTCTTCCATCGCCGGTTCAAAAAAGACATGGCTGCCTCTGTGCGCAGCCTTGGCGGCGTAGAGCGCCAGATCCGCTCGCTTGGTAAGGTTATCGGGCGTGTTGCCAAAATCGGGAGACAGCACGATTCCGAGGCTTGCGCCGACGCTGACAAGGCGCTCCTCGACCTCGAACGGCTTGGTCAGTGCCGATATCAGCCGGCTCGCCAGTTGCGTCGACGATTTCTTCGTTGCCGCACGATGAATGACGCCAAACTCGTCGCCACCCAACCGCGCCAGAAAGTCATGCTCGCCCTTGACCTCACTTAGACGACTGGACAACTGCCGCAGCAGGTCGTCGCCGGCACGGTGGCCCATGGTGTCATTGATGACCTTGAACCCATCCAGATCGAGCACGAGCAGACTGAACCTGTTTCGGTTCATCAATTCGTGGTTGAGAGCCGCTTCGAAG
Organism: Devosia psychrophila; assembly: GCF_000971275.1. GTDB lineage: Bacteria > Pseudomonadota > Alphaproteobacteria > Rhizobiales > Devosiaceae > Devosia > Devosia psychrophila. Next base: position 48,105 of record NZ_LAPV01000170.1, on the reverse strand, counting down.
GAGCGTCGGTTGGGCAGGTCGGTCAGGATGTCATGCAACGAAAGATGGCGATTACGCTCCTCGACCTTGAGCCGTTCGGTCACATCCTCGGAGATGCCGAGGAGATACCGAGGATTGCCATGGGCATCCGGCACGCCGACCTTTTGCGTCCTGAGCGAACGCGTACCGTCGGGCGTCGATAGCGGCTCGTTTTCAATCGTGACCAACTTCTGGGAGGCGACCACCTCGCGATCTGCCGTGCGGAACCGCTCGGCATCGTCGGGCGAGAACAGGTCGAAATCAGTCTTGCCGATCAGGTCCTCGCGCTTGAGTCCAAGCAATTGTTCGCCGGCCCGGTTGAGCAGCACGAACCGTCCATCGAGAACGTCTTTGACAAAGACCATATGCGGAATGCTTTCGACCACCGCGTCGAGGAAGGCTCTGGTGCTGACGAGGTCGAGCTCCAGGCCTGCAGGATCTAGTCCTGCACCGTGAGATTCAACACAGCCACCTTCTGGTGCTGCGTAGAGCTGGTGTTTGTTCATCGTTTCCGCCCGACCGAGATTTCTGAGCTCGGCTAATGTCAGTTATCGACGCTGATCGGACGCTACCCTACGGGACTTTCGAAGCTCTTAATTGGCCGTTGGCAATGCATTAGCTCGGAATAGAGACCGCCCCGCCGCAGCGGGGGCGGATGGTGTTAGAGCGGCATGGTGTCGTTGATGAACGCGATTATGCGGGCCCGGACCGCTGCGCAACACCGGCAGGGCATGACAACTCGGCTTCTAGCCTTGGATGAAAGCCCGGTTTAGTCTGAGGCGACTTCAGGGATTTTCCGCATGACCGCCTCGCTCTATCCTGCCGGCTTTTATGAAGACCGCCGCGCCCACACCGTTCACGCCGCGCGCCGGTTGCTGGCAGCACTGCCACCAAGCCTGCCCCGAGCCAGCGTCGCCGATATCGGCTGCGGCACCGGCACATGGCTGGCGGCCGCCCTCGCGGATGGTGCCGAGACCGCTTTCGGCATCGAGGGCGACTGGGTCACGCCCGCCATGCTCGACGATGCGCGTATCGCCTTTGCGCCACAGGACCTCGAACAGCGCTTCAGCGGCCCCCGCGTCGATCTCGCAATGTCACTGGAAGTGGCCGAACACCTGTCGTCAGAACGCGCCGTCAGCTTCGTCGCCGACCTCGTGGCATTGGCGCCCGCCGTGCTGTTCAGCGCCGCCCTCCCCGGCCAGGGCGGCGTGGGCCATCGCAATGAACAATGGCAAAGCTGGTGGGCTGAACTGTTCGCGACGCACGGCTACCTGGCCTATGACGTGATCCGCCCCGTCATCTGGAGCGACGAGGATATCCCCGCCTGGTATCGCCAAAACGCCGTGCTGTATCTCGACGCCACGGCCGCCGTAGGCCTCGCGTCTACCCCGCCGGCTCTGCTCGATCGCGTCCACCCGGCCTTCTGGAACCGCGCCAATCGCGAGCTGCAATACGCTAACGCACTGCCGGAGTCGGAAGTACTGCAGCGGCAGGCCGAGGCGGCACAGCAGCAGTAAGGAAGAATACCCCCACCTAGCCTCACCCTGAAAAAAGGGGAGGAATCTGACTGGTGATTGTCCAAGAAAGTGCCCAAAACTCGATGAAGTTCCTCCCCCTCATCAGGGGGAGGCAAGGTGGGGGACCCAAACAGGGACTTTACCGAGCTGCCCAAAGCAGGCCGCGACGCAAAATCTCCCGCACCGGCCCCCCGGCCAGTTCATCCGCCGTATGCCCCAGCGACGAATAAAATACCCGCCCCTGATCATGCATGGTCGTGAAAACCACCGGCATCACCACGTCCTTGCGCCAGGGATGAAATTCCCCCGAAAACACAGTGGTTGCCAGCACATCCACTGCGGGATCGTAGTTTAGATAATACTGCTCCGAGGTATGCTCGAAGCTCTCTATCCCCGCCAGCAGCGGATGATCGCCCACATCCACTCGATAGGTGATGATATTGCCCGGATGCTGCACCCAGTAACAGCCCGCTGCATAGCGGAACGGCACCGAACTGCGAAAGCTCGTCGCCAGCCCCATGTGATAGCCGGCGAGCCCCGTCCCGGCCCGGATCGCCGCAATCAGCCGGTCCATTTTCTCCGGCGCCAGCGTGCCATCAGTGATCACCGGCACCACGAGGTCATTGCTGCCGACATCGTCGGCGCCCAGCGCATCATATTCCGGCGTCACGGTTACGGCAAAACCCTCTGCTTCCAGCAACGCGCACACCACATGTGCTCCGCGCTCAGGCGTGTGCAGTTGCATGCCACCCCAGACCACCAGCGCCTTTTTCATAGGCCCAATCCCACCGCGCGCATCCGATGCACGCCCTTCGGCACGAAGGCAAAACTGTCGGCGATACCCAGCAGCTCCGCCGCCAGGTGGACTACCGAGAGCCACATTTCCGTGCCCTGCAGGCTCGGCGCCTGGCCATCGGCAAAGGCGAAGCCCTGCCCAGGCACCCAGCGCTCCTCGGCTCGCCCGACAACCGCACGGGCAATCGCCTCGGCCTCGGCGCGTCGATAATCGGTCTGCCGGAGGCACAGCAGCAGCGGGTGCACGGTGTCGAGCAGATTGCAGGCCGTGTAAGTCGGGCCCGAAAAGCCGCCATAATTGCAATAGTTCAGCAGCACGGAATCCACCGCGCGCTCGGCATTGGGCACTGGCAGCCCAAACTGCGCATAAGTGCCGCGGGTCAGCCGGTAGAAACCATTGACCGGCTGTAACAGGCCTTCGTCCGCCGTTGGCGATCCCCACAGGCCGGTCGCGCGGTTCTGCTGCATTGCCAGCCAGCCGAACAGCGTTTCGCGTGCCCGCCCGGTCGTAAAATATCGGGCATTGTAATACAGCGCCGTGCCGATCGCATCGACCACCGAGCCGGCGGTCCAAGCCCGCCCGCGCCAGGTCAGGCTTTCCAGCCAGTCGCACAGTTCGGGCGCCTCAAGTTCGACAGCAGGAATTGGATACAGCGGCTTCCCGCCCAGAACCTCGATGGCGTAGCCAACCGAGAGCACATTATATAGCGCCAGCCCGTCGTCGCGCATCGGCACCCCCAACGCAACGGGTCGATGCGGATCGGGAAACAGTCCGGTTACGGGGTCCTGCATTGCCTGCAATTCGGTCAGCGTCGCCGCGACATCCAGTCCTTCTGGCAGCGTGTCGAAACCGGCAGCCAACTCGATGGCATCGTTGCGATGCCGGGCACTGCGCCGCGCCTGTCCATCGGCCTCGCGCGATACATATTCGCCGCCCTCGCGATAGGCGGCGAGCACCTCCGGCAATTGCGACTTGGCCATGACACCCAGCCGGCCTAAAGCCGCAACTGCGTCGGTCTTCCCCCTTTGTCCGCGATAGCGTACCAGCCTGGCCGGAACGCCGCCGACGATGGCCATTGGCGGCACGTCCTTGCTGACCACCGCCCCCGCCGCAATCACCGCGCCTCGCCCGACGGTCACCCCATCCAGCACCACCGCATTGGCGCCGATCCACACATCGTCCTCGATGACGATGCCCAGGCTTTCATGCTTCTGCGTGTGGATCGGTACACTGGGGTCGTCATAGCCGTGGTTGAACCCGACAATGGTCACATGGCTGGCAATGCGTACGCCATCGCCGCAGCGCACCTTGCCCGAAATCATCGCGTAGGAATTTACTGTGCTGTGGGCGCCAAATTCCACGTCGCCGCGCACCAGCGCATGCCCGGCAATCCAGCTCTGCTCGCCCAGTACCAGATGGCTGGTAAAGATCGCGGCTTCGGCTGCCACATAGGCTGTCGGATGAAAACTGCCGCCCGCCACCCGCACCCAATGCGCCTGCCGCGCCCGATGTTCGGGCGCCTCGATGTCGGCGGGAGTGCGGTCCCAGGTCAGGAACTGCAGGCGGGCTTCGTGCTCGGCGTCGATCGGCGGATTTTCAACTATATGCGGTTTCATAGGTTCATCAATTCCTCAGTCGTCACCCTTGCGGGGAGGGTCAGCAAGGGGACGTCTGGCCCCAATGGCCGGCCTCCCACATCCCCAAATTCCGCCGTCGAGGGCGGTTCTTACAACGGGGCCAAACAGCCCCCTCCCTTGATCCCTCCCCGCAAGGGGGAGGGTGTCGACTGCGCGATACTTCGGTCGCTGGCCGTCATGCCAGCCGCTCAAGCAGGGCCGGTTCGATCTCGAATTCCATCGCCTTGCCCGCTACGAAGCGTTCAACTTCCTCGATGGCCAACTGCCCCAGCCGCAGTCGTTCCGTGCCGACGGCCCCGGCCAAATGGGGGGTCAGAAATACGTTGGGCAGACTATAGAGGGGCGATCCGGCTTCGGGAATTTCCGGGTCGGTCACGTCGATGACCGCGTGGATGCGCCCGGTCTGTAACTCAGCGATCATCGCCGCTTCGTCCACCACCGCGCCGCGCGCCGTATTGATGAAACCTGCGCCATGCTTCATCAGCTTGAATTGCCGTGCCCCGATCATGGCTCGCGTTTCCGGCAGCGACGGTGCATGCACCGACACGACATCGGAGCGCGCCATCAGCGTATCGAGATCGACCAGTTCGGCCCCGGCCAGCACCGGGTCGCCCCTGGTCACGAATGGGTCGCTGAGCAAAACGGTGAAGTCGAAGCCTGCCAGCATTTTCGCAACCCTCCGGCCAATGCGCGACGCGCCGACCAGCCCCACGGTGCGGTGATAATTGCCGATCGGCTCATCCATCAGGGCATAGGTGCTGCGCCGACCCGGATCGGCCCGATAGCGGTCGCGCAGTTCGAACACCCGCTTGTTGGCGAACAGGATCGCCGCCAGCGTATATTCCGCTACCGGCACGGCATTGGCGTCAGCGGCATGGGTAACCCGGATGCCGGCCTCGTAGACTGCCGGATCGAGCGTGAATTTCACCGTGCCCGCCGCATGGGCGATCAGCTTGAGGTTGGGCGCCGCGCGAACCACCTCCGCCGTTACCATCGGGCAGCCCCAGCCGGTGACGAGAATGTCGATTTCACCCAGAACCCTACGCGCTTCGGCGCTGAAAAACTCTTCAAGCGGCGTGGCTCGGACGATATCGCAAGTCCGCGACAGCCGCGCCAGCGCCTCATCGTCGAACACATGCCTGGTCTTGTCCGCCGCCATGGCAAAGGCGAGTTTGGGCACCATCAAAAGCGCTCCGGCACCAGAATGGCGCTGACATCGACACCCTCGCGGGCAAACAACGCTTCGAGCTCGGTGATGTCTGGCGCCTCCGGTGGTTGGCGCAATGCTGCCTCCGCCGCATCGCCCGCCGGCAATGCCATCGCCGCAGTCATCAACACCGTCGTGCCTGCGGAAATTTCGCCACGCAGTTGCGGCACGATAGTCTTGGATGCGATGAGATTGGTGTTGGGATAGGGTCTATGCGCCCTGCCCTCGCGCTGACCGGCAAGGTCGACGATGGCGCTCACATCGGTCTCACTCTTGGCCGCGCCACTGCCGGGCTCGTCGATGTAGGTATCGGCATTCAGATCGGCTCGTTCGATGGCAAAGCCGCCTTCGGTGGCGTGCAAAGTGCGCGGGGTGGTGATCCGGTGCACCCGAATATGCCAGGGACTGGCTGGCAGTAGCCAGGTTTCCACCGTCACGTCGGTCCACGGTTTCCAGCGCGCAAACAAAGTGTCGCCGGCAATCTGGGCGACTTCATTATTCTCGCGCACCCGGTAGTGCCGCCCATCGTCCGAGAAGGCAAGCGCGCCGTCGAAGGCGCCCATATTGTAGGCGCGTTCATCGACTTCCACTGAGAAACCATAGCGGCTGGAATAGATGAACTTGGCGTATTTCTCGCTGCCGTGCCGCATCTGCCAGTTCTGCTGCCCACTCGACAGCGCCACCACATTGCCCGGCGTATGCATCATCACCATGCCCGGATGCTTGAGCGGGATCGGCGCATCGTCGGTCACCGCTTTACTCTCCTCCGCGGTCCAGAACGGATGATCTGCCGGCAATGCCAGGGGCAAAAAGGCCTTCAGCGCCCAATAGGGTGAGCCGGCTGAATTATAGCTTTCGGACATGAAAAGGTTTGGATAGCCATAGCCCACCGACAGCACGCCATCGCGATTGGCTATCGGTTTGTCGGCCCACCAGCGCAGGTGGCGCATATACTGTCCCTTGATCTCACCCCAGGGCAGCGCCTCAAGATCGGCAAAGGCCAGCGCGCCCCAGATGCCGCCGCAGGCAAAGCGATAGGTCAGGCTGCGACCGAAGGCCAGCGTGCCGCCATCCTCGTCGAACCAGTGGCGAATGTCCTTGGCAAACAAGGTTGCACGTTCTTTATAGGCGGCGACACGCTTGTCATCGCCCTTGGCGAGCGCGGCATAGATCAGGCCATAGAAGTGCATGGCAAAGGGGATGTAGTGGTCGATGCGCCGCACATTGCCGTCGCGATACCAGCCGTCGCCCAGATAGAATGCGTCCAGTTCTTCGAGATATTTTTCGGTCAGCGAACGGTCAAACTCGACGCCGCATTCCTCCAGCCCGAGATCGACGAGGATGCGGAAGAATTTCCAGTTGTTATCTGCGTAGTCGAAGCTGCGAGCATGCTTGAGGTATGCTGCGAGATTGCTCTTGGCTTGCTGCGATAGTGGTTGCCAAACCTTGTCCGGCAACAGCCGCATGGTGAAACCGATGGCCGCTAGCTCGACCATGCGCTGGTCGGTCGAATTGACCGTGCCCCAATATTCAGGATGCTCGGGGTCGGTGCCATTGGCCAGCCCGCGCCGATACAATTCCCAATGATCGAAACGGCCACCGCCCGCCGCCAGCGGCGTCAGCCCCCATAGCGGACGCGCAAAGCCTTCGAGATCAGCCGCTGCGCGATCGAAATGCGCCGCCGCTCCGTCCAACCGCACCCGCGCACCGCCCTCGGAGAAGAATGGCAGCAGCGGATTGAACAGGTCATGGAGCGCCTTTTCCACATCGGCGCGGCTTTTGAGCGGATTGCCATGCAGCGGATTGGCGCTCACGGGATCATAGGTCATCAGGCAAATTCCTTGGTCGGCGCGTCGTCATAGGCGCCCTTCAAACTCAGCTGTTCGGCGAAGTGGCAGGCCGCTTCCTGCGCGCTGCCGTGGATGGAGCGCAGCGCCGGTTTTTCGGTGCGGCAGCGGTCCTCGGCATATTTGCAGCGGGTGTTGAACGGGCAGCCGACCGGGCGATTGCCGAGATAGGGGATTTCGCCGCGTGCCTCGGTCTTGCGACCCTTGCGGCGCAGCGGATCGGCGATGGGCAGGGCCTCGAGCAGCAGTTCGGTATAGGGATGGCGCGGCCGCTCGAACAGCAATTCGGTGGGCGCATTTTCCACCACATGGCCGAGATACATCACCACCACGCGGTCGGCGATATAGTTCACTACGCCGAGGTCATGGCTGATGAAGATATAGGTCAGCCCGAACTCGGCCTTGAGGTCTTCGAGCAGGTTGAGCACCTGCGCCTGGATCGAAACGTCCAGCGCCGAGACCGCCTCGTCGGCGATCACCAGCTTGGGGTCGAGCACCAGCGCCCGGGCGATGCCGATGCGCTGCCGCTGGCCACCCGAAAACGCATGCGGATAACGTCCCACTGCCTCGGCCGGAATTCCGACCTTCTCCAGAGTCGAGATCACCCGCTCTTCGAGTTCCCTGCCCTTGCATATCTTGTGGATGCGCAGCGGCTCGGCGACAATGTCGAACACCCGCATATTGGGGTTGAGCGAACTCATCGGGTCCTGGAAGATCATGCGGATGTCTTTCCGCCACGGCTTGATCTCGCGCTTGCTCAGCGCCGTCAGCTCGACGTCGCCACCGGACTTGGGGTGATACACCACCCTGCCCTCGCTTGATGATTGCGCCGCAATGATGCAGCGCCCCAGCGTAGTCTTGCCGCAGCCGCTTTCGCCGACGATGGCGAGGGTTTCGCCCGCCTCCACCGTGAGATTGATATCGGTCAGCGCGTCGAGCCGGCGTTCCTTGCCGAAGAGACCACCACTCAGCGTGTAATGCTTTGACAGGTGTTCGACACTCAGCAGCGTGCTCATGCCGCGGCCTCCGCAGGTTGACGCGTCAACAGGTGACACCGTGCATGGTGGTTGTCGCCGATGGCCGTGCGCTCAGGCCGGATCGTGGCGCAGGGCTCGAAAGCATAGGGGCAGCGGCTGGTGAAGGCACAGCCCTGCGGCCGATCCCTGGGCGCCGGTACCGTGCCCTTGATTGGCGACAGCCGCACTCGGTCGGCCTTGCGCGCCATCTTGGGGATCGAGCTCATCAGCGCCTGGGTATAGGGATGTTTGGGCGCCGCAAAGACGTCGAACACGCTGCCCTGCTCGACCACGTCGCCGAGATACATCACCGCAACTTCGTCGGCGATTTCGGCGACGACGCCGAGATCATGGGTGATAAACAGCATGGCCATGCCAAAGTCCGCCTGCAACTGCCGCAGCAGGTCCAAAATCTGCGCCTGCGTCGTTACATCCAGCGCCGTGGTCGGCTCATCGGCGATCAGAACTTTCGGCGTACAGGCCAGCGCCATGGCGATCATCGCGCGCTGCCGCAGGCCGCCGGAGAGCTGAAATGGATAGGCGTCGGCACGTTCCCGAGCGCCCGGAATGCCGACCTGATCGAGTAGTGCCACGGTCCGCTCCCGCGCCTGTTTCGGCTTCAGCCCCTCGTGGATCACCATCATCTCGTCGATCTGATCGCCGATGGTATGCACCGGTGAGAGCGAGCTCATCGGCTCCTGGAAGATCATCGAAATCTGGTTGCCGCGAATGGCCCGCAGCGGCAGGCTGTCCTGCCTGAGCTGGACGATATCGGTCGCCTCGGCGTCGCCCGGAGCGAAGATGATCGAACCACGCTGGATATCGGCGTTCTTGTCGAGCAGCCGCAGCACGGCCCGCGCCGTGACCGACTTGCCGCAACCGCTTTCGCCGACCAGCGCCAGCGTCTTGCCCGGCGTTAGCGTCAGATCGACCTGCCGCACCGCCTCGATATCGGCCTCGTCGGGCGAGGAAAACACGATGGACATGTCGGAGATGGAAAGGATGGGTTTATCGCCCATGGGGATCAGCGGCATCACGGAGACCGTCTCCAAAAAAGTTCATTGCAAGGATGACCACGATCACGCAGAGCCCCGGCGTCAGTAGCCAGGGGGCGCTCGCGAGGGTGCGGATGTTCTGCGCGTCCTGCAGCAGCGTGCCCCAGCTGACGATCGGCGCCTGCAGGCCCAATCCGAGGAACGACAAAGCCGTTTCGGCGAGGATCATGCCGGGAATGGCCAGCGTTGCCGCTGCGATGATGTGGCTCATGAAGCTCGGGACCATGTGCCGGGTGATAATCCGCCAGTCACTGGCTCCATCGAGCTGCGCCGCCGTCACGAAATCTTCGGTCCGCAACGACAGGAAACGCCCTCGCACCACGCGCGCCAGTTCGGTCCAGCCGATCAGGCTGAGGATGATGGTGATGGCGAAGTAGGTTTGTAGCGCGCTCCAGTCCTTGGGCATGGCGGCTGCCAGCCCCAGCCACAGCGGAATGGTCGGCATAGAGCGGATGAACTCGATGATGCGCATCACCGCGCTGTCGAAAAGTCCGCCGTAATAGCCGGCAAAGCCGCCGACCACGATGCCGAAGAACAGGCTCAGCGTCACGCCGGCGAGGCCGATGCTGAGCGAAATGCGCGTGCCGTGGATCAGCCGGCTCAACAGGTCGCGGCCCAGCCGGTCGGCGCCCAGAATATAGAATGGTGCCCGCGCCTCGGTCACGCCCATGAACTTGACCGACATGGGGATAACCCCAGCCAGCATGTATGGTTCGCTTGGAATGAAGAACTGCACCGGGATTTCGACCTCGGGATCGAGCACGAAGGTCCGTCGCATCGCCTTGGGATCGACTTCGCTGGCATAGCCATTCACATGCGGGAAAAACCGCCAGGAGCCGTCCTCGTTGGTTGAGAAAAACTGGATGCCCTGCGGCGGCGCATAGGTGTAGCGCGCGCTATAGGCCGACGGATCGGTTGGAGCCAGGAACTCGGCCAGCAGAGCCACGAGATAGAAGGCGATGACGATCCACAGGCTGACCAGCGCCAACCGGTGACGCTTGAAACGCCGCCACATCAGCCCGAAGTGGCTTTCGCGCTTGGCGCGTGGCATGCCCGCGGCTTCGGCGGCCATTGAGGTGTGGGTCATGGTGTCCACGGCCATCACTTGCTCCCATAGCGAATTCGAGGATCGATCCAGGCAAGCAGCAGGTCGCTGATCAGCGTGCCGATCACCGTCAGCATTCCCAGCAGCATGATGATCGCGCCGGCGAGGAACATGTCCTGGCTGGTGAGCGAGCGCAGCAGCAGCGGTCCGGCTGTCGGCAGGTTGAGCACGACCGAGACCAGCACCGAGCTGGATACCAGGGCCGGCAGAAGCCAGCCGATGGTGGAGATCAACGGATTGAGCGCAACCCGCACGGGGTATTTCAGAATCGTGCGGAATTCGCTGAGCCCCTTGGCCCGCGCCGTCGTCACATAGGGTTTCTTGAGTTCATCGAGCAGGTTGGCGCGCAGGATGCGGATCAGTTCCGCCGTGCCGGCGGTCGCCAGCACCAGGATGGGCGCCCAGGCGTGGCTCAGGAAATCCCAGATGCGGGCCGGACTCCAGCGCGCCGTTTCCATGCCAGGCGAAAACAGCCCGCCGATGGTTTCGCCGAACCAGACGAAGCTGAGATACATAAGGATCAGAGCAAAGAAGAAATTGGGAATGGCGAGGCCGAGGAAACCGCCGATGGTAGCGAGATAATCGCCGAGAGAATACTTGCGAACCGCCGCATAAATGCCGATGGGAACGGCGACCAGCCACATCACGATGACGGCCAGCCCTTCGAGCAGGATGGAATTGCCCAGCCGGCCCCAAATCAGCGTCGTTACGGGCGCCTTCCACTCAAAGCTCTGCCCGAAATCGCCGCGCAGCACGATGCCGGAAATCCACTTCCAGTACTGGATGATATAGGGCTCGCCAAAACCGTATTGGCGGCGCAGCGCCTCGATGGTGGCCGGGTCAACCCGATCGCCATTGGCGGCAAGCGTCGCCATATAGGTCGTCAGATAGTCGCCCGGCGGCAGCTGGATGATGGCGAAAGCTACAAAGCTCACCGCCCACATGGTCAGCACCATTGCGATCAGCCGTTTGCCGAAAAAACCAAGCATGGGCGTGTCTCCTGTAACGGATCATTCAGTCGACACCCTGCCCCTTGAGGGGAGGGATTTAGGGAGGGGGCGTTAGCCACGATATCGGGGCTCTCGCCCCCCACCTGGCCTCCCCCTCCAAGGGGGGAGGTGCAGGGAAGGGACGGGGTCAGCGACCCCTCATCCACCCCTTCGGGGCACCTTCTCCCGCAATGGAAGAAGGTGGGAAGTTTGGCCAACCTCTCGCGGCACGGGGAGCGCCGCGAGAGGCGGGAGGCCGTTCCAGAGGTTGTCCCGAACCTCGCTGCGCCGAGTCAGATGCCGTGGTTTCCGAGAACCGGCGCGCAGCGTACGTTTGGGTACGTGAGCACCGGAAGCGCAGGAGACCGCGGTAGATGGCCGGCGCAGTAGAGGTCCGGGACGGCCTCATTCGGCGAAGTACCACTGGAACGGATCGTAGGGCCCGGGGGTCGGGAACAGGTATGCGTGCAGCATCGGCTCGGCGATGTTCCGCATATTGTTCTTGGCGATGTAGTAGCCGTTGCCGGGCAGGCTGACGCCGATCACCGGGAAGTTTTCCTTCGCGATCACCAGGATCTGCTTCATCAGGTCATCGCGCTTGGCGGGGTCGCCCTCGCCACGGAGCTGGTTCATCAGCTCCATCTGCTGCTTGGCCCACTCGGCGGGTTCTTCGGCGATTTCAGGACGGGAGCCGTTGAACCACTGTGCCCAACGATAGGCCCAGACCGATTCATCGCCGCTGGCCATGTAGTAGCGGGGCTCCTGGATCACATCGAGGCCACCGTCGCCTTGCCATATCTGGGCGTCATAATCGCCAGTCGGGCGCTTGTCGTAATACAGCGTGCGGTCGATGTTATTGAGCTCGATGTTGATGCCACCGGCCTCAAGCTGGAGCTGCAGCAGCTCCATCATGTCCACCCATTCCGAGCGGAACGAGGAGATGATGTCGATGGTGACGACCAGCGGCGAGCCATCTGCCATGGTGTAGAAACCATCGCCATTCTTGGGTCCGAGGCCTGCTGCCTGGAAGGCGGCATCAGCGGCTTCGGGATCGAACTCGGTATATTGAAGCGACATTTCCTCGTCGTAGAACGGCGATTCCGGGCGCGGCGCGGCCTGGGCGGGCGAGCCCTGCCCGGTGAAGACCACGTCGATGATTTCCTGGCGGTCGATCAGATGGCTGACGCCGATGCGGAAATCCTTGCTCTGGAACAGCTCGCGCCGAACCGGATCGACATGGTTCAAGTTGAACTGGAGTATTAGCGTGTTCATGTTTGACGGGATGTTTTCGCCCAGCCGATAATCACCGGCTTCCTGCCCGTCGAAGAACAGCGGCTGGTTGGCGACGGTCGCAATATGTCGGTCCTGGTAGTCGATCTCGCCGTTCAGTGCCATCAGTGTCAGCTCTTCGAGCGAGTCAGAGACGCGCATGTCGAGCCTGTCGATATAGGGGAGCTGGTTACCTTCGGTGTCGACCTTCCAGTAATAGGGATTGCGCACGAAGGTCGCGCGGCTGGCGTCGCCGGTCAGGGGCTCCTCGATCATCCAGGCATTCATAAAAGGCAGGTCGGGATTGGCGAAGCGGATGGTTTCGGTCGCCCAGGAACACCGGTTGCCCATCCACAATTCCCAGGTCTCGAAGCCGGCGGCCTTGGCTTCTTCGGCGGCATTGGGATTGTACTTGGGATAGAACTGGCTGCAGTAGTCCTTGCTCAATGAAACAACGGTAAGGCCGTTGACGCTGGCAAGGTCGTCCATGATGACGCCATTGGGCTTTTCGAACACCAGCTTGAAGGTGATGTCGTCGACCACTTCGACCTTCACCGGGTTGTTCGGGTTCTTCATGAAGGTGCCAGCGCCATAGGTCGGCTCGCTGAACAGCTCAGCCGCAAAGGCGATATCGGCGCTGGTGAACGGCTTGCCGTTGTTCCACTTCAGGCCATCGCGCAGCTTGAACGTATAGGTCTTGGAATCGTCGCTGACCTCCCAGCTTTCGGCCAGATTGGGGACGATCTGCTTCCACTCGCGATCGTAGCGCACCAGCCCGTCATAGGCGACGGTGCGGGCGATCCAGGCGTTGTCGAGGCCACCGCGCAAAGCCGAGCGCCAGGTTCCGCCATAGGTGCCGATGCTGTCGACCGGCGTGACCACCAGCGGATTGCTTGGCAGGCGCTCAGCCACCGGCGGCAAATCCATGCCGTCCAGCATGGGGGATTGCTGCTGGGCAAATACGGCGCCGCCCATCAGCAACATGGCGGTGAGTGCGCCGGTAACGACGCGGCCGGTACGCAGCCCGGGCCTAAGTCGGAAATGGTTCATCTGTCTCTCCCTTGTGGCCGTCGTTTCCGGCCCGGCGCCTCGTGACGCCCCTCCAAGCTAGGGGAGATTTTGCGCAATCGCAAGTATTTTGCGCAAATCACGCAAATTACGCAATTTTGTTCATTTTGCGTTGAAAAGCCAATGGCCTACCCGGCGGACAAGTCACGACATGCTACAAAACGGCTAGTGAAATGCTAACTCAACGCTAGCCAATTGGAGGGGGTGCGCTACATTTTGGGCACAATGCGTTAACGCGTGGCGCAGAGGCCTATCCCCGAATCCTGGTGCTTGTCAGACAGCGAAAACCGTCTCGCCTTCGACCATGGTAACACCAATTTCGAGCTGCTGCACTGCGCGCTCGCCATCGATATGTTCGGCCAACAGGCGCACCGCGCCGCGCCCGATGGCCTCGCGATCCACCCGGATCGTGCTCAGCCGTGGCGTCGCCATGCTGGCCAGCGGCAGGTCGTCAAAGCCCACAATCGAGAACGTCGGTGGCAGCGGGCTTTGCGGCCCGTACAGGCCCTCAAGCATTTCGACTGCGGCAATATCGTTCCAGATGAAAGCCGCCGTGAAGTCATGACGGCCTGCCAGGATATCGCCCAGCAACTCCTTGGTGAGCCGTTGGTCAGTATTGACGATGGTGCCAATAGCGCCGGGCGTCCGGCCGATTGCGGTCTCAAACCCCCGCTGGCGTTGACGAATTGTCGGCCGGTAGCTGTGCGTGTAGTGCAGGATTTTGCGATGTCCGGCATCGAGCAGGCGCTGCGTTGCCATGAAGGCGCCGTAGAAGTTGGCGGGAGAAACCGAGCTGACCCGCATACCCGGATCGCTGCCGTTGACCAGCACCACCGGCACGTCTGCCTCTTCCGACCAGGCTGCCAGTTCGTCCCAGGCATCGATGCCGGCCAGCAGCACGCCACCTGCCCCGGCCTGCGCGATCTGCTTCTTGATCAGGTCCAGCGTCACCACGGACTCGTTGACCAGCCGCACATCCAGCGCCACGCCCAACGCCGCGGCCTGCGCCCGCATGCCCTCGACAATGCCGAAATAGAAACCCGACAACCCACTGGTCGCGCTGCCCAGTGGCACTAAGGCCACCGCCCGTTTATCCCCACCTGCCCCAGCCATGCTATGCTTGGACTTGTACCCCAGCGTCCGCGCCATCCGCTGCACATCCCGCCGCACAGTGTCGCTAATGCCAATCTCATTGGCCAGCGCCCGCGAGACGGTACTTACAGACACGCCGAGCCTTTGCGCTATGTCAGTCTGATTTGAACGCTTCTGGGTCACGAGGATATCCTGCACATGATCTACGCAATATTTGCGTTTTTTGAGCAATGCAAGAGCGCTGCCGAAATATCATGGCCCTATGCCGCACCACGCGTCGCGTCAGACGCCTGCAGAGATGGCCGTGCGTGGCATTTCCGAGAATACTTCCGCCACACCATTGCGGATAGTGACGATCTCTTCGAGGCGCAGGCCAAACTGGCCCTGTAGGTAAATGCCTGGCTCTATTGAGAAAACCATGCCTTCTTCGAGCACGGTTTCAGATGTGGCAGTGATGTAGGGCGTCTCATGCACGTCGATGCCGAGGCCATGCCCGGTGCGATGCAGAAAATTGGGGCCGTAGCCCGCGGCGGTGATCACATCGCGGGCGGCCTTGTCGACCTCGCTGGCCAGGGCACCGGGCTTGGCAGCAGCAATGGCGGCATCGACGGCGCGATCGATGATAGAGTGGATCTGGCCGTAACCTTCGGGGGCGGAGCCAAGATAGCCCATGCGGGTCATGTCGGAAGGATAGCCATCGAGGCGGCAGCCGGTATCGATCAGCACGGCGTCGCCCAGGTGTAACGGGGTCGTCCCGGTATGGTGGTGGGGGAAGGCGCCGTTCGGGCCGAAACAGACTGAGCAGAATTCGGTGGTCGCGCCATTCTCCTTGTAGAAGGCACCAATGAGGGCAGCGACGTCGAGTTCGGTCATGCCGGGCTTGAGCGCGGCAAAGGCGGCCTCGACAGCCCGGTCATTGAGCAGGTGGGCGGCCTTGAGGCGCCGGTATTCGTCCTCGTCCTTGTGCGAGCGCAGGTAGCTGACCGTATCGGTGGTGAAGCGGCGCTTGGCGCCGGGCAGCGCATCGAGCACCAGCAGCGCGAAATCGGCGCGCATGGTTTCATCGAGGACAATGGATGGGCTGACGCGCGGCACGCCGGTGGCGTTGAGCAGATCCTGCAACGCAGCACCGGGGCCCTCGGCATCGGCCCAAGGGAATAAGGGCAGATCGGTGTGCCGGCGGGCGCTGTCGACATTGAGCGCAGGCATCAGGAAGCCGGCAAAGCTCTGCGAGACCATGAGAAAAACCGGACGCTCATCGCCGTGGGGCGAGAGATCGGCCATGTACATCATGTGGCTCGACGGACCGATGACCACGAGGTCGGTTTCGGTCGCCGTCATCCGGGCGCGAAGATTGGCCATGCGGGTCGTGAGAGTCGGGTTGCTCATTTTTGGGGCTCGTAGTGTTTTTTGAAGGGGGGTACCCCCACCTAGCCTCCCCCTGATAGGGGGAGGAGCAACATCACGTCCGCGGCACAATGATACCAAACGCTCCGGACGGCTCCTCCCCCTATCAGGGGGAGGCTGGGCGGGGGTGGTTTGGCTCTTATATGAGGGCTCTCGCACCCCCACCCTGCTCGATCACGGACTTAGCTGAAGCTAAGTCCTATCTCGCTCTCCCTCCCCACAAGGGGGGAGGGATTGTCGACTGATGCATTGGCTTCAAGCAATGCCCCCTCATCCGCCCTTTTAGCACCCTTTCCCGCGGGGAGAAGGTAGGAAGTGAGGGCCGGCTCCAAGCTTATTCCTTGGTCACAAGGCGGTAGTAGACGAAGTCGGACGTGGCGCCGTTGACGTATCCATCCACATTGTTGGCCATGGCGATGGTCAGGGCGGCCTGGAACATGATCACGATCGGCGAGGAGGCCTGGGCTTCCTTCTGGATCTCGATGTAGTCCTCGTTGCGCTTGGCCTGATCGGGCTCGGCGAGGGCTGCGGTGACCTTGTCGTTTAATTCCTGGGGCACGGCCCAGGCGTTACGCCAGGTGGTGGTTGCGGTGTAGGTGGCATCGGAATTGTCCGAGTTGTAGGCGAAGGCCTTGGCGTTGGAATGGGGGTCCATGAAGTCTGGGCCCCAATACAGCAGCATGGCCTGATGGGTGCGCTCGCGGTACTTGGTGATGACCTGGGCGCCGGTGCCGGGCAGGATTTCGAAGTTGATGCCGGCTTCGGCAAAGCCAGCCTGCAGCGACTGGGCAATGTCGGTGAACGGGGTCGAGTTGATCACGTCGAGGGTGACGTTGATCGGGGTCTCGACGCCGGCGTCAGCCAGGATCTGCTTGGCCTTTTCGACGTCATAGGTGAATGGCGTCTCGTCATAGGAGCCGGGGAAGCCCTTTGGCCAGAAGGCCTGGTGCTTTTCCATCTGGCCCTTGAGGAAAGTCTCGGTCATGCCGTCGTAATCGACGAGATAACGGGCGGCTTCCCAGACGGCTGGGGGAGTCAGCGACTCGGTCTTTTGATTGAAGGACAGGAAGTGGACGGCGGCCTGCGGGAAGGTTTCGACCTTGACGGTGTCGGCCGGCAGGCTGGCGATCTGGTCAGGGGTCAGGTTCTTGGCGATATCGACGTCGCCCGAGGTCAGCAGAAGCTGCTGGGTGGCAGCTTCGGCAACGTGACGGATGATGATGGTCTTCATTGCCGGAGCGCCGCGGAAATAGGTCTCGTTGGCGGTGAGGCGAACGATTTCAGCCGGACGGTAATCGGACATGACGAAGGGGCCCGAGCCGGCGGAATGCGTGTTCAGCCAGGCATTGCCCAGGTCTTCGCCAACGGCATTTTCGGTGACGAGGACTTCATCGACAATGGAGGCCGGGCGCGAGGCCAGTACGTTGAGCACGAAGGCGGAGGAAAAATCGCCCTCATACGTCACGACCACCTTGCCATCGGCGATGCTGACCATGTCGGCCATGTTCTCGGGGGTCCAGCCAAGCTGGGTGAGAATGAAGGCGGGGGTGAGGTTCAGCGTGATGACACGGTTGAACGAGAACACCACGTCTTCGGGGCGGACCGGGTTGCCCGATGCGAAAGTCGCGTCGCGCAGGGTGAAGGTGATGGTCTTGGCGGCATCGTCGGCCACCCATTCGGAGGCGAGGCCGGGGGCCAGGACCGTGGTGTCCTCGGCCTCGTAGCCGACCAGGCGGTCATAGACGTTGGTGTTGATCTCGCCCGAGGTAAATTCGTAGGCCTGAGCCGGGTCGAGCGCGACGATATCGTCGATGTTCTGGGCAATGACCAGAGCATCGGCCGGGGTCGCGGCATAGGCACCGGCCACGAGCGGAAGCGACAATGCGGTAGCAAGCAAAGCTGCGCGAAGCATCTTCATGAGCGTTTCTCCTGTGGTTTGACGATTTTCTTGTTTTTTGCCGGCTTGGCGCCGGGTTTTGCTGCCGCCGCGACCTGCCGGGAGGGCTTGGCCGAGGAGCGGAAGAGGGTGAGCGTGCCGGTCCAGAGCAGGCGCGCAGGTAAGTCAGTGTGGTTTGACCAGGAATGGGGGCGATTGCCGCGGAAATGCAGGCTGTCGCCGGCGCACATTTCCATTTCCTCGCCATCGAGGCGCTGGGTGATGGCGCCTTCCAGCACGTAGAGCAGCTCCTCGCCCTCATGGGCGACGGTTTCAGAGCGATAGCCGGGCGGCACCGTCATCACGAAACTGGACAGCATGTTGCCCGGGAAATCGGTGCCGAGGCGCTCATAGATGATGGAGGAGCCATCGACCGAAAAGCGGTTACGCTCGGCGGCGCGGGTCAGCGCGGTTTCGGGCTTGGGGGCAGAAACGAAATAGTCGATGCCGACGCCGAGGGCGCGTGCGATGCTGGCCAGCGTACCCAGCGACGGGGTAGCGTGATCGCGCTCGACCTGGCTGAGATAACCGACCGAAACTTCGGCGGTTTTGCCCAGCGCTTCGAGCGTCATCTGCTGCTGGCGGCGACGGGCACGAATGAGCGCACCCACCTTGGGGTGCCCTCCACTTTCGACCTTGGCCAGCGCTCCGCTTGTCATCCAACCACCATAATTTTTTTGATATAAGCAAAGTTTTCTGTATGGTGAAAGCGAAATGTGAAGCCCTTCACAGTCCGCTGGAGAGTCGTCTGGCGGGCGCAAATTCCTGTTTTTGCAAAAGGAATTCCGTTTGAGCCTTGAACCGCAGATTGCTCTGTCCCCTGCCCCGACCTCGCACAGAAAGCGGATATGGGGTCGTCGCGTGTCGGCAATCGCGGGATTTGTGGTGACGGTTTTCCTCACCTTCCTGGGGCTGCTCGCCATCACCTTCTTTATCGGACGTGTGATCCCAATCGATCCGGTGCTGGCCGTGGTGGGCGACCGGGCGACCAATGCGGTTTATGAAGCGGCGCGGGTGCAGATGGGGCTGGACCAGCCGCTGCCGGTGCAGTTTTTCCGCTATGTGGTCGGGGTGTTCACCGGCGACCTTGGGCGCTCGGTTTCGACCGGGCGATCGGTGGTGGAGGATATCAGTCGGTTTTTTCCCGCGACGCTGGAAATGGCGACGATCGGCATCATCATCGGGGTGGTCGTCGGCGTGCCGCTCGGTGTCATCGCGGCCAGCCGGCAGGGCAGCTGGATCGACCAGATCATCCGGATTGTGGGCCTGCTGGGTTATTCGATGCCGGCGTTCTGGCTGGGGCTGGTCGGGCTGGCGCTGTTTTATGCCCGGCTGCGTTGGGTCGGCGGACCGGGGCGGCTCGATATTTTCTATGACGGGCTGGTGTCGCCGGTGACCGGGCTGTTGCTGGTCGACAGCCTGCTTGCCGGTGAGTTCGACATTTTCTTCAATGCCATCACCCACCTAATTTTGCCGGCTTCAGTGCTGGGCTTCTTCAGCCTGGCCTATATCGCCCGCATGACGCGCAGTTTCATGCTGGACCAGCTGAACCAGGAATTCGTGACCACGGCGCGGGTCAAGGGCGTGCCGGAGCGCGTGGTGATCTGGCGGCATGCGTTCAATCCCATCAGGGTCCAGCTGATTACTGTGATCGGGCTGAGCTATGCCGGGCTGCTCGAGGGTTCGGTGATGATCGAAACGGTGTTTTCGTGGCCCGGCATCGGCAATTACCTGACCACGGCACTGCTCAACGCCGACATGAATGCGGTGCTCGGCTCGACGCTGGTGATCGGCGCGGTGTTCATTTTCATCAACAAGATTTCGGACGTGCTGTACCGCGTCCTCGACCCGAGGGCCCGCTGATGACAAGCACACGCGACTGGTTGCTTGAGGATAGTCCGACCTCGCTGTGGCAGGCCAATGCGGGGCGGGCCTATCGGGTGTTCATGGCGCTGCTGCGCAATCCGCTGTCGGCGCTGGGCGGGGTGATCATCCTGGTGCTGATCCTGACGGCGATCTTTGCGCCGTGGATTGCACCGTTTTCGGCGACCGGACAGAACCTAAAGGCACGGCTGCTGCCGCCGTCTGGCGTAAACCTCATGGGCACGGACGAGCTGGGGCGCGATATCTTTTCGCGGGTGATTTATGGGTCCCAGATCACGCTGACCATCGTCGGGCTGGTGGCCCTGATTTCGGCGCCTCTGGGGCTGCTGGTGGGTGCGGTGGCCGGGTATTTCGGCGGCTGGACCGATCGGCTGCTGATGGGTTTTACCGATATATTCCTGTCGATGCCCAAGCTGATCCTAGCGCTGGCGTTCGTCGCGGCGCTGGGGCCGGGGATCAACAATGCGATTATTGCGATAGCCATCACCTCGTGGCCGGCCTATGCGCGCATTGCCCGGGCTGAAACGCTGACGATCCGCAATGCGGAGTTCATCCAGGCGGTGCAGTTGCAGGGGGCAAATCCGCTGCGGGTCATCGTGCAGCATATTTTGCCGCTGTGTACCTCTTCGATGATCGTGCGCGTGACGCTCGACATGGCCGGCGTGATCCTGACCGCGGCCGGACTGGGGTTCATCGGGCTGGGGGCGCAGCCGCCGCTGCCGGAATGGGGCGCGATGATTTCACGTGGGCGCACCTTCATTCTCGACCAGTGGTGGGTGGCGACCATGCCCGGCTTTGCCATCATCATCGTGAGCCTGGGGTTTTGTTTCCTCGGTGATGGCTTGCGCGATGTGCTCGATCCGAAGAGCGAGGGGAAGTGATGGCGAACGGAGCACCCCCACCCTCATTCCCTTCCCGCAAGGGGGAGGGAGGCGCAGAACCACTGCTTTCGGTGAAAAATCTCCGGGTCAGTTTTCCGACGCATCGCGGCCGGGTCGAGGTGGTCAAGGGGATTTCGTTCTCGGTCGGCAAGGAACGGCTGGGGATCGTGGGGGAGAGCGGGTCGGGCAAATCCATGACGGGCCGGTCGATCCTCAAGCTGATCCGCAAGCCGGGATTGGTGACGGCTGACCGGATGGAATTTGACGGAATCGACCTGTTGAGCCAGAGCGAAAAGCAGATGAGATCGATCCGCGGCGCGCGGATTTCCATGGTGATGCAGGACCCGAAGTTTTCGCTGAACCCGGTGATGACGGTGGGCGAACAGATCGGCGAGGCGCTCGTGACGCACACCCGGCTGCCGCGCCGCGAGGTGAACGAGCGGATTTGGGCGATGCTCGACTCGGTGCGGATCGACGATCCGAAGCGCGTGGCGGGGTTGTATCCGCATGAGGTTTCGGGCGGCATGGGGCAGCGGGTGATGATCGCCATGATGCTGATCCCGGAGCCGGAATTGCTGATTGCCGACGAGCCGACCTCGGCGTTGGACGTCAGCGTGCAGGCGCAGGTGCTTGATATCATTGACGACCTGGTGACGACCAAGGGCATGGGTCTGATTCTGATCAGCCACGACCTGGGGCTGGTGTCGCGCTACTGCGACCGGATTCTGGTGATGAATTCGGGCGTGGTGGTGGAAGAATGCGCGGCGGGCGAGCTGGAAAATGCCAGCCATCCCTATACGCGCGGGCTGCTGGCGGCGATGCCGACCATCAATGAACAACGCGACGAACTGCCGGTGCTCGACCGGACACAATGGGCGGGCACATGAGCGCGATAGAACTCAACAATGTCGATATTTCCTATGGCGACAGCAAGGTCGTGCACGGGGTCAATCTCGATATTGCCGAGGGCGAGAGCTTTGCGCTGGTGGGCGAAAGCGGCTCGGGCAAGTCGACGATCTTGCGCGCCATTGCCGGGCTGGCGCCGGACTGGACGGGGGGGATATCGGTGCTTGGACGGCCACGGACGCATGGCATCGAGCGGCGGGTGGCGCGGCAGGTGCAGATGGTGTTCCAGGACCCCTATGGGTCGCTGCATCCGCGCAAGACCATCGATGCGGCGCTGAGCGAGCCGCTGGCGATCAATGGCGTGGGCAATCGCGGCGAGCGGGTGGCGGCGATGCTCATGGCGGTGGGGCTGGACCAGCGGTTCCGGTTCCGCTTTCCGCACCAGTTGTCGGGCGGGCAGCGGCAGCGCGTGGCGATTGCGCGGGCGCTGATGCTGGAACCGAAGGTGCTGCTGCTGGACGAGCCGACGTCGGCGCTGGATGTTTCGGTGCAGGCCGAGATTTTGAACCTGCTCAAGCGGCTGCGGCGGGAACAGGGGCTGACCTATCTGCTGGTAACGCACAACCTGCCGGTGGTGAGCTTCCTGTGCGACCGACTGGCCGTGATGCGGCATGGGCGGATTGTCGAGGTGGCGGATGTGGCGTTGCTGAAGCAGGGGAAGTTGGTCGAGGCCTATTCGCAGGAGCTGTTGGCGGCGACTGAGGGAATAGTCCTCGTAGGTACCCCCTCCTAGCCTCCCCCTGATGAGGGGGAGGAATCCGATCGGGTTTTGGGCACGGTTTGCGACGACCACCGGCCAGATTCCTCCCCCTTTTCAGGGGGAGGCTAGGTGGGGGTATTCTTCCTTCTACCCCGCTTGCGCCATCAATGAAGCATTACCACCCGCCGCCGTTGTGTCGATGCAGACGTGGCGTTCGAGGCGGAGGCGGTTGCCCTCATCGGCCGAGGTTAGCAGTGGGATGATGGCGCCGCTGCGGCCTGAGAGGGCGATGCGGATGGCGCGGAGGGTGCTGTCGTCGGCGAAGTAGGCGACGGCGTCAAAGGTTTTCACATAGCTCAAGGCGTGCAAGTCCAGTTCCGCAAGTATAGCGGTGTTGCCGAGCATGGCGGCCATGGTGGCCTGGGCCTGCTGGTCGGACGTGGTCGGGCCGAGGCAGAGGAGAGAACCGCGCGGTGCGGTATGCATGACATTGCTTTCGCCGGTTGGGCCGGGCAGCGGCAGCGGGGCGATTTCGGCGTGGCCGTACCCGAGCGTGAAGCGCGGCAGGTAGTGCGGGCCACCGGCCTTGGGGCCGGTGCCGGAGAGGCCTTCGCCGCCGAAAGGCTGGGAGCCGACGACGGCGCCGATCTGGTTGCGGTTGATGTAGATATTGCCGGCATGGACTGTGTTGGAGACCTGGCGGACGCGCGATGAAATGCGGGTGTGGAGGCCGAAGGTGAGACCAAAGCCGGAGGCGTTGATGGCAGCGATTACCTGATCGATCTGGTCGGACCTGAAGGTGGCGACGTGAAGGACGGGGCCGAAGATCTCTTCGGTGAGGTCTGCGATGCCGTTGATGCGGAGCACGGCAGGGGCGACGAAGGTGCCCTCCCCTCGTGCGTTCAAGCGGTGAATCAGATTCCCAGAGCGCTCGTAAGTGTCGATGTGGGTTTCGATTTTGGTACGGGCGGCCTCGTCGATGACGGGGCCGATGTCCGTGCTCAGGTGCCATGGATTGCCGAGGGTTAGCTCGTCCATGGCGCCCTTGAGCATTTCGATGGTGCGGTCGGCGGCGTCGTCCTGGATGTAGAGCACGCGGAGGGCCGAGCAGCGCTGGCCGGCGGACTGGAAGGCGGAGGCGAGGATATCCCGCACGGCCTGCTCAGGCAGCGCGGTGGAGTCGACGATCATGACATTGAGGCCACCGGTCTCGGCAATCAGCGGCGCGGTGGGGTTCAGATTGGCCGCCATCACCTGGTCGATCTTTCGGGCCGTGGGGAGCGAGCCGGTGAAGACGACGCCGGCGATGGACGGATTGGCGGTGAGCGCGGTGCCGATCCCGCCGGCGCCGGGGAGGAGTTGGATGGCATCAGGCGGAATGCCGGCCTCGTGCATCAGCTGGACGGCTCTGAAGGCGATCAGCGGGGTTTGCGGCGCGGGCTTGGCGAGGACGGGATTGCCGGCGGCGAGCGCCGCGGCGATCTGGCCGGTGAAGATGGCGAGCGGGAAGTTCCAGGGCGAGATGGCGACGATGGGACCGCGAGAGGGAGCCATGGTTTGGCCCTCGACTTGCTCGGCGTAGTAGCGCAGGAAGTCGACGGCTTCGCGGACTTCGGCGACGGCGTCGGCCCAGGATTTTCCGGCTTCGCGGGCGAGCAGGGCGAAGAGTTCGGGGCGGTGGAGCTCGTAAAGGTCAGCGGTGGCGCGAAGAAGGTTGGAGCGGGTGGCGACGGGGGTTTGGGGCCAGGTGGAAACGGTGGCTGCGGCGATGGCGGCGGTGACGTCGTCGGGGGTGGCGTTGGTTACGGTGCCGAGGTGGTCGGCGGGGTCGGCGGGGTTGGTCAAGACATTGGGGCCAACCGGCACCCCCTCCCAACCTCCCTCGTCGCGGGGGAGGTGACGCTCTGGGTTTGTGGCAGCATTTTGGCCGAAACTCGATGCGGCACCCTCCCCCTTGCGGGGAGGGTTGGGGAGGGGGTTGATCTGGGTAAGAAGCGGCGTAGCGTGCCACTGGGTGGATTGGAAGGCGGCGCGGGCGGCTTTCATGGCCGGGAAGGCGATGGGGTCGGTGAGGTCGAGACCAGCCGAGTTACGGCGTTGGCCGAAGATGGCGCTGGGTGCAGGGATGGCCGTATTGGGGATGGCGTCGAGGGCCAGGGTCTTGCCGATCGGGTCTTTGGCCACGGTCGCAGCTGGGATGTCTTCGTCGGCGATCTGGTAGACGAAGGAGCCGTTGGCGCCGTTTTCGAGGAGGCGGCGGACGAGGTAGGCGAGAAGGTCCTTGTGGGCTCCGACGGGGGCGTAGATGCGGGTGCGGGTGCCGTGATTGGTGCGCAGGACTTCGTGGAGGCGCTCGCCCATGCCGTGCAGGCGCTGGAATTCATAGCTGTCATTGTAGCGGCCGGCTTCGGCGGCGAGATGCAGCACGGCGCTGGCGGTGTGGGCGTTGTGCGAGGCGAACTGCGGGTAGATGTGGGGCGAGGCGAAGAGTTTTTTGGCGGCTGCGATGTAGCTGATGTCGGTGGAGGCCTTGCGGGTGAACACCGGGTAGCCGTCGAGGCCGAGGACTTGGGCGCGCTTGATTTCCGCATCCCAATAGGCGCCCTTGACCAGGCGGACCATGATGCGGCGGTCGAGCGATTTTGCGGTGGCTTCGAGCCAGTCGATCAGCGGCAGGACGCGTTTGCCATAGGCCTGGACGACGACGCCGAAGCCGTCCCAGCCGGCCAGTTCGGGCGTGGCAAGGACTTCGGCGATGATGTCGAGCGAGAGATCGAGGCGGTCGGCTTCCTCGGCGTCAATGTTGAAGCCCATGTTGGCGGTCTTGGCGGCGAGCGCAAGTTTACGAGTCAATTCAACCAGTTCGGCCATGACGCGGTGGCGCTGGGCGAACTCGTAGCGCGGGTGCAGCGCCGAGAGTTTTACCGAAATGCCAGGATTTTCGCGGACCGAGGCGGCCTTGCAATGGGGGGCGAGGCTGGCAATGGCGGCGGCGTAGGCGTCGAAGTAGCGGGCGGCATCGGCAGAGGTGCGGGCGGCTTCGCCGAGCATGTCGTAGGAGTAGCGATAGCCGAGGGCTTCGGGCTTTTTGGCGTTCTGGATGGCTTCGTCGACGGTGCGGCCGAAGACGAACTGACTGCCGAGCAGGCGCATGGCCTGTGCAACGGCGGTGCGAATGACCGGCTCACCGAGACGGGCGATGGCGCGATGCAGGGCATTCTTGGGGCCGACTTCGGGATCGCCGAGCACGTCGGCGGTTAGGCTGAGAGCCCAGGAGGAGAAATTGACGAGCTGGTTGGACGAGCCGCCGAAATGGGAGGCCCAGTTGGAGCCACCGACCTTGTCGTGGATCAGGGCATCGACGGTTTCGGCATCGGGTACGCGCAGCAGGGCTTCGGCGAGGGACATCAGCGCCACGCCTTCATCGGTGGCGAGGCCGTATTCGGCGAGAAAGCTCTCCATCAGGCTGAGGCGATTGCCCTTGCGCACGGTGGTAACGAGACTTTCGGCGTGGGCAGAGATGCTTTGCCGCGCCGCAGCGTCGAGGCCTGTGGCCGCTATCAGGTCTCGGACGAGCTGGGTTTCGTCGGCGAGATTGTGGGCATGGAGGGATTGGCGGGCGGCGGTAATGTAGGACATGTGTGAACCCTGCTTCTCATCTCCCATCGAGTCATTCCGCGGAGGCCGGAATCCATCCTGAGACGATTGCACCTTCACAGATCGCGGAGGGATCTCAGGATGGGTCCAGGCCTTCGTCGGGATGACATCGCGATTTTGATGAGCTTACGTTGAAAACACAATGACAGAGGATAGGTAGGCGTTTCGCCTGTTTGTGTGGCGGATGGCAGAACGTGGCGTTATGTTGTTGGCCCGCAGCAGGACATACACCCGTGAAAACTGTCACTCACGCGACTTTGGACCAGATCGACCGGCGCATCCTGGATGAACTGGTTAAGGATGGGCGGATCAGCGTGGCGGAGCTGAGCCGGCGGGTGAACCTGTCCAAGACGCCGTGCCAGGCGCGGATCACCCGGCTGGAAAAGGCGGGATATATCCTGGGCTATCGCGCGGTGATCGATCCGAAGCGGCTCGGGCTGTCGCATGTGGCGTTTGTCGAAGTGAAGCTGAGCGATACGCGCAAGGCGGCGCTGACGGCTTTCAATAAGGCTGTGCGGGCGATTCCCGAGGTGGAGCAGGCGCATATGATTGCGTCGAGCTTTGACTACCTGCTCAAGGTGCGAACCAAGGATATCGCCGACTATCGCGAGGTGCTGGGTGAGCGGATCAGCGCCCTGCCCCACGTCGCCCACACAAGTACGCATGTGTCCATGGAGGCCGTGAAGGACGACGAATAATTTAGCTGAGGCCGGCCTGGAAATGCCGGTTAGCTGCGCTTCGGGAGTTCACGTACTTAAGCACGCTCCAGTCCAGTTCTCGCAACCCGACACTTTCGACCCAGCCTGCGATAAATTCGTCTGCTCGGACTCAAACAGCCGGAAAGAGTTTCCAGCGACGAGGACGGAATGCGAGGCGGGTCTTTTCCCCAGCCGGGTGATCGAACGGCAGATCGACCTCGACCAGGTGACCGGCACCGCCGATTTCAAGCTCGACGCGGCGAGTGCCGCCGACGCGGCGGTTGGTGCTGACGACGCCGGCCAGTGAGGCGTCGTGCTCTACCAATTCGACATCGTGCGGGCGGAAGAACAGCCGGGCTTCGCCCGGCTGCGCATCGCCAGCGGGAACGCCAATCGCGCGACCGCCGACCCAGAGTTCGTTATTTTCGACGGTAACCGGCAATTCGCTCGACTCACCGATAAAGCCAAAGACGAAGGGCGAGGTCGGGTGGTCGTAGACGCTGTCGGGGGTGCCGACCTGTTCGATCTTGCCCTGGCTCATGACGCAGAGGCGATCGGAGAGTTCGAGGGCTTCTTCCTGATCGTGGGTGACAAAGACCGTGGTGTGGCCGGTGCGATCATGGATTTCGCGCAGCCATTTGCGCAATTCGCGACGGACCTGGGCGTCGAGGGCACCAAAGGGTTCGTCGAGCAGCAGCACGGCGGGTTCGATGGCGAGGGCGCGAGCCAGGGCGACGCGCTGGCGCTGACCGCCGGAAAGCTGATTCGGATAGCGTTTTTCGAGGCCGGACAGTTGCACCAGATCGAGCAGTTCCATGGCGCGGCGGCGGATTTCGCCGGCCGGCGGACGCGACGAGCGTGGGCGGACTTTCAGACCAAATGAGATGTTCTCGAGAATTGTCATGTGACGGAACAGGGCATAGTGCTGGAACACAAAGCCAATATTGCGCTCCTGCACGGTCTTTTCGGACGCGTCGGTATCACCAAAGAAGACCTTGCCGGCGGTTGGCGTTTCAAGGCCGGCAATAAGGCGCAGCAGCGTGGTTTTGCCTGAGCCAGAGGGGCCCAGCAGCGCGATCAGCTCACCCGAACGAATGTCAAGCGAGACGTCATGCAGCGCCGGGAACCGGTCGAATTCCTTGCGCACATTTTGAACGCGAACTTCCATAGACACATATTCCTATCAGTGGTTGCCGGCGGCAATTTCTTCGCCAAAGCGCCATTCCAGCACTGACTTCAATACCAGCGTGACCAGCGCAAGCAAGGCCAGCATCGATGCCAGAGCGAAAGCCGCCGCGGCGTTATATTCGTTGTAGAGCATTTCCACCTGCAACGGCATGGTGGTGGTCTGGCCGCGGATTTTGCCTGAGACCACAGCGACGGCGCCGAACTCGCCCATGGCACGGGCGTTGCAGAGCAGCACGCCATACAGCAGGCCCCACTTTATATTGGGAATGGTGACGCGCCAGAAAGTCTGCCAGCCGTTGGCCCCAAGCGACAGCGCCGCTTCCTCGTCCCCAGTGCCCTGATCCTGCATCAGCGGGATCAGCTCGCGGGCGACGAAGGGGAAGGTGACGAAAATGGTGGCCAGCACGATGCCGGGCAGCGCGAAGAGCACTTCGATGCCGTAGCTCTTAAGGAAGGGACCGAGGAAGCTCCCTGCCCCAAACAGCAGCACGTAGACGAGGCCGGAAATCACCGGCGAAACCGAGAAGGGCAGATCGATCAGGGTGATCAAAAAGGCCTTGCCCTTGAACTCGAACTTGGCGATGGCCCAGGAGGCGGCAAGGCCGAAAACCACGTTGAGCGGCACGGCAGTGGCGGCGACCAGCAGGGTCAACCGGATGGCGGCCTGAGCGTCCTTTTCGCCGAGCGCAGCAAAGAAGGCGCCAACGCCCTTGCTAAGGGCTTCGTGGAACACCGAGTAAAGCGGCAGGACCAGGGTAATCGCCATGAAAGCGACTGCAATACCTATCAGCAGCAGTTGAACCGAGCGTCTTTCGCTGGTGGGCGAGTGACGGCGCTTGGTTTGGGCACGGAGCTTAGTTGCCATAGCCATACCTCCGACGCGACCAGGCCTGGATCAAGTTGATCGCCAGCAGCAGAGCAAAGGAAATCAACAACATGACGGTGGCGATGACGGTTGCGCCGACATAGTTGAACTCCTGCAGGCGGATATAGATCAGTAGCGGCGCGATTTCCGAGACGAAAGGAATATTGCCGGCAATGAAAATGATCGAGCCGTATTCGCCGACGGCGCGGGCGAAGGCCAGCGCGAAGCCGGTGAGAATTGCGGGCATCAGGCTTGGGAAGATGACGTGGATGATGGTCTGGAAGCGGTTGGCGCCGAGGGTGGCGCTGGCTTCTTCGACCTCGTGGCTGACCTCTTCGAGAATGGGCTGGATAGTGCGCACTACAAAAGGCAGGCCGATGAAGATCATGGCGATGACGATGCCCGCAGGCGTGTAGGCAATGCGCCATCCCAGCGGGGCGAAAAGCGAGCCGACAGTGCCATTGGGCGCATAGATGGCGGTCAACGCGATGCCTGCGACAGCGGTTGGCAGCGCAAAGGGCAGATCGATTATGGCATCGAAAATGCGCCGGCCGGGGAAGCGATAGCGCACCAGCACCCAGGCGATCAGCGTTCCGAAGACGACGTTGACGCCGGCGGCGATCAGTGCGGTCACAAAGCTGACGCGCAGCGAGCCGAGCACGCGGGCATCGGTGGCAGCTTTCCAGAATCCCTCGGGGCCGAGGCCAGCCGAGCGAACCGCCAGGGCAATCAGCGGAATCAGGATGATCAGCGAGAAATAGGTGAGCGTAAAGCCGAGCGTCAGGCCAAAGCCGGGAATGACGCTGGGCTGGCGGAAACTCCAGGCGCGACGCGGCGCAGTCGAGGCCACGGTGCTCAAACGGCAGCCCTGGTGGGGAAATTGGCGGCGTTGTTCATGTCGACCTCTCAACCCGGTGCGGCGGTCGCGACCCTAGTGGATCGGTCGGGTTTATCAAAGCGAGCCCGTGGCGTTTGCGCAAGTGGGCGAAGAAAATTGTACTAGCGCGGGGCAGGAATGGAGATTGTGGTGGGAGTGACGTCTGGATCGGGGCTAAACTGCCCCCTCCCTGACCCTCCCCGCGAGGGGGAGGGTGTCGACTGGGAAGGCTGGAATTATTTCGGCGGTGTCCAAGTCGGCGTTTCGCGCTCGAGCGAGGCCATGGCGGTAATGTCTTCGCCGCGGCGCATATAGATGTTCATGCGGAAGCTGTTGCCGATGCGTTCGGAGCGCTCAATGAACAGGGCGGCGATTTCGGGTGGGCAGACGGTTTCGGCGGTGCGGCGGAACAGGGCGAGCCAGCGCATGAAGTGGGCATCGGACAGTTCGGGGATAGCCATGTGCTT
The DNA here is from genome assembly GCF_000971275.1 of Devosia psychrophila. Classification (GTDB taxonomy): domain Bacteria; phylum Pseudomonadota; class Alphaproteobacteria; order Rhizobiales; family Devosiaceae; genus Devosia; species Devosia psychrophila. The sequence goes on along the minus strand of NZ_LAPV01000170.1, from coordinate 18,023 downwards.
GGGCATGGGGCGACCGGCGTAGCGTCCGGTGCCCAGGAGCATGGAACTCCAGAAATCGGCGATGGTTGCGAGGTGGTGCGGCCAGGCTTCGGGGGCGATGATGCGATTAAACACCGGGCCGATAATTGGATCGCTGCGAGCGTCGTCGTAGAAGCGATCGACCACCGTGCGGATCATGGCTTCGTCCAGACCCGCGGGGGTTTCCCAGCCGACGCGCTGGTGCTGGGTGCCGACCGGCGGGCGCGGGTTTTCGTCGCTCATGCGTCGGTCTTTCGGATGGAATAGGTGCAGCGGCGGCCGCCTGAGACGATGTGCTCCGTGCGCTGGATGGTCGCTTCGCTGCCGAGGATGGAGCGGAAAACGTCGAGTTCAGCGCGGCAAAAACCCTGGCAGGCGGTGGCGGCGGCGCAGATCGGGCAGTGGTTTTCGACGAGGACCAGCGTGCCGTCCGGCTCCTCGCTCCAGCCCGCCATATAGCCTTCGGCGGAGCGCAGGTCGGCGAGCGCGGCGACCTTGTCGCGGAGAGGCAAATCAGCGGCGATGACGGAGTGATAGGCAGTGTGGGTTTCGGCTTCGCGAACGGAAATCAGAGTCTCGAGCGCGGCTTCGCCCAAGGACGTGCGGACGATGTCGAGCAGTTGAACGGTCAGTGCGGCGTGGGTATCGGGGAAGCGCGACTGGGCGGCCGCTGTGAGGCTCCAGCGCTGGGTGGGGCGACCGACGCCCCTGGCCTCGCTGGCAGAAGCGACCAGGCCTTCTTCAGCAAGGCGGGCCAATTGCTGGCGGGCCGCTTCACCTGTGGTGGCAAGCTTGCTGCCCAGTTCTGCGGACGACAGGGCGCCATGCATCTTGAGCGCCATCAATACGCGCTCGGCCGGGCTGCGCGGAGACCAAGCCGCGGCGACGCCGGGTCGAGCCGTGTTGTCCCAGTTCTCGATTGACATATTGGCGCCGGAGGTTTTCAAAGTCATTACTTGGAAATTAGATGGCGCAGCGTTAAATTGCAAGCGATGCAGTGTCCTCGCAGCTAGAACGACGCAGTGGTGGGCGTTTGATGGTTATGCCCGGAGAGAGAATTGAATAGCATTATGGCTGACTTCGAATTGCCCGACACCATGCATCTGCGCCCTTCCCGCCGGCCCGTTGTTGGCAATGCGGAGTTTCGCTCCGCCATGGCGGCGATGGCTTCCACCGTTAGCCTCGTGACGGCGCGACGCGGCGACGAGCGGATCGGGCGGACGGTGACGTCAGTGATGTCGCTGTCGATAAACCCGCCAACAATTCTCATTTCAATCGACATATTGAGCCGGTTGGCTGACCTGATCGCAAAGACGGGGGGGTTTTCCTTTGCCATGCTGGCTGATGACCAGAGCGAGGTTGCCGATGCCTTTGCGGGGCGGGTCGTGGCCGAAGAGCGGTTCAGCCGCGGCCAGTGGGGCGAATGGCCATCGGGGCATCCGATGTTGCAGGGCGCGGTCACGGCGCTCGACTGCGGGGTGATCGGCGCGATGGAGACGGGAACGCATGTGCTGTTTGCGGGAGCCATAATCGAGGCGGAAAACACAACGAGCCGGACGCCGCTATTGTGGCAGCGCCACCAATATCATGGCTTGACCGGCCTCGACTGACCGCACTGAAGCTGGCAGGCTGGCAACTCCTTGCCTGCTTGGGCATTTCCTCTTCGAGGGAGGCGCGCATGCCCCGATTCTACTTTCACTACCGCACCGATGACCAACTGATCCCCGACACGGACGGCAGTGACCTGCCGGACCTCGAGGCGGCAGAGCGCAATGCCGCCTCCTTGGCCAAGGCGATCGTCGAGCGTGCGGCAAGTACGGGCGGCGATACGCGACTGCCGAGGTCGATCGAGATCACCGACGCGGCGGGGGAAGAGCTGCTGTATATTGTGTTCTGGGCCGGGCCGAAGGTCGGGACTGGCGGGGATGATGAGCCGGTGGGTGTGCATACCGTACATTGAAGAGCGATTGTGCCACGCCCTCGTGCTTCCGCGGGCTCACCATGAGGTCTACTTTTAGTTCTCAGCAGACCTCATCCTGAGCCTGTCGACAGACGTCATCGTAGCACAGTTTCCAAACAAAACGCCGGCCACTGGGGCCGGCGCAAGTGCGTCTGGGAGGACTAGCCTTTCGAGCGTAGCTCTCATGGCCTTCTTGGTTTGAAAGGCTCCACTGGACCCTTTCATCTGCTGCGCAGACCACCTGCGAAGTTATTGGGGAGCGGCAGGGGTGCCAGTGTAGATCTGGTCGAAGATGCCGCCTTCGCCGAAGAAGTGGGGCTGGGCTTCGCGCCAGCCGCCGAAGTCGGCGATGGTCACGAGGTTGACCTTGCCGAAGCGGGCGACGTCTTCGGGCTTTGCAACTTCAGGCTTGAACGGGCGGTAGTAGTTGGCGGCAGCGATCGACTGGCCTTCATCCGAATAGAGATATTCGAGATAGGCCTGGGCCAGATCGGTGTTGCCCTTCTTTTCGGCATTGCCGACGACCAGAGCGACAGGAGGTTCGGCCAGGATCGAGACCGAGGGGGTCACGATATCGAAGGCGTCGGGGCCGAGTTCCTTGAGGGCCAGATAGGCCTCGTTTTCCCAAGCCAGCAGAACATCGCCGATGCCGCGCTGCACGAATGTCGTGGTCGAGCCACGTGCGCCGGTATCGAGCACGGGGACGTGCTTGTAGAGCTCGGTGACGAATGCCTGTGCGGTTTCATCAGAGCCGCCGGGCTGTGCCTTGGCCCAAGCCCATGCAGCGAGCAGGTTCCAGCGAGCGCCGCCTGAGGTCTTGGGATTTGGCGTGATGACTTCGACGCCGTCCTTGATCAGATCGCCCCAATCGGCGATGCCGTCAGGATTGCCCTTGCGAACCAGGAACACGATGGTCGAGGTGTAGGGCGCATTGTTGTTTTCGAACGTGCCGCGCCAATCGGCGGGGATCAGCTTGGGATTGGCATCGGAAATGGCGTTGATGTCGGATTCAAGCGCTAGGGTCACCACGTCGGCTTCGAGGCCGTCGATGACGGTACGGGCCTGAGCGCCGGAGCCGCCATGGGTATTTTCGATAGCGACAGTCTCGCCCTTTTCAGCCTTCCAATGGGCAATGAACGCCTCATTGAACTGCTGGTAGAGTTCACGTGTCGGATCGTAGCTGACGTTGATCAGGGTGCGATCCTGAGCATGCGCCGTGACCGCAAAGCCCAGCGTGAGTGACGCGGCAAGGGCGGTGTAGGCGATAAATTTGGAAGCGTTCTTCATCTCTGTCTCCCGCTGAGATCGAATGACTGAAAGACTACCAGACCACTAGGGTATCGCAAGATGGCGACCTCGCGCCTTTTGAGCGCGCGAGAAAACGCTTTGCTGCGATTGGCACTCTGGCGAGAAAAACATGGCCCGAAGCGATGAAAGGGTCAATGGCACGCAAATTCATTCCAGACGCTTGCCGAGACCATAATGCGCGGCTGTCATGGAGCCATCGCGGTAAGCGGCTATCATCGAAGTGAATGGCGACATGCGGGCATTGGATGCCTAGACTGGTCTTGCGAATTGGGGAGTCGATGAATGGACCTGGGACAATCGAGGCGTCCGGCCCTGCTGGAGCGGGCTGCAGCATTGGCGAGCGAGGACGCGGGCTTTGCACGCTTCCTGAGGGCGGCGGTGCTGGCGACGGACGGCGAGGACCTGGGGGTTGTGTCGCCTGAGCAGTTCGAGGCAAACCTGCGGCGGTCCTATCAGAACCTGCTGTCCTTTGATGGCGACGACAGCCGGTTGATCGCCACACAGCCGGCGCATGCGGGCGATGCGTTGGTGCTGGATGTGATTTCGCCGGACATGCCGTTCATCGTCGATTCGGCACTGGCAGCGGTGCGTGCGGCGGGCGGCACCGTCAAGCTGTTCACCCATCCGGTGGTCAAGGTGTGGCAAGGGCAGGTCATCGACAATGGCGGGCGGGCGCTGAGCCTCTTGCATATCCACAGCGATCCGGTTGCCGATGTCGACGCGCTGACCCGCGAGGTCGAGGCGACCATGAACGAGGTCACCAGCGCAGTGCGTGACTGGCAGCCGATGCTGGAACGGCTACGACGGGCCATCAGTTCACTGGAGCGGAGCCCCGCGGCGCAGAAGGACGAGCCGCTACGGTTTCTCGACTGGCTGATCGAGCACAATTTCACTTTCCTCGGGATGCGCGAATACCGGCTAAGCGCCGATGGGCTGGAGCCGTTGGCTGATAGCGGGCTGGGGATTTTGCGCGATCCGGAATTCAAGGTGCTGCGCAGCGGCCCGACCTTTGTGGAATCGACGCCGCAGCATACGGCCTTCATGGCTAGCAACGAAGCGCTGTTGGTGACCAAGGCCAATGTGCGGGCGCGGGTGCACCGGCGCGTGCATATGGATTATGTGGGCATCAAGCTGTTTGGCGGTGACGGCGCGGCGCTGGGCGAATTGCGCATCGTCGGGCTGTTCACGGCGCAGGCGCAGGCGACGCCGCATACCGATGTTCCGATCATCCGGCGCAAGATTGCCGAGGTGATGCGCAAATCTGGCGTCGATCCGCTGGGGCATGACGGGCGCACGCTGCTCAGCGCTCTGGATAGCTATCCGCGCGACGAGCTGTTCCAGATCGGCGTCGAGCAATTGTTTGAATTCGCCACCGCCATTGCGGGGCTATACGAACGCCCACGGGTGCGGGTGCTGCCGCGGATCGACCGGTTCGACAATTTCGTCTCGGTATTGGTCTATGTGCCGCGCGACCGCTACGATAGCGAGGCCCGAGCCCGGATCGCGCGTTACCTGGCGCAGGTCCATGACGGGCGCGTTTCAGCCTATTATCCGCATTTCCCGGAAGGGGAACTGGTGCGGTTGCATGTAATCATCGGCCGGGTGGCCGGGCCGACGCCGCAGCCGAGCCGGGCAGAACTGGAGGAGCGTGTTTCGGCGCTAACCAGCAATTTTGGCGATGTTCTGGCGGCAACGGCAGTCGATCCGGCGGCGATCAGCGATTATCGCGGGGCGTTTTCCGCGGCGTATCAGTCGCGTAATAATGCGGCCGATGCGCTGGACGATATAGAGGTGATGCGCGGCCTGGGGAACGGCGCCGGCGTAGCGATCAGGCTGCGGACGCGGACCGGGGCCGACGGCTCGCTGGGGCTGAAGTTCTATCATCGTGAAAGCGCCATTCCGCTGAGCGACCGCGTGCCGATGCTGGAAGCGTTCGGCTTTCGGGTGATCGACGAGCGGACCTATACGATTGTGCCGCGCGATGGCGTCGAGCGCTATCTGCACGACATGGTGCTGGAACCGGCCGAGGGCAGCTTCGATGTGGCGACGCGCGGTGCAGCAATCGAGGAAGGACTGCTGGCGGTTTGGGATGGGCTGGCGGAAAGCGACGCGCTCAATGCGCTGGTGTCGCGGTCTCAGCTCGGCTGGAACGACGCGGCCCTGCTGCGTGCGCTGTCGCGCTACATGCGGCAGATCGGGACGTCGTATTCGCAGCGCTATATTGCCAATGTGCTGGTGAAGCAGAGCGAGGCGGCATCCGCGCTGGTGGCACTGTTCAACGCGCTGCATGACCCGGAATTGGCTGAGCGCGAAGTGGCGGGCGAGGCGGGAAGGGAGCGCATCGTGGCGGCGCTGGACGCTATGGCGTCGCTAGACGAGGACACGATCATCAGGCGGTTTGTGAACCTCATCGAAGCATCGGTGCGGACCAATGCGTTCCAGCGCGACGCCGAGGGCAAGCGGATGCCGGCGCTGGCGATCAAGTTTAACGCGTCGCTGGTCGAAGCCATGGTGGCGCCGCGGCCGTATCGCGAGATTTCGGTGTATTCGCCGCGCGTCGAGGGCATACACATGCGGTTTGGCGCCATTGCGCGCGGCGGCATTCGCTGGTCGGACCGGCCGGAGGACTTCCGTACCGAGGTGCTGGGGCTGGTCAAGGCGCAGCAGGTCAAGAATGCGGTAATCGTGCCTGTGGGGGCCAAGGGCGGTTTCGTGCCAAAGCACCTGGTGGCCGGGATGGCGCGAGAGGCTTTCGCCGCCGAGGGTGTCGCCGCCTACAAGATTTTCATCGGCGCGCTGCTGGATCTGACGGACAATCTGGTCAACGGCGCCCTGGTGCCGCCAACGGATGTGATACGGCGGGATGGGGACGATCCTTATCTAGTGGTGGCGGCGGACAAGGGCACGGCGAGCTTTTCCGACACCGCCAACGGCATCGCCATTTCGCGTGGATACTGGTTGGGCGATGCGTTCGCCTCGGGTGGCTCTGCCGGCTATGACCACAAGAAGATGGGCATTACGGCGCGCGGCGGCTGGGAGGCGGTGAAGCGGCATTTCCGCGAGATGGACCGCGACATCCAGCGCGAACCCTTCACCGTGGTCGGCATCGGCGACATGAGCGGCGACGTGTTCGGCAATGGCATGTTGCTGAGCCCCGAAATCCGGTTGATCGCGGCATTCGACCATCGCGATATTTTCATCGATCCGAGCCCGGATGCCGTGACGAGCCTTGCCGAGCGACAGCGGTTGTTCGCCCTGCCCCGGTCGAGCTGGCAGGATTATGACAAGGGGCTGATTTCGGTAGGCGGCGGGGTGTTCTCGCGGTCTCTCAAGGCCATCGCGCTGACTGCGGAAATGCAGGCGGCTCTGGGGCTGCATGTGGCGCATGCAACGCCGGCCGAGGTGATGACATCGATTTTGAAGGCCTATGTGGACCTGCTGTGGTTTGGCGGGATTGGGACCTATGTGCGCTCGGCGGTGGAGAGTGATGCCGAGGTGGGCGACCGGGCCAATGACGCGATCCGCATTACCGGCGCCGATCTGCGCGCCAAGGTGATTGGCGAAGGGGCGAACCTGGGCGTCACGCAGCGCGGGCGGGTGGATTATGCGCTCAAGGGCGGCCGGATCAATACCGATGCAATCGACAATTCGGCGGGGGTGAATTCGTCCGATCTCGAGGTCAATATCAAGATTGCGCTGGCGCCGCTGCTGAACGACGGATCGCTGGAGATTGAGGATCGAAATGCGTTCCTGGTCACGATGACCGGTGAGGTTGCGGCGTTGTGCCTACGCAACAATTACCTGCAGGGGCTGGCGATTTCACTGGCACAGCAGGCGGGGCTGGACGAGTTGCCGGATCATCGGGAACTGATCGAGCAGCTGGAAGAGCGCGGGCTGCTGGACCGGGCGGTGGAGTTTTTGCCGACGGATGCGGCGATCGATGCGCGAGCCACCAGCGGCACGGCATTGGTGCGGCCGGAGCTGGCTGTGACCCTGGCCTACGCCAAGTTGACGCTTTATGCGGACCTGCTAGAGGGCGAGGCGATCGACGATGGCTACCTGGCGGGCGAGCTGTATCGCTATTTCCCGGAAACGCTGCGTTCGGCGTATCCGGAGCAGGTGGCGCAGCATCGGCTGAAGCGCGAAGTCATCGCCACGGTGCTGGCCAATGCGATGATCAATCGTGGCGGGCCGGCATTTGTCAGCGAATTGACGGCGGCCACGAGTGCCAGCCCGGGCGAAGTTGCGTTGGCCTATGCCGCCACGCGGGACGTCTATGGTCTGACGGCGCTGAATACAGCTATCGATGGGCTTGATGGCGCGGTGGCGGGCGAAGTCCAGCTTGGACTGTACGCCGCCGTGATGAACCTGCTGCGGCAGGAAAGCCTGTGGTTCCTGCGCAATTCCGATGTGACGCAGGGATTGGCCGGGCTGGTCGAGCGGCACGCTGCCGGGGTGGCGGCGCTGCGCGGGCTCATGACGCATACGCTGCCGGCTTCGCTGGCCGAGCGGATTGCCGAGACGGTGGCAGCGCTGGTGGCTCAGGGTATATCCGAGGGTTTGGCGCAGTCGATCGCCGAGCTGCCGGTGCTGAGCTATGCCAGCGATATCGTGCTGGTCAGCGAACGCGCAGGCGTTTCAGTGGGTGACGGGGCGGCGGCATTCTTTGGGGTGTTCGCGACCTTTAACCTGTGGCCTGTGGTGGAACAGGGGCGGGATATCCGGCTCAGCGACCGGTTCGACCGGATGGCACTGGACCGGGCGCTGGCTAATTTGATGCGGGCGCAGCGCGATTTGACTGCGGACGTGTTGAAGACCGAGGGCGGCGTGGTGGCGTGGATGGGTCGGGCCGGGATCGCGCGGACGGCTGAGGCGGTGAAGGAACTGACGCAGGGGGTGCTTACGGTGTCTCGGTTGAGCGTGGCGGCAGGGCTGTTGGCGGATTTGGCGCAGGAGAGCTGATGAGGCCTTTTTTGGGGTACCCCCACCTCGCCTCCCCCTGATGAGGGGGAGGAATCCTATCCAGTTTCGGGCACTATCTCAGGCAGTCACCGGGCAAGCTCCTCCCCCTATCAGGGGGAGGTTGGGTGGGGGTATCCGACAAGGACGCTTCTTGTGCTGATCCGTCGAAACAACACTCATGCCAAAGTTGGCCTTGCCTCTGGGCGGTAGTTGGGGACACTGGGGCACCCTGCCCTTGCCTGGAGTTTTTACATGACCACGACCCTTGCCGACTGGCTTGCTGCACAGACTGTCGATCCGAAACTGGCGTCGGTGGTGGCGACGATGGCGGCGGCGAGTGCGGAGATTGCTGCGGTTTTGCGGTTGGCGCCGATCGAGGGCCATACCGGGCTGGCGGGGCATACCAATGTCCAGGGCGAGGCGCAGAAGGCGCTCGATGTGATCTCAAACGACATTGTTTTGAATCACATACGGGAAAATGTCGAGATTTCGATTCTGGTGTCGGAAGAGCTGGATGAGGCGGTTCACCTGGAGAATCAGGGTGACTTCATGGTGGCCACCGATCCGTTGGATGGATCTTCGAACCTCGACGTAAACGTCACCGTGGGCACGATTTTTTCGGTCCTGGATGCGCGCAAGGGATTGCTGCAGCAGGGCAAGGACCAGTTGGCGGCCGGATATGCGGCTTATGGGCCGGCGACTAGCCTGGTGCTGACGTTTGGGGCGAGTGTGGTGGTGTTTACGCTGGATGGCGCGGGGCAGTTCGTCTTGACGCTGGATACGGTGGCGGTGGCTGAAGCGTCAGGCGAGTATGCGATCAATACGGCCCGCGAACGGTTTTGGGACGCAGCGACCAAGGGCTATGTGGCAGAGAATGTTGCAGGCGAAACGGGGTCGGCGGGCAAGCGGTATAATATGCGCTGGGTGGGGTCGATGGTGGCGGATATCCATCGGATTTTGATGCGCGGCGGGATTTTCATGTATCCGCTGGATAGCGAGACCACTGGTAAGGGCGGCCGGCTGCGGCTGCTGTATGAGGCCAATCCGATGGCGATGATTGTGGAAGCCGCGGGCGGGAAATCGACGACTGGCCGCGAGGGAATATTGGAGCTGGTGCCGACGGGGATTCATCAGCGGGTGCCGGTGATATTGGGATCGGCGGAGGAAGTTGCGCGGGTCGAGGGTTGGTACGCGAAGGGGTAGGTTTGCCTCGAATATCCCTGCCTAAACTACCCACACCCTCAATCCTTCTTCATTCAAATCGCTCCACTGGAGCGATTTGGCCCTTTGGGCACATTCGAAGCCCACAAGGGGGAGGGAGGCGATGAACACTGACGGCTAAGCTTGCGCATCCCTCCCCTCGATGGGGAGGGATTGAGGGTGGGGTGGGCCGCACACGCCGGGTGTGGTTTTAGACCTCCGTAATTGCAACGTTGCCAACGGCTGGCTATAGCTCGGGTAGTGAGGAGCCTTTTATGACCGATGTGCCGTTGACGCTTGCCAAGACGAATTCTAGCCCGTGGCCGCAGCGGCCGTTTCATCAGCAGTATTTGATGCGGCAGACCAACAATCTGTACGACTTCTTCGAGTCGCCATCGATCAATCCGAAGGGCGGGTTTTTCGAGCTGGACGACGAAGGCGTGCCGCTGGATGTGGACAATTCTACACGGCAAATCCATGTGACGACGCGGATGGTACATTGCGCGGTGCTGGGGAGCCTGCTGGGGCGGCCGGGGTCGGACGAGATCGTCGATCACGGGATGCGTTATATCTGGGACCATCATCGCGACGCCAAGCATGGTGGGTATGTTTGGGGGCTGGATGATAGCGGCGTGACCGATGGGTCCAAGCAAGCTTACGGGCATGCTTTCGTGCTGCTGGCGGCGTCGAGTGCCAAGCTGGTCGGACATCCTCTTGCGGATCAGATGCTGGCCGACGTGACGCAGGTGATCGACACGCGGTTTTGGGACGACAAGACCGGCTCGATGCGGGATGAGTATAATCAGGACTGGTCGCAACTGCTGCCGTATCGCGGGCAGAACGCCAATATGCATATGACCGAGGCGCTGATGGCGGCGTTCGAGGCTACGGGCAACAAGGATTATCTGCAGAAGGCGGAGCGGATTGCCGAGCTGATCATTCTCAAGAATGCGGTGCCGCTAGGGCATCGGGTGGCTGAGCATTTCAATGAGAACTGGGTGCTCGACAAGGGCTATGAGGGCAACGAGATGTTCCGCCCTTCCGGCTCAACACCGGGGCATTGGCTGGAGTGGTCGCGGCTGCTGTATCAGTTGTGGATACTCGGTGAAAAGCACTCGTCGTGGATGACAGGGGCGGCGCGGGAGCTGTTCCGCCAATCGGTGGAGCTTGGTTGGGACAAGCAGCACGGCGGGTTCTTTTACACGCTGGACTGGGACAACCAGCCGATCATGCGCGAGAAGCTGTGGTGGCCGGTCGCCGAGGCGATCAGCGCGGCGGCTTATATTTCTGCCTATGACAATAGCGACTATTTCGAGGTCTGGTATCGTAAGCTGTGGGATTATGCCGAGAACCATGTGATCGACCACGCTCGCGGCGGCTGGCTCAGCGAGTTGAAGGAAGACCTGACGCCGACGTCGCGGCTGTTTGTCGGCAAGCCGGACATTTATCACGCGCTGCAGGCATGCCTGATCCCGCTGTATCCGGCTCATGGGAGCCTAACCAAGGCGATTATCGAGGCGGATCATACAATGAAGACGCACGTCTAGCGCGGCGCGGCCGGGTGTTGCATGCGCAATGCCCGGAGCGTAAAGCAGCGGCCAGATATGTGGGACGCCAGATGACCACTGCCATGCCGACCGACGAGGGACTGACGACGCTGGTGCTCGACGCGGCGGTAGCTGCGGCGCGCGTGATCCTCGACGTTTATGCACGCCCGATTACCGCTGTGAGCAAGTCCGATGGTTCGCCGGTGACCGAGGCGGATGCAGCGGCCGAGGCGATTATTCTTGAATACCTTCGGCCGACCGGCATTCCTGTGTTGGGCGAGGAGAGCGTGGCGGCCGGGATTATCCCGACGCTGGGCGATCGGTATTTCGTGGTGGATCCGCTGGATGGCACCAAGGAATTCATCAAGCGCAATGGCGAGTTCACGGTGAATATCGCGCTGGTGGAATTTGGCCTGCCGGTGATGGGTGTCGTGCTGGCGCCGGTGACGGGCGAAACCTTCATTGGCGATGCGACGGGCGCCTCGTTCTGCAACACGCTGAGCGGGACAGCGTCGGAACGAACCAGCATCGCGGTGGCTTCGGCCGACCGGCTGCGGATCGTGGCGAGCCGGTCGCATGGGCATGCGGCACTCGCGGGCCTGTGCCAGACTCTGGATGTGGAAGCCGATGTATCGGTCGGATCGTCGCTGAAGTTCTGTCTTTTGGCACGCGGCGATGCGCAACTCTATCCGCGTTTTACCCCAACTTGCGAATGGGACACCGCAGCCGGACAGGCGGTGCTTGAGGCAGCCGGCGGTGCGGTCGTCACGCTAGATGGGGAGCGCATGCGCTATGGCAAGCACAACGTGGCGTTCCTGAACCCGTATTTCGTGGCGGCTTCGAGCATGGAACTGGCCCGACGGGCGGCAGGGGAAATGACGCGATTGCTCGCCTAGACTAATGGTCTTGGCGTTTTCGTGGGGGAATCCGGTCGAAACTTCAAGAACGCCGTATATTCGAACGAGCCATGCAATCTGATCTTAACTGATCTGCTCGATTAGTCGGGCCGTACAACTTGCGCGATCCAGGCCGGACCTATACACACCCGGCATATATCGGACCAGCATAGGTCCGCGGAACCCAGCGCGCATGAACGTCAGAACTCTATGTTTATCGATCCTCTATGAGGGCGAAGCAACCGGATATGATATCCGGCAGCGCTGCGTCGATGGCGAGTGCTCGTATTTCGTCGAAGCGAGCTTTGGCTCAATCTACCCTGCCCTGGCCAAGCTGGAGAGCGAAAAGCTCGTGACCAGCCGGACCGAGCAACAGGTCGGCAAGCCGGCCAAGAAAGTCTATTGCATCACCGAGGCGGGCCGCGAGGCTTTTGCCGAAGAACTTTCAGGCCCCCTAGGGCCAGACATGTTCCGCAGCCCATTTCTATTGCTGGCGCGCTTTGCCCATATACTTCCCGCCGATCTGGTGGAGGCACGGTCCCAGGAATTTTTGCAGAAACTCATGGACAACCGCAAGCAGCTTGAAGAGGCCGCCTCGGAGCTTGGCAGCAATGCCGGTGACACATGGGTCATCAATTACGGACGTGCTATCATGGAGCTTGCCGAAAGGCACATGCGCTCCCATATGCACGAACTGATCACATTGGCGCGAGCCGAGCCGAAAAAAGACGCGGCTGAGTAAAGGGGCGAATACTTCATGCGTGCACTGTTTTCTTATGGCCTAGCACTACTGATCCTGGTTGGGATCGGTGGCTGGTTGGCGACAGGAACTCTCGTAGTTGGCGGCAATGGCCCCGGTAATGGCGAAAAGCCGATCGTTTCGGTGATCGAAGGATCCGAACACGGCCCGCTGCACAATACGTTGGCCGAGGCCGGCGTGCTGGCCGAACATCCGGAACCAGAGGTTGATCCGGCTATGACCATTGCGCAGCGCAATGACGCCGAGGGCGGCGAAAACGCTGTGCTGCAGACGGTCCGCACCGTCACCTACACCGCCCAGCCAATGCAGATCGACGTGCCGCTGCGCGGCCGCACCCAGGCCAAGTCCTCGGTTACCTCCATGGCCGAAACCGCCGGCATCGTTGATGCGGTGCATGTGACCAAGGGCCAGCAGGTTGCCGTGGGTGATGCCCTCTGCACGCTGGACCAGGGCACGCGCGTTGCCGCCGTATCCCAGGGGCAGGCCAGTCTCGAACAGGCCAACGCAGGTCTGGTTCAGGCGCAGCTCGACTTCGATACCAATAGCGAACTCCGTTCCAAGGGCCTTGCAGCTCCCAATACCGGACGCGCCGTCGAGGTTGCCCTGAGCGGCGCCAAGGCAGCGGTTTCGTCAGCACAGGCCGGACTCGACAATGCCCAGGCCGAACTCGACCGCACCGAAATCAAGGCTAAGGTAGCCGGCATGGTGCAGGACCCGGTTGCCGTGGCTGGCTCCATGCTGGGGCAGGGCCAGCCCTGCGCGACCATCGTGCAGCTCAATCCAATGGTGTTCATCGGCCAGGTGCCGGAATCGCGGATCGGGCTGGCGCGCACGGGCCTCGAAGCCAAGATCACAATGGTGACTGGCGCCGAGGTCGAAGGCAAGGTGACGTTCATTTCCTCGACGGCCGACAATGCAACCCGCTCCTTCCCCGTCGAAATCGAATTCGCCAATGACGACCTGTCGATCCGTGATGGCATCACCGCCCAGGCAACCGTGACGCTGGGCAGCACGCTCGGACACCTGCTGCCGCAGTCGGTGCTGACGCTTGACGACAAGGGCGTGCTCGGCGTGCGGACTGTGGAAAATGGCAAAGTGGCATTCCACGAAGTCACCATTGTCAGCGACACCCGCGATGGCATGTGGGTCAGCGGCCTGCCGGCCAGCGCCGACGTGATAACCGTAGGCCAGGAAAATGTGAATGCCGGACAGGCAGTCAATGCCTCTCCCGCCGACGCCGCCCCCGTCGTTAGCGCAGAAAGCGTCTGATCATGGTCGAGTTTATCGTCAGAATCCTTCGGATGCCGCGTGTCGTCCTGACCGTCATGGTCATCATGCTCGCGGCCGGCATTTCGGCCTATGTCTCTCTGCCCAAGGAGAGCTTTCCGGCCATCGACGTACCTTACCTCTACGTCTCGATCAGCCAGACCGGCGTTTCCCCGCGCGATGCGGAAGCACTGCTGGCCAAGCCGGCCGAAGAGGAACTGGCGACGCTGCCGGACCTCGAGAATATCACATCAACCTCGACCACCGGCCACGCCTCGATTTTCCTCGAGTTCGATATCAATGCGGATAAGGACAAGGTTCTTTCGGACACTCGCGCCCGCATGGATGCGCTGAAGTCCAAGCTTCCCGCCGATGCCGATGACCCGATTGTTGCTGAAGTCGATCTGGTCGCACAGCCGATTATTTCGGTCGCCGTCTACGGCAGCGCGCCTGAGAAGGAACTGGTGCGTCGCGCTGAAGACCTCCAGGACGCGCTCGAAGGCCTGGCCGATGTTCGCGAGGCCGAACTGTCGGGCGCGCGCGACGAAATCCTCGAAGTCCGCATCGACCTGCTGCGTCTGGAAGCCTACGGGCTGACGGCAAGCCAGCTGTTCGACGCGCTCAACCGCAACAACATGGTGGTGCCGGGCGGTACGCTCAACACCGGCCAGGGCTCGTTCAATATCGAAGTGCCCGGCCTGATCACCAATCCGCAGGACGTCTACGACCTGCCGCTGAAGACCGACGGCAATACGGTCGTGACCTTCGGCGACGTGGCGACCGTTACCCGTACGCTGGCCGACGCCACCGAGTATACGACGGTAAACGGCTCCCCGGCCCTGATCATGGGCGTTTCCAAGAAGACTGGAACCAACATCATCGACGTGTCCGCCAAGGTGCGGGCAACGACCGAGGAATTGGCCAAGGCATGGCCAGAGGGCGTCAATTACAGCTTCTTCCTCGATCAGGCCGAAACGACCACGTCGATGTTCCGCTCGCTTGAAGCGGCCGTGCTGACCGCCGTGGCGCTGGTGCTGATCACTTGCGTGGCGACGCTGGGCATTCGCCCCGCGATCATGATCGGCCTGTCGATCCCGCTGTCGTTCATGATGGCGTTTCTCGTGGCGCAGACGCTGGGCATGACTATCAACATGATGGTGATGTTTGGCCTGGTGATCGCGGTGGGCGTGCTGGTCGACGACCCTGTGGTGGTCGTCGAATATGCCGAGCGAAAGCTGATGGAGGGCGTTTCCAAGAAGGAAGCGTTCATCTTGGCCGTGCGCAAGATGTTCGTGCCGGTGCTGGGCGCGACCTTTACCACGCTGGGCGCCTTCATCCCGCTGCTGTTCTGGCCGGGGATCATCGGCAAGTTCATGGTTTACCTGCCGATGATCGTGATCATCGTCATGGTCGCATCACTGATTTCGGCGCTGATTTTCATGCCGGTGATCGGCGCATTCATCGCTTCGAGCCATGTCGACCCCAAGGCCAAGGAAGCCGCCGACCTGGTCATGTATGCCGACAAGTTCGACCCCAAGAAGATCAAGGGACTGACCGGCATCTATGTGCGGACGATGGAGCACCTGCTGCATTGGCCAATCCCGACGCTGGCGGTAGGCTTTGCCATCATCATTGGCATTTTCGCCACCTATATCGCCAATCCGACCGGCGTCGAGGCTTTCCCTGCATCGGAACCGGAATTTGCGACCGTGGCCGTGGTTGGACGAGGTAACTACTCGCCTGAAGAAGTCCGCGACATGATGAGCGATATCGGCGGCCAGATCATGCAGGTCCAGGGCATCCAGGACGTGATCATGCAGTTCGGCGCGACCGGCGCCTTCAGCACCACGCCGCCGGACACCATCGGCAACTTCCAGTTGCAGCTGGTCAGCTACAACAACCGCGTCAAGGCGGAGAAGATTTTCGCCGACATCCGCGAGCGCGTCAAAAGCTTCGCCGGTCTCGACATCCAGGTGCTGGCAGCCGAGAACGGACCGCCCGCAGGCAAAGCCATCAATGTTCGCGTTGAAAGCACGAACTACGATGATCTGGTCCCCGTCGTGGCGGCGATCCGCGAGCATATCGAGGGCATGCCGAACACGGTGGACATCGAAGACGGGCGTCCCTCCCCCGGCATCGACTGGCAGATCACCATCGACCGCAACGAGGCCGGCAAGTATGGCATCGGTGTGCGTGAACTGGCGCCCTATGTGCAGCTCGTCACCTCCGGCGTGAACCTGGGCACCTATCGAGATGCCGATACCGGCAAGGAACTCGACATCAAGGTGCGCCTGCCAGAAAACGAGCGCACGTTCGACGCGCTCGACTCGATGCGGATTGCCACGGCTACGGGGATGATCCCGGTCAGCAACTTCATCACTCGGACAGCCGTACCGAAGGTGGCCAATATCTCGCGCCGCAACCAAGTGTACCAGATGCCGGTGGCTGCCAATCTGGCCGACCTGCCGGAGGGTGTGTTTGCCGCCGACCGCGTTGCAGAGCTGCAGGCCTGGGTTAAGGAACAACCGTTCCCTGATACAATAACCGTCCAGTATACCGGCGCCGAGGAACAGGCCGGAGACGCCAATGCCTTCATCGTGCAGGCACTGGGCATGGCATTGTTCCTGATCTTCTTTATCCTGCTGCTCGAGTACAACAGCTTCTACCAGGTTATGGTGACGCTCTCGACGGTGGTGATGTCGGTGGCCGGCGTGTTGCTAGGCATGCTGGCGACGGGGATGAGCTTCTCGGCCATCATGACGGGTCTCGGCATCGTTGCCTTAGCCGGTATCGTAGTGAAGAACGGCATCGTGCTGATCGACACCTACAACGATTACAACCGTCACCAGGGAGTCGAGCCAGTGAAGGCGATGCTGCTGACGGCCGCACAGCGCGTGCGTCCAGTGCTGCTCACCGCATTCCTCACCGCACTGGGAGTGATCCCGATGTGGGCGAATGTGGAATTCGACTTCATCCGCCGCGAAGTGGTGGTCGGTGGCCTGGCTGGTTCGTGGTTCATCCACCTGTCGGCGGCACTGGTCTCCGGCCTGTTCTTCTCGACCCTCCTGACGCTTATCATGGTGCCGGTGATGATCACTGCGCCAAGCGTGATCTGGATCCAGATGAAGGGTACCGGGCATAATTTCGGCCGGCTGACCCGCTGGGTCTCGGGCCGTGGCCGTCAGCCCGCCATGGCAACACCGGCAGGGTTCGATGGCATGGCCGTGGAAATCCCCGCCGACGCCGATGGCAGCAGGCGGTACATCGTCAGCTCTGACGCCGGACTGGTGGACAAGGAAAAGAACACCAGCAAGCCGGATCGGTCCGAAGCAGCCGAATAGGATCGGCACATAAATTGGAAAAGGCCCGCAGCGATGCAGGCCTTTTTTGTTTGCGTGCCGCTCGCTAAATTAAAATGGCAATATTTCATTGGCTATTTTAGCTGACGGAGAGTGTCATGGCAAAAATCTCAGCAACCGACGCCAAAAACAAGTTTGGGCAGGTACTGGAGATGGCGCAGGCCGAGCCGGTGCGCATCCAAAAGAATGGGCGCGACGTGGCGGTTGTTTTGTCGTCAGAGCAGTATGGAGCGCTGATTGCAGAGAGCAATATCCCGCGGGTCAACCCGCTTATTGTAAAATTGCATGGCGAGAGCTTGAAGCGTTGGGGTAAGGTTTATGAAGCTTTGGCGAAATAAGCCATGGCCAGCCGCATCTATTTAACGCTGGACGATGTGATCTGGATACATACAGAACAGCTAATACCAAGTCTCATCGATACTCACTCATGTGCCCATTTGCGCAACCCGATCGACATAATGCGCCATGGCTGCTTGATGAGGCAGTTCCAAGCAAAGCAGCAGTGATCGAGGATGTCCTCATAAGATTTGAAGATTCGGTTCGAGAGCCAGTTGTCGCGCATGAACTGCCAGACGTTTTCGACCGGATTGAGTTCGGGGCATTTCGAGGGCAGCGGCAACAGGGTGATATTGGCGGGCACCACGAGTGCGGCGGAGATGTGCCATCCGGCCTGATCGAGTAGCAGCACGGCATGGGCCCCCGGTGCCACGGCGGCTGAGATTTCCGCCAGATGGAGCATCATGCCCT
>NZ_LAPV01000017.1 GCF_000971275.1 Devosia psychrophila | reverse complement strand
CTCCTCGAACCTATCGGCAATATCCCGCCAGCGGAAGCTGAGGCAAACTTCTACGCGGCACTGGAACAAACGGCCATGGCCGCATAACTTATACCAAACAGCCTCCGGAATTCCCGGCGCGGTTCAGAGAGCATCGGAGACTCCTCTATTATGCACGTGCCGTCCAGCCGCCGAAGCACCATTATCATCAACAAGTCGCCGACACTGAATGCATCGTCGAGCCACTCTGCGCTACCGAGCCGAACCGGGAAAGAGAGGCCAAGATCAATCCAACACGACAAGCGTCTGGCATCTTAGCTAGGTGACCACAAAGCCAGCGCACGGATTGCTACCCAATCTAGAGAGACCAGATACTGTTTGCAGGAAGCAGTGCAGGGCCGCTACCCAGGCGCCGCCGGCGTTCTAAGGTGGACAATGTTGGATGTCGGTTCCTCTTCCTCCGCCAATCCTTCAGAAGCAAACATTCTCTCGGCCGCAGGAAGGGCTGGGAACCCCAGCGTTCGCGGGCTTTTGCGGCTGGACCTGATGACTGCCGATATGCCCGATACAGCCTAAATGCTCTTTACCCATGTCCTCCAAAGCTGGGGACTTCGGCGTTTTAGTACAAAGAGTTTTTGCGGTTTGCTGCAGCCATTTAGCCGGTGGTCCAGCTTCCCGCAGCCGGTGCGTATGTCTGGAATTACTCGAAGTGGTTGACATCCTTTTTAATCGCGGTAACGTTCCCATGGCGCCGTGGGAGGATGGCTGCGTGAGTATGAGCCGTAATCGCCGGCCGACTATCGTTGATGTTGCCGAGCTTGCCGGGGTGTCCAAGAGCACTGCGGCGCGGGCTTTGACAGGGTCTACCAATATCACCGACGAAACGCGGGAGCGTGTGGTGCGGGCGGCGTCGGCTGTCGGCTATGAGCGAAATCACCTGGCGGTGGGGATGCGGTCGGGGCGTAGTGGCATGCTTGGGCTGGTAATGCCGGATATTGCAAATCCGTTCTGGGCCGATGTGGCGCGTGGTGCACAGGACCGGGCTGCGCAGGCCGGCATGTCGCTGTTGGTGTTTTCATCGGATTGGGACCCGGACGTCGAGGCGACCCATTTGCAAACGCTGCGGCGGGCGCGGGTCGATGGCGCGATCATCAATCCCGTTTCGGACAGCTTTGACGATCTGGATCGGTTTGGGCTGCCTTGCGTGTTTATCGGCTCAAGCGCGGAGCGGTTCCCCGACGTGTCGAGTGTCGGTTCTGATATCGCGCAAGCGGTACGGCTAGGGCTGGATCGCCTGGTGCAGATGGGGCATCCGGCGCCAGCCTTGATCCTAGGGCCCAAGTCGCGCCTGGCCAGAGCGCGCTTCCTGCGGGCTGTGCATGAGCATTGCGTCGAGCGTGATGTCGATCCCGGTATCCTCGATATCGAAGACGGCGAATACACTGTCGAGGGTGGTCGCGAGGCGATGAAACGGCTGATGGCCCGTGCTCGGGTTGGACATCTGGCGGTATTTGCTGCGAACGACATGATGGCACTCGGCGCTATGATGGCGGTGCGCGATGCAGGCCTTGACTGTCCGCGCGACGTTTCTATCATTGGATTTGACGGTATCCCGTCAGGAGAATTTGCCTGGCCTGGGTTGACCACTGTCGCCAAGCCGGGTCGTGATATTGGCGAACGGGCCGTCGAAGGCCTATTTGACGAGATAGAACACAAGCCGGAACACCGGCGGATTTACATGCCGTGCCGATTGATAGAGCGAGGCTCACTCGCCGATCTGTCGACACATGCCCCCAAGCGCATTGCCGGGGCAGGGAGGGTCTGAACATGGCTGGACAAGAAGAACAGCAGCTTGCCACTGTACTATCCAATGGGAACGTTCCCGCCTCAAATGAGCGCCGGGATGAACGGATTCTGAACGGCTTTTCCGCCATGCTGTTGGGGGTGCGGCAATGGTGGCCCTATTACGCCATGATGGCGCCGGGCCTGCTGTTCTTCTTCATCTGGCACTACGTCCCGATCTGGGAGGCCAAGATGGCCTTCGAGAACGTGCGCATCATACCGCCCAATATCTGGGTTGGGCTGAAGAACTTCCAGGTGCTGTTCTCCTCGCCGATTTTCCATCAGGTGCTACTGAATACGCTGATCATCTCGGGCATGAAGATCCTGTTCGTCTTCCCTATCCCGATAATGGTGTCGTTGCTGCTCAACGAAGTTCGCAACGGCAAGCTGCGCGGCGTCATCCAGTCGGCGATCTACCTGCCGCATTTCCTGAGCTGGGTGGTGATCGCGGGCGTCTTCATCGCGCTGCTCTCGCCCACCGATGGCGCGGTCAACGAGATCGGGCAGGCAATGGGCTTTCAGCCGGTCAGCTACATGACCAATACCGGCACCATCCGTTGGGTGCTGGTTATCTCGGAAATCTGGCGCTCGGCCGGCTGGGACAGCCTGCTCTATCTGGCAGCAATCTTTGCCATCGACCCGCAGCTCTATGAGGCCGCGGAAATGGATGGTGCCAATCGCTGGCAGAAGATCTGGCACGTCACCATTCCCGGCATCGTGCCGACGATCGCAACCCTGTTCATCCTGAACATGGGCTTGTTCCTCTCCGCCGACCTCAACCAGATCGTCAATATGCAGAACGACGTTAATGCGTCGACGATCGATATCATCGATACCTATGTCTATCGCATGGGGCTTTCGACCGGCGAGTATGCGCTGGCCACGGCTGCCGGCCTGTTCAAGGCGGTGATCGGCATGATCCTCGTCATTACCTCGCATCTGGTCAGCAAGCGATTGACCGGGAAGGGGGTTTGGTGATGGCAAACCAATCTCGCAAGACGCCACTCGAACGGGTCGAATATGTGCTGATCGTATCGACGCTGCTGCTGCTGGTGGTATTCACCATGCAGCCGCTGCTGAACCTGCTGGCGCTCTCGCTCTCCGAGCCGAGCAAGGTGGCAGGTTTCTCGGGCCTGTCGATCATCCCGGATGGCTTTTCGCTCGATGTCTGGGCGCTGCTGCTGCAGCACCCAAACGTGCAGCGCGGCATCTTCAATTCGATCTGGATGACGGCAACAAGTGTCTGCATCGGCGTGTTTGGCACGGCGCTGATGGCCTGGGGCATGTCCCGGCCGGGCCTGCCGGGGCGACGCCTGATCTTCATCCTGGTTCTGGTCACCATCGTCTTCGAGCCGGGCATCATCCCCGACTATTTCCTAATGAAGCGCATGGGTCTGCTCAACTCACCCTGGTCGGTCATTATGTATAGGGCGGTCAGCGCCTGGTACCTGATCATCCTGATCCGCTTTTTCGAGGAAATTCCCAAGGAATTGCTCGAAGCGGCTGAGCTCGACGGAGCCAACCCGTTCCAGGTGTTCTTCATGATAGTGTTGCCGTTGGCCAAGCCGGCGCTTGCGACCATCGCGCTGTTCTACCTGGTGCTGCACTGGAACGAGTTTTTCCATGCAATGATCTACCTCAACGACCAGAGCAAATGGCCCTTGCAGGTGGTGCTTCGACAGTTCGTCATCGAAGGCGACAAGATCGCCATCGTCGGCGCCAACAACGCCAATAACAACATCGGCCTGGCCCAGATCAACATCAGGGCGCTCAAGGCCGGCATGATCCTGATCACCATACTGCCGATCCTGGCCATCTATCCACTCATCCTGAAGTTCTTCACCAAGGGCACAATGTCCGGGGCGCTGAAGGGATGAGGGATTTCTCAATACAAAAAACCGCTTCGGCGGGGACGACTAAGACCAATAACCTGAGGAGGAGACTACCAATGACTTTGAAAAAACTGCTGCTGGCAACGACCGCAGTCGCGCTGTTCGGAGCCATCGCCGCGCCGGCAATGGCTCAGACGACGCTGCGCATTGTCAGCAAGGACTTGTTGACCACCAACCCGGATGACGTCAGGGAAATCGAGGCTATCGAGGCCGCGCTCAAGGCGCAGGGCACCGATGTGGACCTGCAGATCGTTGACCTGCCGGGTTCAAGCTATGCCGATGCGCTCGGCGTGATGCTGCTGTCGGGCGATATCCCCGACATCATGTATTTCCAGGGCGGCGACCAGAAGATGGCCGAACAGGGGATTCTCGAAGACCTCAATCCGCTGATCGAGAGCTCAGCCCATATCAAGGACGCACTCTGGCCGCACAATGTCGAGCGCCTGAGCAACTACCCCTACCTGCTCTATGTCTATCCGCCCCGCGCCCCGCAGCCGGTGATCCGCAAGGATTGGCTCGACAAGCTCGGCGTGGCCGCACCGACCACTGTCGAGGAATATGACGCGTTTTTCCAAGCCATCCATGACGGTGACCTTGATGGAGACGGTACGCCTGGCAACACGCTGGGCCTCACCGGCTATGGCAATACCAACGAGCTCGATTCCATCTTCAACCAGGCATTCGGGGTAACTTCCACCTGGATGAAGAATGCGGATGGTGCCTGGGTCAACTCACGCGTCACCGATGCGGAAAAGGCCAAGCTGGAATTCTATGCCGGCCTCGCCAGTAAGGGCCTGTTCGACAAGGAGTATGTCACCAACACTTTCGACGTGAAGGAAGACAAATTCTACACCGGCAAGGCTGGTGTGATCTTCGGGTCGTCTCCCGAAGTGATCGACATCTATACCGGCAAGATGCGCCAGGCGCATCCAGGCGAGACCATCGATCTGGCATTGCTGCCGATCCCGTCTGGTCTTGGTGGTCAGGGGCTCGCGGCTCTCGACGTTTCCAAGGAATCGCGCGGCTGGGCCGTTTCGGCCATCTCCGAAAACAAGGAAGCGGCCTTTGCCGTGCTCGACTTCATGGCCTCCAAGGAAGGCCAGGACATCGATCGCATGGGTTTTGAAGGCACGCAGTACACCAAGGACGCGAGCGGCGCGGTGACCTTCACCGACCAGATCTCGACCTGGTACGCCCGCTTCTTCAACGCTGCCAACTGGACGCCGCCGACGCCCTTGCTGAGCCCGACCGCACAGGCTGCGCTCGATACGATCAAGAGCAACTTCAAGCCGGACAATGCCTTCGTCTGGCCAGCCGACTATGCAGCCGACGTCGATGCGACTGAGCAGGTGTATCGCAGCTGGGTGGCCAAGTTCATCACCGGTGAAGCCGGCATCGACCAGTGGGACGCTTTCGTCGCCGAATACAACGCAGCGGGCGGCCAGCGCATGGCTGAATACGCGGCGACTGTCGTCAAGTAGGGCAAGTTTGGGTGTGGCGAGACCTTGCCACACCCCCTCCCTGACCCTCTCCGCAAGGGGAGGGTCTCGACTGAAGCATCGGGGACCGCCCTGTAGCGACTTTAGAGAAAGACGAAGCGTCATGACCCAAACCTTACAATCCCGAGTGCGCGGCATGCTTCATGGCATTGCACTAGGCGACGCCCTTGGCGCGCCGGTGGAGAAGCTGTCGGCCGCGCAAATCCGCGAACGCTACGGACGGGTCACTTCGGTGATGACGCGTTGGCACAAGATGGACCTGCCGCCTGAGCAGCGGAACCATCGGGTACGCGGCGACGGTATCGTCACCGACGATACGCTGATGACGTTGGCGCTGATGGACATCTATGGCGATGTAAAACGCCATCTCGATGCCTGGGACATGGCGGACGGCATGGTGCGCCAGATTGCCTGGATTCCGCGCTGGGTACCCGAGCTGCAGCGCGAAACCATGCTGATCGATCGGCTGTTCTATCCCGAAAAATGGATTTTCCAGCGGCACCAACTGGCCAACTGCGACCCCCGCCAGGGCGGTATTGGCAATATGGTCAACTGTGGGGCGGCTATGTATATCGCGCCGATCGGGGTGGTGAACGCAGCCGATCCCAAGGCGGCCTATGATGAGGCTATCGCCTTTGCCTCAGGCCATCAGGAAAGCTACGGCCTCGAAGCGGCCGGGGTGATGGCCGCGGCAGTGGCTGCCGCGTTTGTGCCCAGAAGCAGCATCGATAGTATTGTCGAAGCCGTGCTGGGCCTCGCCAAGGATGGCACGCGCGACGCCATCCTTGATATTGCGGAACTTGCGCGCAGACTGCGTGGCACCGGCGCCGATCACGAGACAGTCTGCGACGCTTTTCATGTTGCCATCGGTCGTTATTCGGTAATGGGCGATGACGTCAATCACAGCATCGGAAAGGTGGGCCGGCAGACCGATGCCTATCGGCCAAGCCGGCTGCAGGCGATCGAGGAACTGCCGCTGGCGCTGGGCTTCTGCCTGTTTAACGACGGGGACTTCCGCACCTCGATCGAGGACGGCATCAACTCGGGACGTGACACCGACTCCATCGGCGTGATGGCCGGAGCGATCCTCGGCGCCATGCATGGTGAAAGCATCATCGTGGCCGACGATCGCCGCCAGATCGACGCGGCCAATCGCGTGGACCTGACGAAATCCGCCGACGCCTTTGCCCGCACGGTCACAACCATGCTCGGCGCCGACCGCGCCACTTCCGCCAGCCGGGACGCCGCGCGTGCCTTCCTCATCGAGCCAGCCCAGGCGCTGGCTTCCTGACCTCTATCGACTGAAAGACTCTGATGCTCTCTGAAATTGAAATTCTCGAAAAAATCTATGCCGGCTTCATCGGGAAGGCCATCGGAGTCCGTCTCGGCGCGCCCGTCGAGCCAACCATCTGGAGCTATGAGCGCATTCAGAAAACCTATGGCGAGGTGACGCAGTATCTGCGCGATTTCAAGAATTTCGCTGCAGACGACGACACCAATGGGCCAGTTTATTTCATCCGGGCGCTGCGCGACTACGGACTGAATGCGACCGCCGAGGATGTCGGAAAGACCTGGCTCAATTATGCCGCCGAAGAGCATGGCATGTACTGGTGGGGCGGCTTTGGTGTGTCGACCGAGCACACCGCCTATCGCAACCTGCGCGCTGGCATCGCCGCGCCACAATCGGGGTCGATCGCCCAGAATGGGGCTGCGGTGGCCGAGCAGATCGGCGGGCAGATTTTCATCGATAGCTGGGGCTGGGTAAATCCGGGCAATCCGCAGCGGGCGGCGGATATGTCGGCTATGGCCGCCAGCGTTGCGCATGATGGCGACGGGCTCAACGGCGCGCGCTTCTGTGCGGCGGCGATTGCTGCGGCCTTCGAGGCAAAGAGCATCGACGAGATCGTCGAGACAGCGATGTCGACCATCGACGCCAGCTCGACCTATGCCCGCGTCTGCCGCGCGGTGATCAACTTCCACAAGGCCAATCCGGACGACTGGCGCGCCTGCCGCGACTTGCTGACGGCGGACTGGGGCTATGACCGCTATCCGGGCGTCTGCCACATCATCCCCAATGCTGGCGTGACCATCATGGCGATCCTCTATGGCAAGGGCGACCTGCCACGCACCGCCGAGATCGCCATCATGGCCGGCTGGGACACCGACTGCAATGCCGGCAATGCCGCGGCGATCGTCGCGACCTTCCAGGGCCTGCAAGAGGGCTGGGACAAGTATCGCAAGCCGATCAACGATTTCCTCGTGGCCTCAGGCATCGTCGGCTCGATCAATATCGTCGATATCCCGAGCTTTGCGCGCGAGCTGACCGTGCTGGCGCTGCAACTTGCCGGTCGCGAGGTGCCGGCGTTGTGGCAGGAGGATTTCACCCGCCGCGGGCTGCGCTTCGATTTCGATCTGCCGGGTTCGACGCATGGCTTTCGTACCGAGGGCTTTAACCAGATTTCGCTGCGTGCCTCGACCGAGCGCCATGTCGAGGATTCTCGCGGGTCGCTGGAAATCCAGCTCGACCGGCTGGAGCGCGGGCAGGGCGGACGGGTGTTCTGGAAGCCATTCTATCGCCGAAGCGACTTTGACGACGAGCGCTATCGCCCGATGTTTACCCCGGTGGTCGATGCCGGCCAGATGGTGAGTTTCAAGCTGTGGCTCGATCCGTGGAACGGCGACGGCAACTTGCGGGTGGCCCCATATGTACGGCGGACTATGAGCGGCGCCATCGAGGAAACAGGCGCCTGGGACGTGCCCTCGGCGACCGGCTGGCAGGACTATAGTTTCGAGGTGCCGGAAGGCGTCGAGGCGATTGACGAGATCGGCATCTCCATCGAATACTTTGGCCGCCTGAAATTTCTCGGCCGGCTGTTCCTGGCCGACTTCAAGGTCGAAGGCGCCGGCCACGCGGTCATCGAGCCCGAGACCGAAACGCAGGAATGGGGCGCCATCTCGCGCTTCAGCTTCAATCGCGGGCATTGGACCAAGCAAGCCGGCCGCATTCACGGCCATACCGCCGGTGATGCTGACATGTGGACCGGGCATGGCTATGCACGCAACGTCACCGTGCAGGCAGACATCCAGCGCCTATCGGGCATTTCCCAGCTGGTGACGGCGCGCGTGCAGGGCACCGGCCGGTTCTATGCAGCGGGCTTCGAGGGCGACGAAGTGGTGATCCTCAAGGAGGATTTTGGCTCAACTATCTTGGCCCGCGCGCCGTTCAAACCCGAGGCCGGCAGGAGCTACCAGTTCGCGCTGACCGTTCAGGGAGACAAGCTGAGCTTCGCAGTGGATGGGCATGAAGTCATCACCGCCAACGACGGCGCCTACGTCTATGGCATGTCGGGCATCCGGCTTGCCTCGGCGGGCCGGGTGAGCGTTGGCCGCATCGAAATCATCGAGACGGCTTAGGCCGCAAGGGAGGACCAGCATGTCGGAAATCGAACTTAAGCATGTCGGCAAGAGCTACGGCCAAGTCAGCGTGCTCAACGATATTTCGCTCGAAATGGGCGACGGCGAATTCGTCGTGCTGGTCGGCCCCTCAGGCTGCGGCAAGTCGACCTTGCTGCGGATGATCGCCGGGCTCGAGGACATCACCTCGGGCGAGATCACCATCGGCGGCAAAGTGGTAAACAACATGCCGGCCAAGGAGCGAGACATCGCCATGGTGTTCCAATCCTATGCGCTCTACCCGCATATGAAGGTCGCTGATAATATGAGCTTCTCGCTGCGGCTGGCGGGAACGCCAAAGCCCGAGATCAAGGCGCGGGTGGCCGGGGCGGCCAAGATTCTGGGGCTGGAAAGCCTGCTTGATCGTTTGCCCAAGGAACTCTCCGGCGGGCAGCGCCAACGTGTCGCCATGGGCCGGGCCATCGTGCGTAATCCACGGGCGTTCCTGTTCGACGAGCCGCTGTCGAACCTCGATGCCAAGCTGCGCGTCAAGATGCGTGGCGAAATCAAGCGGCTGCACCAGCGACTGGGCAAAACGATGATCTATGTGACGCACGACCAGACCGAAGCCATGACCATGGCTGACAAGATCGTGGTGCTCAATGGCGGTCGCATCGAACAGGCCGGTGCACCACTCGAACTGTATAACAACCCGGCCAATCTCTTTGTCGCCAGCTTTATCGGCTCGCCGGAGATCAACCTGTTCGAGGCCGTCTATCAAGGCGGTACCGCGGTGACTGTGAAGGGCGGGCAGGCCATGCCACTGGGTACTTTGCTCGACGTTCCCGCCGGCACCGAGATCGTCTATGGCGTGCGGCCGCAACACATTACGCTGGGCGCCGCTGGCGCTCCGGCCAAGGTTGTGATCGTCGAACCAACCGGGGATGCCCAGGAGGTGTTGGCGCGGATCGGCGAGGAGGATATTTCCATCGTCGTTCGCGACCATGCGTTGCTGAGCCCGGATGAGACCATCAACCTGGTCATCGATCCGGCAAAACTGTTCATCTTTGACAAGGCAACGGGGCTGCGGCTGCGCTGATGCACGGTCCGACCCGCCACTTCGATCCGACCGCCACCGGCCCGCTGGACGGCATCCGCGTGCTCGACCTGTCGCGGCTGATGGCTGGCAACATGCTGAGCCTGCAACTGGCGGACTTCGGCGCCGATGTCGTCAAGATCGAACCGCCGGAAGGCGATCCGCTGCGCGACTGGAAGGATGACGGGCATTCTTTGTTCTGGAAGACTTATGGGCGCAACAAGCGCTCGGTGTCGCTGAACCTGAGACAGGCGCCGGCGATGGAAGCTCTGTGGACACTGATCGAGACGGCCGATGTATTTATCGAGAACTATCGCCCGGGCACGCTCGAGGCCATGGGGCTGGCGCCTGAAACGCTGCTGACGCGTAATCCCGACCTGATCGTGGTGCGTATTTCAGGGTTCGGCCAAACCGGGCCTTACGCGCAGTTTCCCGGCTTCGGCACTATCGTCGAGGCGATGAGCGGTTTTGCCGATCGCACCGGTTTTCCCGATCGCGAACCAGTGCTGCCGCCGCTGGCCTTGGCCGATATGATAGCCGGCATCTACGGTGCCTCAGCTACGACAATGGCGCTGTTTGCGCGGCAGGCGGGTAGGGCGCGCGGGCAGGTAATCGACCTTTCGCTGCTGGAGCCGATGTTTTCGGTGCTCGGCCCCGAGGCGGCGATCCATGCCGTGACCGGCAAGATCAAGCAGCGCGTGGGCAGTGCCTCCAATACCGCCTCGCCGCGTAATGTCTACAAATGCGCCGACGGCAAATACCTGGCGCTGTCGGGATCGACGCCCAAGGTCGCGCGTCGCATTTTCGAGGTGATTGGCCGGGCCGACATGAACGATGATGCGCGTTTCGCCACCAATTCGGATCGCGTCAGGCATCGCGCCCTGGTGGACGGCGCAATAAGCGAATGGTTTGCTTCACGGAACAGCATTGACGCCCTGAACGTCATGCGTGAGGCAGGCGCTACGGTCGGCCCGATCTACAATATCGCCGACGCGATGGCCGATCCACATTTCGACGATAGGGAGATTATCGTCGACGTCGAAGACGCGGAGTTTGGTACCCTGCCAATGCACAATATCGTGCCGCGCCTCTCGGCCACTCCCGGCACCTGGCGGCGTCCGGCTCCTGGTCTGGGCGAGCATACGCGGGAAGTGCTGCAAGCGGCTGGGGTAGACGACGCCGCGATTGCCGCGGTGATGCCATGATGCGCTCGCTGCTCTACGTGCCTGCAGACTCGGCGCGCTTCATCGGCAAGGCGCATGAGCGCGGGGCGGACGCCATCATTCTCGACCTTGAAGATTCCGTGGCGCCCGAACACAAGTCCACTGCCCGACTGGGCCTCGGGCAGAGCGTCGCCGCTGTCGGGCAGGCCGGCGCCGATGTATTAGTCCGCATCAATAGCAGCGACGAAATCCAACTGGCCGACGCGATGGCCGCATGTCGTGCGGGCGCTGACGGGCTGGTCATTCCAAAGGTGCATCAGCCGCGGCAACTTGATGATCTGGCTTATATACTAAGCGACATTGAAGCGGAAATGCAACGGCCTCCAATGCAGTTCATTGCACTGATCGAGGACCCGGGAGCAGTGCTGAACGCCGTTGCTATCGCCACCGCGCCGCGCCTGATCGGCCTGGCGACGGGGGGCGAAGACCTGGCTTTGTCGCTCGGGGCGCTGCCAACCCCGGCCGTGCTGCATTTCCCGAAATTGCTAGTCCACTATGCCGCCAAGGCCAAAGGTCTGCTGTCGCTGGGCCTATTGCGCTCGGTGGCCAACTACTCCGACCTCGAAGCGATCACGCTGGCAGTACACGAGGCGCGCGCTCACGGTTTCGACGGTGCCACCTGCATCCATCCATCCATCGTCCCCCTTCTCAACGCAGGCTTTTCTCCCAGCGATGAGGAACTCGCCTGGGCGACCAGGGTTCTGGACGCATCAAAATCCCATAAAAGCGCGTTTTCCCTAGACGGCGAGATGATCGACGTCCCCGTTATCGCCCGCGCACGACGCACCCTGGGCCTGCGAAACTAGCGATGCGCATCTGCGAGCTCGCAAGCCGCCAGCGTGCCCTCCATCTTTGGACGCTCGTCGCCGAAGGTCTATTTCTGCTCGTCCCGAGGGGCGTAACGCTGGAATATAAGGCCGGAGGCAAACTTGTAACTTTCGGTGAGGTCCATATCCAGTCGCGCCCTTACATCAAGAACACCGGCTTGCCAGCGTCGCGCACGACCGCCACAGAATGGATTGCAAATTCGTCGATTAGGCCCGCTCTGATGAACTGCGCCGCCAACATGGGTTCAGCGACTAATGTCAGTTGCCCATTTCATCCCGCTCTGATCAGTTGGTATCGCGTCCAACAGATCGCGGCGATCGCCTTCGGGGCGGCGATGAACGTCCGCTAACGTCGGCCCGCGACCACAAGCTGCCGGTCAGCAATCCACCCCGTTATGGACATTATCGCCACAGGAGCGGAGCTGTAGCTTCCGGGTAGTTCCTATAAGCCAAGCGTCCACTCTCAACGCTGCCCGACACCATTGAGTGCGGGAATCAGGAACGGACCACAAACAGTCCCACTAGCACGGCTGCCCAGTGCGTCGAGGCCGCGGCCACCACATGACCGTGCCAGATGGCCTTGGCAAACTCTAGGCGCTTGTTCGTGTAGAAGAGAACACCTGCGGAATAGAATATGCCGCCAAGCGCCAGTAGCCACAGGACAACCCCAGAGGTATTGTCCGCAAGCGGAATTGCTGCGATGGCGCCGATCCAAGCCAAGCCTAGATAAATAGGCACCCAGACCTTTTGGCTAATCGGAGGCAGAAAAATCTTGCCGAGAATTCCCAAGCCGGCCAAAAACCACAGGCTTGCGGTAAGCGACCACGCCCAGGCGCCCGACAGCAAATACGCCGTGAACGGCGTGTAGGTGGCCGCGATCATCAGGAAAATGCCAACATGGTCGAGCCGGCGCAGGAAGGGTTTCCATTTGGCGGGCGCGAAGTTGTAAGCGGTCGAGAACCCAAACATGCACACGGCGCCAATCGAATAGACTGCGGTCACGGCAAGCCTGCTAGGGGCCGGATCTTGAATTGCCATCCAGAGCAAGATGACGCCGCCTATGATGGCAAGGCTTAGGCCAAGCAAATGTATAAAAAGATCAGCGGAGCGCGCCTGGGCGCTCGGATAATGGGGGAGCGCTACCATGATTTCTCAGCAAAAATAGGTTGATTTCTGCTGGATATAGGAGGGGAGAGCCTCCGATGCGATGGAGTGCGCATCTAAGTGATCAGAAAATTTTTAAGACGCCGCATCGAACAGCTGTCGGGTACAGCGTCAAGGACAGCACTCTCGACCAGGCTGCCCTGGAGCGCATGGGCGCCTACCATGCCAGCGATCCCCGAACGCTCGATCCGATCGATATTGCCAACGCCGTGCTGTTTCTCGCATCCGACGAGGCCCGTCCCCTCAATGGCGCCGTTCTTCCAGTGGATATGGGATGGACCGCTGCCTGACCGCGGCGATGTTATCACCGCGGGATCCTTGTCCCGCGGACGGGATCGGCGACAAATGACCAAGCATTCCCTTAAGCGGTTTTTGCTGAGTTCCTCTTGGGCTTGGGCGTCGCCACCACCGGCGCTGGTTTGCGCCCCAGTCCACTGCTGATTGCTAGGGCTGATCGGGTCGCCGTGTAGTTCGGAGCGACCATCGGGTAGTCTGAGGGCAGACCCCACTTGGTACGGTACTCGTCTGGCGTCATCCCAAGGCCAGCGAGATGTCGCTTCATCGATTTGAATTTCTTGCCGTCATCGAGGCAGACGATGAAGTCGGAAGTCACGGACTTTTTGATCGACACCGCAGGCACCAGTTCCACTGTTGGACCGATAACCGGCTGGTCGAGGCCGCCGAGCGCTGTGTAGACGTTTCCGATAAGGCGCGGTAAGTCGCTGGCACCGATTGCGTTATTGGCCACGAACGCCGCAACGATCTCCGACGTGCGGACCAGGTTTTCATCAACAGCGTGGGTTTCTTCGCTCATGGCAGTTCTGGATCTCTTTAGGGCTTGCTGCTTTTATCTAAGCTGTGACCTTGGCTACAATGCGTCACTTTTGTTTTGCCACAAGCTAAGCGGAGAGGCGCTATGCGCCTCAAACTGGTCTTGAGTGCGGGTGCAGCTAGAATGCCGTTGGGCAACAGGGATGACCGGCTTTGAAAGAGCACATTACAGTAAGCATTACTTCTGAGACGATTGCGTCCATCGACGCTTGGATCGCGCACCAACCCGGCTATGTCAGTCGTCAGGATGCCGTCCGGCACTGCGTGGATTTGATACTCGGTCAGCCCACTTACGAGCGGGGCCTTGGCAGCGCTTCCGGAGCGACGGCGCAGGACACCGCCGGCAGCGACGCGGTCGATTAGACACGGTCTGTAAAGCGAGATCACTGTCGCGACGATCATAACGCTCCAACGCGCGCCACAAATCGGCGCCAACTTTGGAAAGCGCCACCGTCCGGGGGGCCGCGAAGACTGCGGATCATCATCCAACCGGCCCAAGTCGATGCGCAGCGGGTTCGCATAATATCTGATCTGGAAAGGGCGCCAGCGTCGCCCCGGCATGTGCTGGTGCAAATGGTAGCTAAGACAGCTCGCGATAGAGCGGCACCATCGGCGCGTGAGCGTCGATCATCGACGTAGCCTTTTCTGCAATAGGCAGGTTTTTCTTCTCCGTCTCCCACGCCTCGCGAAATCGCTGCACGGTCTCGGTGGCGGTATCGATGACGAGCTTCTCTGGCAGCAGCGCTTTTGCCGCCATATAACGGAGTTCTTCCGTGTTGAGCTCGGTCATCTTTTTGGTACGTGAGTAGTTGAGGGCGGAAGTGTCCTCACCCACGATATAGGGGATAGTGGAGACGAGGTCGTAGGCCGGGGACAGAGCCGCGGTGCGGCTGTCGGGATAGATCAGCGACCAGTTCTTGAGGTGCATGTCGCCGTTGCCGATAAGCGCGCTGAAAACCAATCTGCGAATGTACTCGGCGATGCCGGCGTCGCCGGTTTCTGTACCGATGACGCGGCCGATATTCGCGTAGCTCGCGCGCTTGTATTTGTCGTCGGGGAAGACCCCGAACACCTGGGCAAAGTCCTCGGTGTGCACGGGGCCATCCGCCGTGCGGTCGAAGCGACTGACGGCGAGCGCCTGGCCTTTCAGTTCTCCAATGCCTTCCGGCATCCCGGAGATAGCATCGAGGTCGATGAGTTCGATGGCAGGCACGTCCATGCCAATCATGGAGGCCAGGCGCATCATCGAGAATTCATTCTCGGGTACACCCGCGAATTGTTGTGAAGGCAATTTCACTATCCATGAGCCACCGACGCCCTCGGCCGGGATGGTGAGGCCGCCGCTCTTGTGGCCACTCTCGAGTGCCGAGAATTTGAGCTGAACACCTGCGAGGGAGAACCGATAGGCGTTGGGTCGCGCGTTGTCGGGCAGGTCCTCAGCGACGCCTGGCGGCAGCGCTTCGCCCTCGGCTGGGTGGATAGACAACGCGCCGGGCAGATCCTGCCCCAGCATCCAGAGCAGGAAAAACTCGCGCTGCGGATTCACCCCTGCGCGCTCGGCAAGATAACGGCGCAGATGGCCTTCGGGTAGCAGGTTGGAAAAGAACGGCGGCACCACGCGTTGCGTGGGCCGTGAGTTTGTAATCAGGCCACCAAGATTGTCCTTGTACGACAAGCTCAAAGTCGGGCGATTGGCGTCCCCAACATAGTCCTCATTGAATGCGAAGATGGTGCGGTCGCCCTGTAGGTGGGTGAGGGTGGCAATTGCCCGCCCATTCAGCCGGACATCGAGAACCGAGACGTCAGGCATTGTCGTCTCCATCGTCAAGCGCATAGGCAGCGCGTGGCTCGTTGGGTACGCCATGGGCGACCGAGTTGCGAAGCCGTTGCAGGGTCTGCGCGATGTCACGAACAACCGGAGCAGCCTGCGGGCTCACCTGGTAGCGTTCGAGTCGATCCATCTCGCCGCGCACCAGTTGCATCTCCTGACCGCTCAGGTTCACGCGGCGGAGGAAACGCAGGTACTCCTCGATGCGGTCGAGGTCGGCCGAGCTGCCATAGACTTGTTTGAGCTTCTTCACGAGGCGCTCGGCACGCGCGAAGCGCTTGTCGTTGGGCTGACCCGCATGAACGTGCATGTCGGGTGTAGCCTGCGACCTCATGAGGGCGGTCACGCCTGGCACCAGTTTCTTCGGCACGAGAACGAGTTCGAGCTCAAGCGCGCGGGCCATATCGATGAAGCTCGATAGCCCCGGTTCCATTTTACCGCTCTCGATCTGAGAGATATGGCTCTGTGTCTGGCCGGTGCGTTCGCTGAGCGCGCGTTGGCTTAGCCCAAGGGCTTCCCGAACCTCGCGAACTTGGCTCACGAGATGCTCGCTCTTATATCCCATGATGCATTATCCTGTATCCTTGCAGCGTGGTGATACATGTTACGCGATCAAGAGTCACTTAGTTGGTGATCGGCCGATATCATTTAGTGATCAATATTCCATCTTCATATATATTTGTATATCTAATTCGGCTCGCGCGACGCCTCGTTCAGCCGCCCCACAAGCTAGCCCAAGTGACACTACGGCAGACTCCCGCGCGCCCGCAGCATGGGACGGGTCTCGGGGCAAGATGCGTTCTCGTGCCGACAGTTCTTAAGTTGCGTGAGATGCGGCGCAAAGCCACCGCGGCCTGCAACGTGAACCCGACCAGCACGCTTTAGCGCAGCGGTGAGGTAGGGGCCGAAAAGTCGCAGTGTTGCCCTTGGCCCCTGCGCAACCTACAGAGTTGACTGTACGGCGCTCCGGAGAGAAACATGGCTCGTAAATGGTGGCAGGACTTACTGATCGGCATCGGGGCCAGCACCATTACCGTAGTCGGGGTGCTTGGCAGCGCCGCCACTGGGTATTGGAACAAGGATCGTGAACTAGACATCCAAATGGTGAATGTTAGCCTGTCGATCCTGCGCGCGGATACCAAGGGTACGGAAGGCGAGATACCGCGGCGATTTGCGTTGCGTACATTGGAGAAACTTTCTGGAGTGGATATTCCCGATGCCGAATTCGAGGCATGGGCCAAAGGTGGCACTTTGCCCTTTCGACCAACCGGCACCTGGGCGCCGTTTCTCGCCTCCGTCTATGAGGGGATGACGCCTGCGCAATGCCTTGCCTTGGGAGGGTCAGC
This sequence comes from Devosia psychrophila, assembly GCF_000971275.1. Classification (GTDB taxonomy): domain Bacteria; phylum Pseudomonadota; class Alphaproteobacteria; order Rhizobiales; family Devosiaceae; genus Devosia; species Devosia psychrophila. The sequence continues at coordinate 2,068 of NZ_LAPV01000017.1, read as the reverse complement.
GGCTGAAACCTGTCGCATCCAGAATATTGCCCCGCTCGGGGCAAATCCGCCGATCCCGGATGATCCCGCGGTTGAGTAATCAAGCTATAGTGGAATGGTGGCTAACTGAGTAACGTGGTGCGAATGGCCGCACCAAGAAGGTCACCAAATCCGCCTAGTACGGTGCCGACGACAACCAGGAATGCCTCCGTAGTTCTGACAAGGGGCATGAGAATGCGCCCAGTAAACCTTGCGAACCTTCTAAAGCGTTCTTTAGCCTGGCGCGCATCTGGCAAGTCATCTCCGAAAAGTGCGAAGGATCCTTCGATCTCTTCGTGCATCGACTGAGGCGTGACCTTCAGTACTTCTTCCAGCAGGACATACACAAAGCCGACGGCGCTCCAAAGATCGCCCAGGCGCTGCATTGCGGTGCAGTCTTCTACACTGCATGCTTCCCATCCCCAGCCGGCGGCGGAAGCCGCGATGACCAAAGCTATGAGGGGGAATAAGAATACCGCCATCGCCTGGTATTGGTATTGACCCAGGATAAACAGGTTGTGCCAATGAATAGGTGGTTGGCGGTCTGACATCGCCGTGTCTGTCCATTTCTAGATCGAGGTAGGCTCGAGCTGTAAGCGCTCAGTCCAGCAATAGAAATCCAGAAAAAGATCGGCGACTGGTTTCCGCCACCCAGCTCATCGTGTTGTCGCGCATTGCCAACCGACTATCCTCACCTCGCCAAAGTCTGCTTCCGGCCTCCTTCTGGTCGCCGCCGAGCGCTGCGTAGGAACGACGGTTTCGGATTCGCATAATATGCGGTACGGGACTAGGCCAGCGTTGATGTTGACCGTTAAAGTCAACTCAGCCGTTAGACTGGGCAAACAAGTCGTGCGCCAAGCCGTTAAACGCGGACACGGCGTCCAAGCATCGACTCTGTCCACGCCTACGCTTGGCTGAGGACGGCAAAGTTGCGATCGACAATCCGGTTGTCCAAATTAGCCATCCCGGTGAAACGTCGGCACCTCCGTGACGGATAAATCGGATCAAGCGGCCGCTGCTGCCAGGCGGCAACTTCATCGAGCACCGCATCCGTCACCGTTGAGATGGTAATCCCCCCGTTTTTAACGGGGCACTTTGGTAGAATTTACGCAGCCATTGCCAATTTCTGGGCGGGTGTTATGCCGCCGATGCCCATATTGGGCCGCTCATTGTTATAGGTCCATAGCCATTGCGTGGCGAACTCCTGGGCCTGCTGGATGGTTTCGATGGTGTATTGGTCGAGCCACTCGTGCCTGACCGTGCGGTTGTAGCGTTCCACATAGGCGTTCTGCTGGGGCTTGCCGGGCTGGATGTGACGCAAGGCAATGCCTTGGCTTTGCGCCCACGCCATGAGTTTGCCACTGACATATTCCGGGCCGTTGTCGACCCTGATTGCCAATGGCTTGCCGCGCCATTCGATGATCTGGTTCAGACTACGAATGACCCGTTCGGCGGGCAGCGAGAAATCCACCTCGATGCCCAATCCCTCGCGGTTGAAGTCGTCGATGACATTGAGGAGCCGGAACTGTCGGCCGTCTCCCAAACGGTCCGCCATAAAGTCCATGGACCAGACCATGTTTGGCGCAGCGGGCACCGCCAAAGCATCCGGTTTGTCTCGCTTCAGCCGCCTGCGCGGCTTGATCCTCAGGTTCAGCTCCAGCTCACGGTAGATGCGGTAAACGCGCTTGTGCCGGCAGAAAGCTCGCCTGGTCACGGTCAGCAGCCTGGACAAAACGTCCCATTTGGCACCTCCGAAGCAGTGCCAAATCATACCATAATCCGGAGTTTTCACACAGCCTCGGGTCGGAAGCTTTCGGCTTTGGAATCGTGCCCTGGAGTGGACCCCGTTTTACCTGACAGTTCGGCGGTTGGGTTTAAGCACTGAGGCGGATGAACTGGCGGGGCGATTTGAACTTCAGTCCTGAGTGCGGGTGGGATTGACAATAGTCCTCCATCCATTCCGGCAAAGACCAGGATGGTATCGGTGTCGGGCAGGATATGGGTCGAGGCGTAATCGCGTTTGAGGGTTTTGACGAAAGACTCGGACATG
>NZ_LAPV01000169.1 GCF_000971275.1 Devosia psychrophila | reverse complement strand
GCGGTGTTGGAATTTTTGGAGGCCAATAAACCTCGAGCATCGTCATGGCGGTCGCCCCCGACTGAAGTGTGCTGAGGTCCGCAGGAGTGACAGCTTTCGGGACAGCATCGAGGCTGCTTGAACGACCTGAATGGGGGGGTGGGTTCAACCGGTCACTGCAACACCTTCCGTGACCTATCGGCCGGCGTCTCGAAGTCCAGGGTTTTTCGGGGTCTTTGATTAAGCCGCAGGGCGACGGAGCTGAGCTGTGTGGCATCAGAGCTCGTAGCGGGAGCAGAATCACCTACGTGTGGTTTTGGATGAGCAATCTAATGGGATACGACTAGCCTGCGTGGAACCGAGGACACAGGTCTTGCCCCAAACTGATCTGCAGATGCTGCCTCCCCATGTTGAGCCTCATGGTAAGCCGTTATCTATCCTCCAGTCGGTGCGAGCTGCCCGCCGCAACGTGCTCGAGATCATTCCAGCCATTGCTTATCAGCAACCAATAGTGTCGGGGCGCATGGGCGCGTCTCGCTGGCACATGGTGCAGGACCCGGCCTCGTTGCGGCGAATCTATCTCGACAACGCCGCCAACTATCCCAAGTCCGAGGTCATGTTGCGCATGCTTCGACCGGCAATCGGCAATAGCCTGTTCACCGCGGAAGGCGCTGAGTGGCGATGGCAGCGTCGCGCCGTCGCGCCGGTTTTCGCGCAGCGCAATGTAACAGCACTCGCTCCCGTGATGACGGCAACTGCAGAACGGGCGTCTCAGCGGCTGCACGCGGCCGGGCCGCATGCAGAACTGGTGGCCGAAATGCTCACCGCGACCTTCGATGTAATCTGCGAGGTCGCCTTATCGGGAAGGGAGCATTTCGATGCCAAAGTCTATGGCGCTGCTATCATTCGTTATTTTGAAACCGCGGGAAAAGCATCACTTCTCGACTTTTTGCGCGTCCCAAGCTGGTTTCCGCGTCCTGGAGAGCTGCTGGGCTATGGTGCCGTGCACACCATGCACGACATGGTCGCCAAGGCCATTGACGCTCGCCGCGCGCAGGCGACCGGCCAAGCTGATGACTTGCTCGACTTCATGCTCAAGGCAACGGATCCTGAGACCGGGCGTACAATGTCGGCTCAAGATGTGCTGCACAACATGCAGTTTTTCATCGTCGCGGGCCACGAAACAACCGCACTGGCCCTCAGTTGGGCGCTGCAGCTGTTAGCGCTCTATCCAAAAGTCCAGGAAGAAGCTTATGCTGAGGCCCGGAGCGTTCTCGACGATCAGCCTGCCAGCTTGGGACATCTTGAGGATATGCCGCTCGGCCGGCGCATCCTTGAGGAATCCATGCGGCTCTATCCACCGGTGGGAATGTTGGCGCGCGAAGTGCTCGCCAACGACCAGCTGGGTGGTCGCGATATTCGCGCAAATGATGTGATCTTCCTGCCGCTCTATGCGCTTCATCGCCACGCAACGCTGTGGGACAATCCCAATACCTTCAACCCAGACCGCTTCCTGCCCGAGCAGGTCAAGGCCCGGGACCGCTATTCCTATCTGCCCTTTGGAGCAGGCCCGCGCGTCTGTGTTGGGGCCAACTTTGCAATGATGCAAGCCCAGATTATCCTGGGGACCTTGCTGTCCCGCTTCCGCTTTGCCCCAGGTCCGCGCCCCCTGCCTCATCCGACCATGCTGATGACCGTGCGCCCTGATACCGGGATTAACCTGCGTGTGACGCCCCGACAAATGTGAGTTGTCCGAACCGCGCGCATCCTTCAAAAATGTACAGACCCAATGCAGATGTTTTGGACGAGGAATGGCCGTTTTTAGGACTGTTGAGCCGCCTTTCCGACGACCGAATGAGGCGCCTTGCCGAAGCTTAAAGATATCCCGCGAAGCTTTAGGCCGCGGACAAGCTGAATAGCTGGCGGAGGGTGGGCTGGTGGTCCACCGCAAATAGTTTTCTCTCAGCGAGTTTGGGGATCACAACATCGATGAAACTTGCCAGGTCGCCTGGCAGACAGGGGCCATGACGTTGGGCCGTCTGCAGCGCCGTTGTCGAACCAGTCCCGCATTGTATCTGTATGTCCGCTCCTGTGCCCACTGCAAGCAGATGACCTCGCCCGCTTGCAAGACGCATCAGCAGCGGTCGAAGGCTAAGCCTGTCGCCTTGGGCAATTCCGACCAGAACGGCGACCCGGCTCTGGCTCGCCTAGTTTTGTGCAGCATGGCCCCCGATGTCGCCAGGGAGCGGGGCATCGAGATCGGCTTGCGACAGGTCGGCGCCCAAAAATTCGGAGAGTTTGACGAGGAGGTGCTCTATGACCATGAAGCCATTCATCTGCGCCAGCCGGTCTTCAGCCTGCTGGCGTGTTGAAGCCGCTATTGGCACGATACCGGGATAGATCAGCAGACTTTCTGGCGCACGGCCCAGGCTGGCGGCGCGCTTTCATATCCCGGTAGAAGGCTTGGGCACCGGCGAGATGGGACTGCACGGTGAAAACCATATCCGCATAGCGGGCGGCAAAGTCCCTTCCAGCTTCCGAGGCACCGGCCTGAGCCAGAATTGACAGGCCCTGCGTCGAGCGCGGCCCTTTGAGCGGGCCACGGCTCGGGACGAATGGACTATCATGATCTATGCGCCGCACCTTCGCGCTGTCGAGATATAGGCCTGCCTGCTTATCGGCAATGCGGGCATCCTGCTGCCATGAGTCCCAGAGGGCAAGCGTGGTTTCGGTTACGTCGGAGGCCCGGGCATAGCGCTCGGCATGATCGGGCATCGCATCAAGCCCAAAATTATAGGCCTTAAGAGGATTGGATGAGGTGACGATGTTCCACCCCGCCCAACCTTTGCTGATGTGATCGAGCGATGCGAAGCGCCGCGCCAGATGAAACGGGTGATCATAGCTCGTCGAGGCGGTGCCGATGAGCCCGATGCGCTGGGTAACGGCTGCAAGGGCCGAGAGAATGACCAGCGGATCCATGGCGTCAGACCGGTGCCGGTCGGGACTTTGCTGAATGGCCAGCACATCGCCCAGGAAAAGGGCATCGAAGCCGCCATTCTCGGCGCGACGCGCAATATCGATCCAGTAGTCGAGATCGGTCGAGGCAAGGCATTGCTCTCGGGCATGCGCCAGCCGGCCTCATGGCTGCCCAAGCCGAAGATGACAGCGTTGAGCCCCATGCGCCGGCTTTTTGTCATGGCGTGGTGTCGAGGTAAGCGTTGGAATAGTAGCTGGTAAAGTCAGGCTTCGCCGTTACGGCCGAACCATTGCCATCCTTGAGAATGCTGGCTTCGAAGAGGAAGGTGCCGACCGCATCCATCTTGGCTGTAAATTCGCGAGCAATAGTGGCTCTGACTCACTCTCGATGATATTTGGTGGCGAGGTGGTGCTGTTTTCGAAGAGGAATCAGCAACATGGCGATGAATATGCGGACTTCGTCCTTGATTCCGGCTGGACTGGTCGTCGAGAGCATAACCGAGACAGAA
>NZ_LAPV01000168.1 GCF_000971275.1 Devosia psychrophila | reverse complement strand
CGAAATGGGAGTCTGTGCTCACCCATGGGCCGGCAGCTCACTTCGCTCTGCAGCACTTTACTCGCGGGCTCTTTCTACGCGTCGGAAAGATCGATGATGTTGCCGCGTTCGAGCAGCTTTGGCGTTCGATGTCCGAGTACGCCCTCGACGCCGATTGGTCTCAGCGCGGCCTTTGGGTCTATGGGGAAAGGCTCATTGGTGACGTTCTCGGGTTTGGCAACGAAACGGCACTTGCCTGTCTGCCGACCGGTGCGGCTTTCCGTTCGCGCGGGTTGTATGAACGCTGGGCTGCGACACACCTGAATCGCGACGAAGAGTGCATCGTGCGCTTCGCGCAGTTCCTCACCACCGGCTTTGGCGCTCCGCTATTGCTCGATGGTCTTCGCTGGATCGCGGCGATGCTTAAGGCAAACAAGGAATCTGGTCTCTGGTATCGCGACGGAACGGGTGAGGCACTTGTTCACCTCGCAGCGTCGACGCTGAGCTCAAGCGGTAGTGAGCTAGCGGAGGATTCGGGGGTGCGGCAGGCGCTCATCGAGATCCTTGCCGCTCTCGCCGAAAAGAGCGTACCCGGTGCCTTGGCATTGCAGGATAGAGTCAGGCTAGTCAGGTGACGCGTCTGTCGTGACTTTCAGCGCCTGCCGCCCTCGAACGACGCAAGTACGCGCCTTGCCGCTGTAGCTCCCCCATCCGCCATCACCCTACCGGAACCAAGCCAGGAATGTCAGCGAGGCCCTGAAGATGGCCAACAGGGACAGCCGATAGGCAACCCCAAGCGCCGCGATTGCGGCGGGGCAAAAGTGCGCGATTTCAACGAGCCGCGCTAATCGAGGGGTAAGGGACGCAGGGCCAACCAGGAGTTTACTTGCGCTTGCCCACTACGCCCCAAGTGAGCCGGAAAAGCTCCGCCTGATATTGCGCGTCCTGTAAGGCATCATGCGTACCTGATCCCGACGGCGACAGATGTGCCGCGATCTTGCTGGAGCGAGTATCCCGCCAGGTGCAACCTGTCGCCCCCATATATAGGGCCTTGATGTCGAGTGCGGTGAAGCCGAACGGGTTCTCGCCGAGATATCGGTGGAAGTAGTAGTTAACGAAGGACCAATCGAACGGCGCGTTGAAGCCGACAAACACCAACGTCTCGTCGGGGCCCTTCACGCTCGAAAGCCAGTCCGCGAAGGCGGTCATCGCTGCTCGCGGATCGAGGCCGCGCTGCTTCAGATCTGCCATCGATAGGTCGGTCACCTCCAGAGCTTTTGGGTCGAAGGCATCGCTGATCGGTTTCATCTCGCATTTGAAGGTGATTTCGGGCCGGAACGCCTGACAGGCGCCGATAGTCAACATACTGAAGACGCCGGGAACGGGTCCCGAAGCCTCGATATCGACCGAGATGAAGACTTCCTGATTGCCGGTCATGAGATCAGGGGATCCGCGGGCACGAGCCTCGGGCGATTGCGGATGGCCATCCAATGTTCCCTAAAGGCGCGCTTGCGTTCCTCGGCGCTCCCCGCCGCTTTCCAGCGCAGGCCCGAAAAAGTAGTGATGTCGAACGGTATGTTTGATCCTTCCCGCGCGGTCACCATGGTTGGCAATCCGCGTCCCAAGGCATAGCCTAGTTCCAAGAAGCAGTTAGGACGGGCGCCCGTCAAGTCGGCGAGAACCACGCTGCTGCGGTGGAGTTTGGCGAAAATCTCTTCGTCGATGCGGGCATGCTCGTAGGCTTGACGCCCGTCGATGACAACCAGCCTATAGCCAAGCTCGCCCTCCATCACGGGCTTGACGACGACATCGAAGAAGGTGTCGACGTCCGCGTTGTCTTCATGGTCGGGATTGAGCAGGCGAACGGCAAAGGCCCTAGGTCGTTCAAGCGCCTCGAGCAAATCCACCAACACGGCAACGCGATTGACAATCGGCTGCCTTCTCGGAAAACCAATCTTGTTGATCCAATCATGGGCGTCGCCGTCTTCCGCAATCTGAAACAGTCGGCGGCTCTGCGCGCTTGCAAGACCGAAATTGTAGATGCGCCTGGCGCCGGTCGTCTCCGGACAAAGAGGGAGATTTAGCGGAACGATCGGCTTGCCCGCCTCATGGTAGAGGTTGGCGAGGTAAAGAACCCCTTCTGTGCCGCCCAGAGCGATGAGGATGTCACCGAAGCGGGCCTGGGCCTCCATCCGTTTGCTGTTCATGTTCCAATGGGCCGCACTTTCGATTTTGACCAACTGGGAGGCCCGTAGCTCGTCCCAGAGATCGGTGAACGCCTCCGGGATCTGTTCCTCGGTCTTGTGATGCTGGACGGCTACCACGAAAGGGCCAGGAACATCTGTCGGGCGGAGTGTCAGATTGTTCCTGACCGCCTGCCAGACCAACCAATCGAAACAGACGGGTAGGCCATCGGCTTTTCGGACGGGCTCAGCATCAACGGGCAATACGAAATTCGCTCCCCGTTTAATGAGTTGTTTGACCAAAAGACGGAGGAATTCGCGGGCCCCCTCTACATCTTCCGTGGATGCAACGGCCAGATCGCTGACCACGCTGCCCGAGATATGGATTCGCCGTCCGAATAGGGGCGATCGGACCATCACCTGTCCTCCATGACTGGTGAAGCCTGCAGCGTCTTGGCGACCGTCATCAAGTCCTCCGAGGCGAGGGATCGCGTCGGATAAGCCCGAGCCAGGGCAGCCGGATACAGTCGAGTGCGGATATCGGAGTAGGTCCAGGCGGGATGAGATCCGTTGGCCGCGGTCGCGCGGACCAACTCCGCCAGTTGCGCCGGAGCAAGCCGCATTCCGGCAAGGTCCATCTGGAAGAGCTGGAGACGCTCGGTGTCGGAAGGTCGGCGGAATTCTTCGACGATGGCCGCGCGGCGCCGCAGGGCGGCGTCGAGGACCGACAAGCGGTTGGTGCACAAGATCACGACGATACGGCCACCATACTGCCTCAGGTCGTCGATGCCCTGAATGAGCGTGTTTACCGCCACCTTGTCTTCGTGGTGACTGTGCTCTTGCGAACGTGAAGCCCCGAGACTGTCGCCTTCGTCGATGATCAGGATCGCCCGGCGGTTTTTCCCGGCGGACTGGGTCACTCTTTGAAAGGCCTCCGTGAGCAGCGATCCCATTTCGCCAACCATTCCGTTGCCGCGAACGCGATTGGACAGCTTGAACAGGATGGAATCGGGGGCGCGTGACTCCGCAACGAGCCGGTTGGCGATGCATTCGGCCGTCGCCGTCTTGCCGGTGCCGACGTCGCCATGGAAGATCACCAAAGGGTACTGCTCGGCCACCAAGTCGCAAATACCGAGTTTGCCGCCGTGATACTTTCGATTCCAGTCGCCAAGTTCGCCGACGTTCAGCAGAAGCCGAAGCTGATCGTGCACCCGACCGTATCGGACAGTGAAGCCCAACAAGGTCTTTTCGCGGTCGAGCAACACTTGTTTCGGGAGGGGCGTCTCGCTATCAAAGATGTTGGAGTG
>NZ_LAPV01000167.1 GCF_000971275.1 Devosia psychrophila | reverse complement strand
GGTTGCCCAGTCCCCTTCTCCGGTCGTTTCAAACCAGGCATGCGCGTCGTCGTGGGCAACGTGACCCGGATCGATCAATGCAATGAGCACATTGACGTCTAGCAGGAACGTCACGGCGTCTCGTCGCGCAAAGCATTGACGAGCTCCAGCGTAACCAGGGGCGCATCTGGCCGAGGCGAGAGGAGCGGAACGCCGTTGCGTTGCCCTGCGGCTTGAGGACGGCGAATTGCACGTCTTGCGAGATCAGAGATGACCTCGCCTACACCTCGATGCTGCTGCCTGGCAAGCGCCTTGGCCGCGGTGAGGACGTCGTCGTCGATCGTCAGCGTTGTTCGCATCGGCGAATTCCCTTCGCATCAAACATCACGCATCGTATGGTAAGAGTGGTCTGTTGATCAAGAGGTAGAAGGCGTGCTTGGAACTGCGAGGTCATTGGCCCTAGTGTAATGGTCTGGCCACCCAACGTCCCGCCGCCGACGAAACGCTAGATGACAGGCCCGTGAACCGATGGCATAGAGCATGGATCAACTTGAACGAGGAGCCGCTCAATGACCACCGCAACCGAGATCGCCGACAAGCTCGCCGCCGAACACAATCTCACAAAATCTCAGGGCAAAGCGCTGGTCGATGGCGTGTTAAAGGCCATAACCGATGCTGCCGTAGCCGGTGAGGAGATCTCGCTCCCAGGATTTGGCAAGTTCAAGGTCAAGGCTACGCCCGAGCGCGATGGCCGCAATCCCTCGACCGGCGCGACCATCAAGATCGCGGCGGCAAACAAGCTCACCTTCGCTCCTGCCAAGGCGCTGAAGGACACGCTCAACAAATAGCGCCGCCCGGCGTGACGGAGATGGCCGGTCTGGCCATCTTTTGCATCCCTGGGTGCGCTAGGCGAGCGCCAGTTTGACACTGTCGCCATCCTCACGTGCCCAGAGATAGGGATAACGAATGACGCGGGCAATCTGGATATCCTCGAAGCTCACGGCCGTGAGGCTTCGTCGGATTCAGCATAGGCCTCCACCGCATCCTCGAATTCTGACAGCAAGTTTTCAGGCATGGTATCGATGGTGCCTGCGGCGCGTCGGTCGGCGCTGCCGCGCAGGCGTCGATAGTCCTCGATGTTGAGGAGCACCAGCCTTGGCTTGTTGCGCTGGGTGATGATGACGGGATGGCGCATTGCTTCCGCGATGATGTCACCGGACTTGCGCGACAGATCACTGGTCGAATAAGTGCCGTCTGCCTTGGCCATCATCGTCTCCTGTATTTGCTGCTAATGCTGCTAATGCTGCTAATGCTGCTAATGCTGCATAGTATAGCAGTGGAAGGTGGATCGCAATCTTGCTTTCGAAAGGCTGAAGGCCCCGCCCTGCGGCGGAGCCCTCTGGCCGGGACATCAGTCCCGGTTCGGCCGGGACCAGATCAGCTGCAGGCCTTCCTCGCCGTCGACTTCGATCAGGGTGGCGTAGATCGGGGCAGGGAAGCTCGGATCGTCCAGCTTGACCGAGAGGTAGTCGCGGTCCGTTTCCTTGGCGGTCTTCTGCCAGGCCGCGCCGAAGTCGAAAGTGCCGCAGAGGACGCGGAAGTCGGGGCCCTTGTCGGAGGTGCGTTCGATACGAACGATCTTGGCTTTGACGTTGAGGTTGAGGGTCTTGATCGTGCCAGCGAAGCCGGAGGTGCCGTTTGCGGTGAAGGTGCCGATGGTTGCCATTGTCGTATTCCTTTGTGTTTCTCGGGCCGCGACCACCGCGACCTCGATGGCGGTCGACAGACCGGAGGCGATCGACCTGCACCCCGACGGGGCCGGAATGAAATGAAGGGCGACCGGTGAGACTTTCTTAGCCCGCGAGGAATGGGCGCGCAGCGGCCAGGGGAAGAAAGTCGAGGCCGGGCGTTGTGGGGATAAGAGCGAGACTGAGCGCAGCGAGTTCGGCCTTCGGTCAGACCAGCCACATCGAGGACGCAGGTAGGGGTGCCCGTCGCAGAAGCCACAGGAATGCGGACAGGCGACCCTTCATCGGCATCACCGTCCAATCCCACTCACGGCCGGGCACAATCCCAACGACCTCCCCGCCATGCCACGTCTGGCGCCAGACACTCCGACAAACGAACCAAACCCGTCTGCCGTGCTCCGGTCAGTCGATGAAACTGGGTAGCAGAAGAAATCCACATCGGACGAACCCGCCGGCATCAGCATGCTGAACCGAGCCTCTCCCGATCTATGCTACCCTGATCGAGATTAGGGTAGTGCGCAGCGTTCTCGCCACGCCAAACCGAAGGCTGCAACACGATGCAGAGGATAGCAGGGAGCAGGGCGGCCCGACCGTGGTCGCGAAGAAAATGGTCACCCCTCGTCGATGACAGAAGCCTGCACCATCATGCTGCCTCGGCAACCGCGGTCGCCTGCGGCTGCAGGTCATGGAGATAAGTCACGGCCCGTTGCGCATGCGCGGCGGCCGAGAAGATAAAGCGTTTGTCGTTCGAAAGGACGTTCAGCCAGTTCGAGAGGTAACTCGCGTGGTCTGGGCGTGGCTCCAACTCGGGGACGATGCCGAGATCGGCGCATAAAAAAACTGATCCCAGTTCGGCGACCAGCTCTTCGCTACTGCGCTCGCTGCGATCCTTGTGGTAGCGACTGAGATTGCGGTTCGCTCGATGGGCTGGCGCTGTCCAGTGCACGGTCTCGTGCGCTCTGATCGCCACAAAAGACTCGGCGTCGCGGAAGCTCTCGAACACCGGGAGCTGAATATGGTCGGAGCCCGGCGCATAATAGGCTTGCGATCCGCCATAGACGAGCTTGGCGCCCGTAGCGTCGAAGAACGCATCGGCGTGGGCTATGCGCGCCAACGGCTCGATCACCGGCGCGGCCGCACCATAATAATGCTCCGGCAAATCATCGATCTGATCGACGTTGAACACCGAATAAGCCTTGAGAAACGGGATACCCCGCTCCACCTCATCGCCCCGGTCATCGGTTTCAGTCTTGGTGAACTGGCTGGCATATACGACGGTCGAGCCCGTCTCCCCCTTGCGAACATGGCCACCCAGTTCCACGCTTTGCTTGAACGTCATCCAGAATGGCGAGACGAAGTCGCGCGCGACCGCCTCCGACCACAAGAGCAGAACATTGATGCCCTGATAGGGAGTTCCGTTGTAGCGCAGGGGCCTCGTGACGCGACCAGCCAGATTTCCGGCGCTCCATGGCTTGACCCATGGCCGTACACCCTGCTCCAGATCCGCAACGATGCGGTCGGTAATCTTCGCGTAAATGTCGACGCGGGGTTTGTTCTCTTTTCTGTTCATTTTCAGAACCTCCATGGGGAGGCCGCGACCATCGCGGCCCGTCACGGTGGTCCAAAGCGCTGGACGCGAGGTCGGCGCACCCGATTGGAAACGATCGGAACGATCGTGCCCGTCGCATCCGGGCCAGAACGCCTGTGGAGGACCGCACGGGCGTTACCGGGGCCGAGGTCAAGAGCAGGGCCACCCTCCGCACCGTGCCCCCATGGGCGCCTAGCCACTA
>NZ_LAPV01000166.1 GCF_000971275.1 Devosia psychrophila | reverse complement strand
GCCCCGAAGGGGTCGGGTGGGGGTAGGTTTGCGCACAATGCACACACTGTGCCTCAGGGGGGAGGGTGTCGACTGATAAATATCCCACAAACAAAAATCCCCACTTGCGCGGGGATTCACGTGAAACCATGGCCCGTTTTTTCAGGCCATCGCCTCTAACATAGCCCTGATTTTGATGGCCTTTTCGAAATGGTCGAGCTTGTGGGTCCGGATCCACCAGGTGGCCGCTTCCATCAGCAATTCCGGATCGTCGTTCCGATTGGCGAAAAAGGCGTAGAACGACAGCCCGACGCCCTCACCCTTTCCAGCGATCTTTGCACTGCAAACGGCGATGGCCTTTTGTCGGAATGCTGGTCTCATCGGCTGGGGTCCATTCTTGCGACCTTAACTCTGGTGGCAAGAAAAGCCTCAGGCGCTCTTGTCGATCGCCTCATCAGCCGGCGCATGGCTCGGGCCACCCTTGGCAACACCAACCATCGCAGGCCGCAATACCCGGTCGCCGATGGCAAAACCGGTCTGCACCACCTGCACCACAGTACCTTCCGGCTTGCTGGGATCGGGCACTTCGAACATTGCCTGATGCTTGTGCGGATCGAATTTCTGGCCCTCGGCCTCGATCGGCTTGACGCCATGCTTGGCCAGCAGGCGCTGCATTTCGCGCTCGGCCAGCTCGATGCCCTCGATCAGGCTCTTGGTGGTCGCATCGCCACTGGTCCGCGCTTCGGCCGGCAGCACCATCAGCGCGCGGCTCAGCGCATCGGTGGCACTCAGCATGTCGCGGGCAAAGCCGGCGATGGCATAGCTGCGCGTGTCATTGACGTCGCGTTCGGTGCGCTTGCGCAGGTTTTCCATCTCGGCATGGCTGCGCAAAACGCGATCCTTGAGATCGGCATTCTCGATGCGCAGGGCTTCGATCGGATCGACGGCCTGCTCTACCGGGATTTCAACTTCAGGCGTATCGCCCGAGGCGGCGTTTTCGTCGCTCATCATTGTTCCGTTCCGCAATAACTGAATTTGTCCCGCATATCGGCCAAACCGGGCTGAATTTCAAGCCTTCGATGCCTCTGGGTTGCCGGCAAATCACTCCGCTGGAGCGATTTGAGGTGAGAAGGCCATGAGGGCTACGCCCGAACGGCACGACTATCGTTTTCTGGCCATCATCGCGCTGATCACATTGGCGGTATAATCCACTACCGGCACGATGCGCGCATAGTTGAGCCGCGTCGGCCCGATCACGCCCAGCACGCCGACCACCTTGTCATTGGCATCCTTGTACGGCGACAGGATGACCGACGAGCCCGAGAGCGAAAACAGCTTGTTTTCCGAGCCGATAAAGATGCGCACGCCCTGTGCTTTTTCGGCGTCACCGAGCAGATCGAGCAGCCCGTCCTTGCTCTCCAGCTCGTCGAACAATTGCCGCATCCGGCTCAGCTCGTCGCTCGCCATCGTATCGTTGATCAGGTTGCCGCGCCCCCGCACGATCACCGTCGGCTGGCTCGCGGCCGAGGGCTGCCCCAGCGTCGCAATGCCGGCATCGACCAGCTTCTGCGTCAGTTCATCCAGCTCGGCCCGCTGTTCGGCCCGCTGTTCACCCAGCGCTTTGCGCGCCTCGGGAATGGTCCGGCCCACCACATAGCGCGCCAGATAATTGCCCGCCTGGGTCAGCGCCGACGCCGTCAGCCCGGGCGGTACGTCCATGATGCGGTTTTCCACCTGCCCGTCCTGCCCCACAAGGATCGCCATGGCGCGGGCGGCATCGAGCCGCACGAATTCGATATGGCGCAGGATGATGTCAGCCTTGGTGGCAATCACCACGCCAGCCCCCTGGCTCAAGCCGCTGAGCAACTGGCTGGCTTCAGTGAGCACGTCTTCGACCTGTCCCCGATGCTGGCCCTCGATGCTCTTGGCGATCTGGCTGCGTTCGGCCTCGTTGACGGCGCCGACCTCCAGCATGGCATCGACGAAGAACCGCAGGCCCTCCTGCGTTGGTGCCCGCCCGGCCGAGGTATGCGGCGCCGCGATCAGGCCGAGATCTTCGAGATCCGCCATCACGTTGCGCACCGAGGCTGGGGATAATCCAGTCTGCAGCATCCGGCTCAGATCGCGCGAACCCACGGGCGAGCCGGTGTCGAGATAGCGCTCGACGATCTTCTTGAATATGTCCTGGCTGCGGGCATTGAGCACGCTGAGAAAGTCTTCGGGCGGTCTGGCCATGGCTGTTGGATAAAATCTTCCGCTTTAACCGTGCTGCCTCATTTAAGCGCATTGCTGCTTCGCGCCAAGCCACCGCCGCTTGTGAGCTCGACCAATGAGGGTTAAGAGGCGGTTAACGACACTTTCTAACTGGATTATTGATGCGCCCTTCCGGACGTGAGCTCAATCAAATGCGTGCGGTGACTATCGAGCGCAATGTCGCCATGAAGGCGGAGGGCTCCTGCCTCGTTTCCTTCGGAAACACCAAAGTTCTCGTCACCGCTTCGGTCGAAACCAGCATTCCCGGCTGGCTGCGTGGCAAGGGCCAGGGCTGGGTCACCGCCGAATATGGCATGCTGCCCCGCGCCACCGGTTCGCGCACCCGCCGCGAAGCCGCTGCCGGCAAGCAGTCCGGCCGCACCCAGGAAATCCAGCGCCTGATCGGCCGTTCGCTGCGCGCCGTGGTCGACATGCAATTGCTCGGCGAAAACCAGATCACCATCGACTGCGACGTGCTCGAAGCCGATGGCGGCACCCGCACCGCTTCGATCACCGGCGCCTATGTAGCGCTGGCCGACGCCATCAAATGGATGGACGAGCGCAAGCTGACCAAGGGCAAGGCCTTGCGCGATTCGGTGGCTGCGGTTTCCTGCGGCATCTATCGCGGTGCTCCGGTGCTCGATCTCGATTATCTCGAAGATGTCGAAGCCCATACCGACGCCAATTTCGTCATGACCGGCTCCGGCAAATTCGTCGAAATTCAGGGCACCGCCGAACAGGTGCCCTTCAGCCGCGATGAGCTCAACGCGCTGATGGAGCTTGCCGAACAGGGCATCGGCGAACTCGGCCTGTTGCAGCAAGAGGCCCTCTCCGCATGATCGGCTGGCTCCTCAAGAAAGTCGCAGCCGCGCAAAAACCGGTCAAGACGGCACGCGTCGTTTCGCCGGAAAACTGTGCACTGTGGCACGACGTATCCCGGGCCCTTGCCGCCAAGCCGAGGGCCGGCAAATGAGCCCCATTGCCCGGCTGCGCCAAGGTGACCGCCTGGTTCTGGCCACCCACAATGCCGGCAAGCTCAAGGAATTCCAGGAGCTGTTCGAGCCCTTCGGACTGGAGTTGACCTCGGCCGGCGAACTCGGCCTGCCCGAGCCCGAAGAAACCGGGACGACGTTTGCCGAAAACGCCCGCCTGAAGGCCCACGCGGCGGCGCAGGCGTCCGGCATGCTGGCGCTGAGCGATGATTCGGGCCTCTGCGTCGACGCGCTCAACGGCGATCCCGGGGTCTATACCGCCGACTGGGCGGGCGTGCCGCGCGATTTCAGCCACGCCATGAAGCGCGTCGAAGATGCGCTGCAGGCCGCCAATGCCACGTCGCCGGGCCAGCGCAAAGGTTCCTTCAACGCCACGCTCTGCCTCGCCCATCCCGATGGTCGCGACGTGATTTATCATGGCCAGTGCTTCGGCACCCTGGTCTGGCCACCGCGCGGCGAACGCGGTCATGGCTATGATCCGGTGTTCATGCCCGATGGCTATGACATTACCTTCGGCCAGATGACCGCCGAAATGAAACACTCCTGGGCGCCCGGCCGGCTTGGCCTCAGCCACCGCGCCCGCTCGTTTGCCAAGTTCGTGGAACAGCAAATTGAGCAGTAGCCCCAACGACATGTTCGGGGTTTACGTGCACTGGCCGTTCTGCGCCTCCAAGTGCCCGTACTGCGACTTCAACTCGCACGTTCATCGCGGCCCGTTCGACGAGATCGACTATGTCGCCGCCTATGAGCGCGAGATCGCCACCACTGCGGCGATGGCGCCCGGCCGTGTCGTGCAGTCGATCTTTTTCGGGGGTGGCACGCCATCGCTGATGAACCCGCAGTCGACCGGCCGCATCATCGACGCCATCGCCAAGCATTGGACGCTCGATTCCAAGGCCGAGATCACCCTCGAAGCCAATCCGACCAGCGTCGAGGTCGACCGC
Organism: Devosia psychrophila; assembly: GCF_000971275.1. Lineage (GTDB taxonomy): Bacteria > Pseudomonadota > Alphaproteobacteria > Rhizobiales > Devosiaceae > Devosia > Devosia psychrophila. Next base: position 97,540 of record NZ_LAPV01000166.1, on the reverse strand, counting down.
TTCAAGGGCTTCCGCGCCGCCGGCGTCAACCGCGTCTCGCTCGGCGTGCAATCGCTGCGCGAAGGCCCGCTGGCCGAACTCGGCCGTCGCCACACCGTCGATGAAGCCATTGCCGCCGTGCGCATCGCCCAGTCGGTATTCGATCGCTCGAGCTTTGATCTGATCTATGCCCGCCCCAAGCAGTCGCTGGAAGATTGGGAAGACGAGCTCAAGGAAGCGCTGTGGATGGCGCAGGGTCACATCAGCCTCTACCAGCTCACCATCGAAATGGGCACGCGCTACTTCGACCTGCATCGCGCCGGCAAGCTCGCCATGCCCAATGAAGACCTTGCCGCCGATTTCTACGAAATGACCCATGAGCTGACCGCCGAGGCCGGCCTGCCCGCCTACGAGATTTCCAATCACGCCCGCCCGGGCCAGGAAAGCTCGCACAACATGCTGTACTGGCGTTATGGCGAATATGCCGGCATCGGCCCCGGCGCCCATGGCCGCCTGATGATCAACAACCAGCGCCACGCCACCGCCGCCGAAAAAATGCCCTTCGACTGGCAGAAGAACGTCGTCGCCAAAGGCCATGGCCTCGTGGTCGATGACGTTTTGACCTGGGAAGAGCAGGGCGACGAGTTCCTCGTCATGGGCCTGCGCCTCAAGGAAGGCATCTCCCCGGCGCGCTTCACCGCCCTGTCCGGACGCCAGATTTCCCGCACCCAGATCGACACCCTCAAAGGCTACGGCTTTGTCGAAACCCTCCCCAACGGCAATCTGCGCGTGACGGACAAGGGTTTTCCAGTGCTGGACGCGGTCGTGGCGGATCTCGCGGCTTAGCCGCAATTCGACAAACATCCACCGCTCCTCACCCTCGGGCTTGACCCGAGGGCTCTATACTTCGTCAGACCAGTTCAGTTCCCTCGGGTCAAGCCCGAGGGTGACGATCGGGTATGAGGCGCCTTCACAGCTTCGCCCCCTCCAACACCTGCGCTCCACCCGGCGCAATCCGTTTCAGCACCAGCGCATATTCGGCACGGCCATTGACCAGAAACCGGAACGCCCCGTCGCGGCCGTTGAAGCCAGTCGCACTGGACATCAGCGCCGGATTATACGGCGGATTGGCCATCGACAGCGTGTTCACATTGGCCAGGATCGTCGCTGTGTAGGCGATGGTGGCCAGTGCGTGTGGCGCCCCGCCGAACTGGCGCTGGTAGTCGGCGCCGATCGCCGCCATGCCGGCCGGGTCGACCGCCGGATAAATGGCGCCGGCCAGTTGCGGTGCGTTGGCAATCGCCGGATCGCCCTCCCAGTCCGCCGACCCGACGATCTGCACCGCCCCCGGCTTCACCCCCGCCTGTGCCAGCAGCACGCCGAAGCTTGGCGCCGTCGCTCGGTCGGGAATGAAGATCGTGTCGATCATCCCATTCTGGATCTGCGGCAGCGCCTGATTGACGATCTGCTGCGCTTCGCCGGACGAGGAAAACGTATAGACCGCGCTCGGGGCAAAGCTGGCAATAGCTGCCTGCTGGCGGAACGCTGCCTCTTGCGCTTGACCGAAATCCGTCGCCGGGAAAATACCCGCAATGCCGCGCCGTCCCTGCGTCTTGATCCAGTTCAGCGAGCGTTTCATCTCCATGTCGGGCAGCACGCTCAGCAGATATACCCCCGGCCCCGCCGCTGTGGGGTTATTGGAAAAGCCGATCACCGGAATGCCCGACGAGCGCGCCACCGCACCGACCGCCGTCACCTGATCGGCCCGCAACGGGCCGAGGATCAGCCTGGCGCCCTCGCTCGCCGCAGCGCTGGCCGCCGCCGTGGCGCCCTGCACTGTCGCGCCGGTATCGCGCAGCGTGATGGTGATGTTCTCGGCAATATTGGGATTGGCCTCGATGAAGGCGATAGCCAGCCTCGACGCATTGGCCAGCGCCTGGCCGACGCTCGCCAGCCCCGGTTCGCCCGACAGCGGCAGCAGCAGCGATACCTGCACCGGCCCGCGCCCGAAGCGCTGCGCTGCGCTGGTGGGCTGGATCGGCATTGTGGTCTGGGTGGGAAATGTCTGAGCACCGCCGCCGCCGCCGCCAAAATCCAGAGTGCGCGATCCGATCTGGATCGGCGAACAGGCGGCCAGCGCAAAAAGCGTGATACCGTAACCAGCCTTCCCGAAAATCCGCATTTTCGGCCCCTCGATGCTAGCAGTCTGTTAACACTTTCGCAGCAATTGCTTAACCAATTATCAACCGACGGACGTGCCAGGCATGACGGAAACCACCCCGGGCTATTTCATCGCCGGCAACACCTTTACCGCCCCGCCGCTGGCGCCTGGCCTCTATGTCGTCGCCACCCCGATCGGCAATCTGCGCGATATCACCATCCGGGCGCTCGAAACTTTGGCCGCCGCCTCGGCCATCCTCTGCGAAGACACCCGGATGTCGGCACGCCTGCTCGATCACTACGGCATCAAGGGCCGCCGCATCGCGTTGCATGAGCACAATGAGCGCGCCAAGGCCGACGACATTGTCAGCCGCGTTGCCGCCGGCGCCGCCATCGCGCTGATCTCCGATGCCGGTACGCCGCTGCTGTCCGATCCCGGTTTTCCGTTGATCCGCGCTCTCGCCGAAGCCGGCCAGCCGGTGTTCGCCATCCCCGGCGCCTCGGCTTTGCTTTCGGCGCTGGTCGTCGCCGGCCTTCCCACCGACGCCTTCGCCTTCCACGGCTTTCTGCCCCCCAAGGCCGGCGCCAAGGGCAATGCGCTCAAGGCGCTCACCGATTCACGTGAAACCCTGGTGTTCTACGAGAGCCCGCGCCGACTCGACGACACCCTCGCTGCCATGGCCGAAATCTGGGGCGAACGGCAGGCTGCCGTCGCGCTGGAGCTTACCAAGCGCTTCGAACGCGTCCATCGCGGTACGCTGGTCGAACTGGCCAAGGAATTTGCCGATACCGAAACCAAGGGCGAAGCGGTGATCGTCGTGGCCGGCGCCGCCGAACCCACCGCGCCTGACGCCGCCGACTGGCAGGCCTCGCTGATCGCCGCCATGGCCAACCAGCCTCTGCGTGCCGCCGTCGATGCGGTGACCGAGCAATATGGCCTCAAGCGCAAGGAGGTCTATGATGCCGCCCTCGCCCTCAAAGCCGAAAAGTAAGGCCCGCATCCAGGCCTATCTTGGTGGCCATCGTGGCGAGGCGCTGGCCGCCTGGTACCTGCGCTTCAAGCTCTACCGCATCATCGCCCGGCGCTACAAAACCCCGCTCGGCGAGATCGACCTGATCGCTAGCCGCTTCGGCACCATTGCCTTCGTCGAGGTCAAAGCCCGCAGCAAGGCATCCAGTCTCGGCCAGACGCTTGAGGGGATAAACCGCTCGCGCATCAGCCGCGCTGCGCAATACTGGGTGGCCAAGCACCCTCGTCGCACGGAAACACAATTTCGCTTCGACGTGATTTTCCTTGCGCGGGGCCGATGGCCGCGCCACATCTCCAACGCGTTTGATGCAAGCTGATCCATGCGACCTCATGGTGAGCCTGTCGAACCACGAGGTCGGGCGCGCCGATCTTGCCACGTCTTCGTCCTTCGACAGGCTCAGGATGAGGTCTACTGAGATTTCGGGCCACTTGAGACGCTGAAAATGGCAAAAAACCTTAAAGTCGCGGTCCAGATGGACCATGTCGCCACCATCAATCCCAGGGGCGATTCCACCTTCGCCATGATGCTGGAGGCGCAGGCCCGCGGCCATCAGCTGATCCACTACACTGCCGATACGCTGGCCCTGCGCGATAACGTGCTGACGGCACTGGCAGCGCCGATCATCGTCGAAGACAAGCCCAAGGGCGAGCATTTTACGCTGGGCGAGGAGCGCCGCGTCGATCTGTCGAACCAGGACGTGGTGCTGATGCGCCAGGATCCCCCCTTCGACATGAACTACATTACCATCACCCACCTGCTGGAGCGCATCCACCCCAGGACGCTCGTGGTCAATCCGCCTGCGGCCGTGCGCAACGCACCCGAAAAAATCCTCGTCACTGAGTTTCCTGAGCTGATGCCGCCGACCCTCGTGACGCGCGACCGGGCCATGATTCACGCCTTCCGCAAGGAGCACGGCAATATCATCGTCAAGCCGCTCTACGGCAATGGCGGGGCCGGGGTGTTCTTCATCCAGGAAGTCGACCACAATCTCGCAAGCCTGCTTGAGCTGTTCGAGCAGAACTACCGCGAGCCCTTCATGATCCAGAAATATCTGCCGGATGTGCGCAAGGGCGACAAGCGCATCATCATCATCGATGGCGAGCCGGTGGCCGGCCTCAATCGCATCCCCGCCGAGGGCGAAGCCCGCAGCAACATGCATGTTGGCGGCCGCCCCGAATTCATCGAGCTGACGCCGCGTGACCTCGAAATCTGCGCTGTGATTGCACCAGCTCTTAAAGCGCGCGACATGATCTTTGTCGGCATCGACGTGATCGGCGACTACCTCACCGAGATCAACGTCACCTCCCCCACCGGCATCCGCGAAATCAAGCGCTTCGGCGGGCCGGACATTGCCGTCATGATCTGGGACGCCATCGAAAAGCGCCGCGCCTGATGTGGGCTCTGCTGGCGGCGATCCTGGGTGGCATTGGCTGGTTGCTGTTTCGCCGCTGGCGCAGCACCTTGCCGATAGACCAGCGGCTGACCCTGCCCTACTGGCGCAACTCACTGTTCGTCACCGGCTTCTACCTGCTGTTCATCCTGCTCGGCGCCGGCGTCACCCGCGTCATGGTCGGCTTTGGCCGCGGCGGCTGGACCAATCTCTGGATGGTCGCCTTCTTCCTTGTCTGGGTCGCCTATGGCGCGGTGTGGCTAGCGCGATTCATGCCCACCACCAGGCCGCAGCCCCTCTGGCTGACGCAGTCACGCGGCTGGCTCGACGCTATAGCCCTACTGGCACTCGCCGCCCTCGCAACCGCCGCGCGCGTGCTGTGACCTGATTTCCCAGTCGACACCCTCCCCCTCGCGGGGAGGGTCAGGGAGGGGGAGGTTTGGTCCCGATATCGTAGCTCTCGCACTCCCACCAAGCCTTCCCCGTCAAGGGGGAGGCGCCGAGCAGCGAGCAAACTGGCTAGCCACCAAGGGGTGGGCAAACCATTTTAATCCCGCTAGGTCTATCCCGATCACAGGGGACCAGTGTCATGCCCAGTACGACATTCTTCGTCGCCTTCGCGACCCTGTTTGCTACGGTTGGCGTGGCCGATATCGCCTTCATTTTCGCGGCGCTGACCAAGCATAACACCGCCAAGCAGCGCTTTGCCTTTGCGACGCGCGGGGTGATTATCGCCGGCTTGATCCTGCTGCTGTTCGGCGTATTGGGAAATCCGATTCTCGATCTGTTCGGCATCACCATTCCCGCTTTGCGGACCGCAGGCGGTTTGTTGCTGTTCTTGATCGCCATCGACATGGTGTTCGCGCGCCATTCCGGCGGCACCGGCACCACCGACGAGGAAGAAGTGGAAGCCCGTCAGCGCGACGATATAGCGGTGTTTCCCCTGGCAATGCCGCTATTGGCCGGTCCCGGCGCCATCAGCGCGGTGATCCTCTTGACCACGGGCACCAAGACGGACCTCGAATTCTGGGCCGTGCTGGTGGCGATTGTGGTGATCCTGTTCCTCGCCTGGCTGACCCTTTTGGTCGCCATCCCGATCCAGCGCCTGCTCGGCGTCACCGGCCTTGCCGTGGTGTCTCGCGTGGTGGGTATCCTGCTGGCGGCGCTTGCGGTGCAATTCGTCTTCGACGGCATCAAGGCCAGCGGCCTGCTTGGTAGCGCAGCGGCCTAAGCGAACAGCAAAAAGGCGGCCGGCTCACGCCCACCGCCCTCCTGAATTAATCGAGGCTTTCAGCCTACTTCTTCGCCGAATTGCCGGCGCTGCCCGAACCGAGGCCGGTGACGTTCTTTACAGCGTCAACCTTGTCCTTTTTCGGCTTCTTGGCTTCCTTGTTGCTCTTCATCTGACCCTTGGCCATGACGCGTTCTCCCACACTGCGGGCCCGCTGGCCCGGATCAATAATCACCGGAAGCTAGACCTCCGCTGAATCGGTGGCAAGCTCCTCAATGCCCCCAGGCTTCCGCTTTCGAGCCCAAACGCCGGATCAGCGCGCCTTACTTGGCCGACCGGCACCTGCCGGTAGGCCCAAGCGAGGCAATGGCGCGTGCGTCGCAACCGGTCAGCAGGAAGGTGATCCACTCGTTCTGCCCGCCATAAAAGGCATTGCGATCGACTTCGCCCCGCACGCCGCGCACGACGCCCGTCTGGGTCCACTGCCAGAAGGTCCAGGTGCGATTGCCATAGCGCTCATGCGGCTCGGCGGCGGTGGAGCGCAGCCAGAAGGCGTTGGGGAAATACTCGCCGTTCAAAACATCGCGGTGAAAATTCATATCGGTATAGATGACCGGCAGCTTGCCGGTGTGGCGCTCCATCGCTTCCAGCATGTAGCGGATTTTTTCCAGCGCATCGGCGCGGCTCGGCTTGGTCTTGCAGCTCGAATGGTTGTTCCATTCCAGATCGAGCACCGGTGGCAGTGCATCGGGATCATTGGGTACGTTCTGGATGAACCAGGCGGCTTGCTCAGATGCCAGCGAGCACCACGTCATGAAATGATAGGCGCCGCGCGGCATGCCGGCGTCGCGCGCCCGCTGCCAGTTGGCCCGGAAATTGGGGTCGAGATAGTCTTTCCCCTCAGTCGCCTTCATAAACACGAAGTGGATTCCGGACTGTAGCGTCTGGCGGAAATCGATATTTTCCTGATAGCGCGCCACGTCGATGCCCTGGATCGGCATGCCGCGGGCGCGGTCGACGCCTGAGTGAGGCCGGTTATCGCCCTGCACCGGGCCATAAAGACCGCCGCCTGAGGAACAGGCCACCAGCACCACGGCCATTAGGGCCGACATGGCGACTTTTGCGAGTCCGGAAAACGAGGGAAAGGGCCGTCTGGCAAGCATTGGTGCAGCACTCACGCAAATACAAAACTGAGGTTTGATTCAACATGGCGCGGTTAATGGGAGATTAGGTTTACCATTGTGGCAAGCCACGTGGTTAACGTGCCGCATTTTGTTCGCTTTATGTTCTTGCTTGCGGCACAATGCTTGGGATAGGCTCCCGCAACTGGGGGACGTAAGGCATGGTCACGCGCGTTGCGACGGTGGCGTTTCAAGGCATCGACGCCGTACCGGTCGATGTGCAGGTGCAGATCGCGCCGGGATTCCCCAAGATCATCCTGGTCGGCTTGCCCGACAAGGCCGTCAATGAATCCGGCGAACGAGTGCGGGCGGCATTGATCGCCTCGGGCCTCGGCCTGCCGCCCAAGCGTATTGTCGTCAACCTGGCGCCGGCCGACCTCCCCAAGGAGGGCAGTCACTACGACCTGCCGATCGCCTTGGGCATCATGGCTGCTATCGGCGCCATACCGCAGGACGCGCTGGATGGGTATCTGGCGCTGGGCGAGCTGGGGCTCGACGGGCGGCTGGCCCATGTCGGTGGCATACTGCCCGCGGCGATTGCTGCGCAAAGTCGCGGGTTGGGGCTTATCTGCGCAGCGCCGTCGGGGGCGGAAGCGGCCTGGGCGGGGGAAGATCTCGATATCATTGCGGCGGAAAGCCTGCTGGCACTGGTCAACCACCTGACCGGTCATCAATTGGCGGCACGGCCCAAGCCGCTGAAATACCTGCCCAATGGAACCCTGCCCGATCTCTGCGATGTGCGCGGCCAGCAGGTGGCGCGGCGGGCCCTGGAAGTCGCGGCAGCAGGTGGCCACAATATGCTGATGGTGGGGCCGCCCGGCGCGGGTAAATCCATGCTGGCTGCCCGGCTGCCGTCGATCCTGCCACCGCTCGATCCCCGTGAGCTACTGGATATCTCGATGATCCAGTCGATTGCCGGCGAGCTGGTCAATGGCGCGCTGTCGGATCGCCGTCCGTTCCGCGCGCCGCATCATTCCGCCTCGATGGCAGCCCTGGTGGGCGGTGGCTTGAAGGTTAGACCGGGTGAGGTAAGCCTCGCGCATAATGGAGTGTTGTTCCTTGACGAGTTGCCGGAATTTCAGCCCAACGTTCTCGATAGCCTGCGCCAGCCGCTGGAATCTGGCGAGACAGTCATCGCGCGGGCCAATGCCCGGGTCAGTTATCCAAGTCGGGTGCAACTCATCGCCGCGATGAACCCGTGCAAATGCGGCATGGCCGGCACGCCGGGTCATACCTGCAAGCGCGGCCGGGCCTGCGCCGATGACTACCAGGCGCGAATTTCAGGACCGTTCCTCGATCGCATCGATATCCGTATCGACGTGCCGGCGGTCACCGTTGCCGACATGATCACGCCATCCGGCACGGCGGAAAGCTCGGCTGTTGTGGCCGAACGCGTCGCCCGGGCGCGGCACAGGCAACGCCAGCGCTTTGCCGAGCACGGGTCGCCGGACGTTTTCACCAATGCCGCCGCGGGATCGACGCTGATCGAAACCATCGTCAATCCCGACAAGGAGAGCCAGGCACTGCTGTTGCAGGCGGCCGAGCGCTTCAATCTTTCCGCGCGGGCCTATCATCGTGTATTGAAGGTCGCGCGGACGCTTGCCGACCTCGCAGGGGTCGAGCGGGTGTCTCGTCCGCATATTGCCGAGGCCCTGAGCTACCGGCTCAACCTGGGACTGGCCTGAATGCAGCAACACCGGATTTCCTGCGGCGCCCTCGTATTGCGCGACGACAAGATACTGCTGGTGCGGCATCATCGGCCGGGAATTCATGATTTCTGGGCAGCGCCCGGGGGTGGAGTAGAGGGCAATGAAGAACTGGCGCGGGCCGCCGAGCGCGAGGTCTTCGAGGAGACCGCTATCAATGTGATCGCGACGCGTCTCGCCTATATCGACGAAGGCTGGAGCCCTGAGTTGCGCATGCTCAAATTCTGGTTTCTGGCCGACTATATGTCGGGCGAGATCGATGTCTCGGCCAATCCCGCCGATAGGGAAAGCATTGTCGAGGCCGGCTGGTTTGCGCTGGATGGGCTTCCGCAAGGCCATGTGTTTCCCGAAGCCCTGCGTACCCGCTTAACCCGGGACCTAGCCTCCGGCTTTCCCGGCGCCATCAAGCTGTCGCTACGTGAGCTGTTGTTCTGAGCGCTGTGAATAAGGCTGTGGATAAGTGTTTCACGTGAATCCAGATGGCTCGCTTTCACCCCCACCGCCAGATGGACTTGCATTTCCCGGATCGGCGGGACTCCTGGAGCCGGCCCTGACCGGCGCGCGCAATACGCCGTGATTGGCACTAAGTACGACTGCCCAAAATGGCAAACATCCGTTAACCCCTGCCTCTTATTGGTCACGCAGACGCGCCACAGGATAACGATGTCAAGATCGGGCGAACTGGTTCAATGGAATAACAAGGGCGGCTACGGCTTCGTGCGGGACGAAGCGGGGCGGGATTACTACGTCCATATCTCCAGCATGACCAATGGCGACCGCCCCAAGCTGGGTGACAAGCTCTCTTTCGAAACCGGCAAGGGCCGCAATGCCCGACCGGCCGCCATCGAGGTCGTCATCACCGAGACCACCCCGGCGCCGGTCCAGACCTTGCGCGAGTCAATGCGCCCGTCCCGCTCGGTGTCGCGCTACAAGCTGGGCTTGCGCACCGCCGCGGCAACCTTGATGACTTTGCTGATTCTCTGGGCCATCGGCACCGAAAGGGCGCCCGTCTGGATCGGCCTGCTCTATGCCGCAATGGGAGCGGCTTCGGCCCTGCTTTATCGCTTCGACAAGCTCTACGCCATGAAGGGCGAGTATCGCGTCAGCGAAAACAACCTGCACTATGTCGACCTGTGCTTTGGCATTATCGGTGGGCTGGCCGCGCAGGAAGTCTATCGCCACAAGACGGTAAAACCCAGCTTCGTCACTGGCACCTGGGCCATCACTCTGGTGCACACGCTGGGTCTCGCCGCCCTGGCCTTCGGCCTGCTGCACGACGCATTTGGCGGCGTATTGGGCTAAGCCATCCGCTGATTCACGTGGAACAGTGGACCTACTGTTCCGCGCGCCGATCATGTTCCCAGCTATCGCGCCACTCGCGTTCCAGCACAGCCCGGCGCTTGCCATAGCGCTCTTCCGTCACAGCAAGCGCCGCAATGCGATCTGTACGAAAATGCCGAAATGCCGTGCGCAGGCAGCACCAGGCGGCAATGGTCTGTTTGCCCTCGTAATAGGCCAGCTGCACCGGCCAGATGGTGCGCTCGCTCGGCTTGCCCGCCTCGTCCTGATAGGAAATCGTCACGGCTTTTTCGGTGCGCATGGCAAGCCTAACCTGCCCCAGCACCGGCATCGGCGGCCGGCTATCCTTGCTCCACATCGCCACCGGCCACAGCCCCGTATCGTTGATGCGGTCGCGCAAATCCTCCGGCGAAGCGGTAGCGATCTTGGCCAAGGCGTTCTTGGCCGCCAAACCCAACCCATCGTCGGGTTGCGCCCCAACCCAGCGAGCGCCCAGCACCAGGGCTTCGAGCTCTTCGGGCGTAAACATCAGGGGCGGCAGGAAAAAACCGGGCTTCAGCATATAGCCGACCCCCGCCTCGCCATCGATCGGCGCGCCGAGGCCAATAAGCGTCTGCACGTCGCGATACAGCGTACGCACCGAAACGCCCTGCTCCTCGGCGAGAACCGCCGCCGTAACCGGCCGACGGTGTCGCCGCAGCGCATCCATGACCGCAAAGAGACGCTCGGTCTTGTCCATGCTCGGCTCTCCTCAAACCCGTCCAGGCGCCAGCGTACGACGATACTGAAGCTTTGCATGGCTGTCTCTCCATGTTCGATGGAGAGACAATGCCGCAAAGCCCTGACAGGGCGCGTCAGCAGGCCGAGTAGCGCCTAGGCGATTTCGAATTCGCACCAGTGCGAGTATGGCCGGTCTGGCGAATAAATCACGTTGGGGAAATGCGGGTTGTGCACGGCATCCGCGAACGCCTGGTCTTCGAGGCAGAAGCCGGCGTGCTTCTTGTAGGTCTTGCCATCGAGGCCCGGCACCGGAATGTCGGTCCAGACGCCGTTATAGACCTGCAAGCCCGGACGATCGCTCCATAGCTTGAGCGTCAAATCCCTGGCTGGCGAAATCACCGTGGCGACCGGCTCATTGATACTGCGGCCGGTGTCGAGTGCTACGCCCATGTCGTATTCGACCGGCGCGCCGTTCTCGTCCCGCATGGTGCGGGGCTGCCGCAGGTCATAAATCGTGCCGCGCGATGGCAGGATGGCGCCAGTTGGAGCAAGGTCGTCGCCCAGCCCGGTATAGGCGCTGGAATTGACCTGAATGGTGTGGTCCAGCACGTCGTCGGTCGTGCCGAGATTGAAATACTGGTGCTGCACGAGGCTAATCGGTGTCGCCTGATCGGTCGTGGCGGCCAGCTCCAGACGCAGGCGATTGCCCTTGAGTGTGTAGGTCGCCGAAAAATTCACATTGCCTGGATAGCCCATGGCGCCGTCGGGCGAGAAATGGGTGAAGCGGACGCTGTTATTGCCTTCGTCGGCCTGACCGTCCCAGACCTGGCGGCCAAGGCCGGCTTCGCCGCCATGTAGCTGCAGGTCGCCGGCATTGGCTGGAAGCTTGTAGGTCTTGCCGTTGAGATCGAACGACGCGCCCTTGATGCGGTTGGCGACGCGGCCGGCCAGCGAGCCGAAATGCGGGCTGTGCTGGGCATAGGCATCCATGCTGTCAAAGCCGAGCACCACCGAGCGCTCGCTACCGGCAACCGGCACACGCCAGTCGCGCACTGCCACGCCATAGCCGATGATGTCGACGCTGACGCCAGTGACACTGGTCAGGCGGAACTGATCCACCCGCTTGCCCTTGAATTCACCGAATGTCGAAATCGCAATGGCCATGCTGTGCCTCCTCAATTGCGCCTCACCTGTAGCCTGCTTTTTTGCATGGCCGCAACGCCGCACTTGACCTTTTGTCGCAGCCTGCCAAAGGTCGGGATGAAGCTTGCAGGGACGGCACGTGAACGAGATCGGGTTGAGACGCCGCGCAACGGTGCATGATGTGGCGCGGGCGGCGGGGGTGTCGCTGGCCACGGTCGATCGCGTGCTTAATGGCCGGCCTGGCGTTCGCGCCGCCACGGTCGAAAAGGTCGAGGCGGCTATCGCCGAGATCGGTTTCCAGCGTGATCTGGGCGCTTCGCTGCTGGCGCGGTCGCGCGATCTCAGGCTGACCTTCGTCATTCCCGATGGCTCCAACGAATTCATGGCCAGTCTCGCCGATGCGGTGACGCGACGCGCCGGCCCTGCCCTGAGCGATCGTGTGCATATCGAGACGCTGCGCATTCGCGCGCTCGATGCCGATGCGCTGGCACAAAGCCTCGACAATCTCGATCCGCGTCATTGCGATTGCGCCATCATCGTCGCCAGCGAAGAGCCCTCGGTGCAGGCCGCCGTCGATGCCGCCAGCAAGCGCGGTGTCGTGGTGATGACATTGGTCTCGGACCTGCCGGGAACGCAACGCCGCCATTTTATCGGCATCGACAATGTTGCGGCCGGCCGTACCGCGGCCTCCCTGATGGGCCGCTTTCTGCCACAGGGCGGCAAGGTCGCCGTTATCGCTGGCTCGCTGCATCTGCGCGATCATTCCGACCGCTTGGCGGGGTTCAAGGCCGGGTTAGCTGCAGAATTTCCATCGCTTGAGCTGATCGGCCCGGTGGAAGGCCACGACGAGCGCAGCGAAACGCAGGCGATCATCGGCGGACTGTTAGCGCAGCATCCTGACTTGGCCGGGCTGTATAATCTGGGCGCTGGCAATGGTGGCCTGGTCTCCGCGCTAGAATCATCCAGCCGCTCCGGCGCCATCCGCGTTATCGCCCATGAATTGACCGAACCCACCCGGCGCGGCCTTAAATCGGGTGCCATCGACATCGTGCTCGACCAGAACCCGGACGGGGAAATTCGCGAGGCAATCGCTGCAGCTCGCATGCTGGCTTTGGGCGGCAATAGCGCCACAACCACCGACCCCATTGAAATCGGGATTTTCCTGCGCGATAATCTGCGCTAATGAGGAGCGACCCGCAGGGGAAAAACGATTCAGTGGATCGTTTTAAGCGAGGAACGCCCAGAGCCATGCGAGGGGCTGTCGGCCAATAAAGAGATCACGTGGCCCCAAAAAGTGGGTCGGGAGGACGTTCAGATGCTGTTGTTACCCGTCCATGAGGTACGTGCCTCATGACTTATCTCGGCATTGATATCGGTACATCCGGCGTCAAGGCGCTGCTGATTGACGAGCAAGGCAGGGCGTTGGGCGACGCCTCGGCCGCCGCCATCGAGCCGGTCCGGCCGCATCCCGGCTGGTCCGAGCAGAACCCCGCCGATTGGTGGACGGCGTGCCTCGCCGCTATCGACACGCTCAAGGCATCGCACCCGACCGAGCTCGCCGCAGTCCGCGGCATTGGCCTGTCCGGCCACATGCATGGCGCCGTTTTGCTGGGCAAGGACGACGACGTGCTGCGCCCAGCCATCCTCTGGAACGACGGCCGCTCGGCTGCCGAATGCAAGGAGATGGAAGCGGCGCTCCCCAGCCTACGCCAGATCGCCGGCAATATCGCCATGCCTGGATTTACCGCCCCCAAGATAGCCTGGGTCCGCAAGCACGAGCCGGCCATCTTCGAGAAAATCGCCAAAGTCCTGCTGCCCAAAGCCTATGTACGCCTGCTGCTGACCGGCGAGCATGTCGAGGACATGAGCGACGCCGCCGGCACGCTATGGCTCGACGTCGCCAAGCGCGACTGGTCCGACGAACTGCTGGCCGTCACCGGCCTCGATCGCAGCCACATGCCGCGTCTGGTCGAAGGCTCGGCCATTTCGGGCCATCTCAAGCGCGAGTTCGCGCAACGCTGGGGGATGCAAGCCAATGTCGTTGTCGCCGGTGGCGCGGGCGACAATGCCGGAGCGGCCTGTGGCATCGGCGCCATTCGTCCAGGCGAAGGCTTTGTTTCGCTTGGCACCTCGGGCGTGATTTTCGTCTCCAACGACAAGTTCCGCCCCAATACCGAAGGCGCGGTGCATGCCTTCTGCCACGCCATTCCCGACACTTGGCACCAGATGGGCGTCATCCTATCGGCCAGTGATTCGTTGAACTGGCTGAGCAAGATCACCGGCCAGAAACAGGCCGAACTGTCCGGCGCCGCCGAAGCGCAATTCTCTGGGCCCGGCGAGGAAATCTTCCTGCCTTATCTGTCTGGCGAACGCACGCCGCACAACAATGCCGCAGCCCGCGGCTCGTTCGTCGGCCTGTCCCACTCCACCGACACGGCCAAGCTGGCCCAAGCCGTGATGGAAGGCGTGACCTTCGCCTTCCGCGACAGCCAGCGCGTGCTGCATGACGCCGGCACCAAAATCCACCGCTTGCTCGCCGTCGGCGGTGGCTCCAAGTCGGCGCTTTGGCTCAAGCTGATCGCCACCAATCTCGACATGGAAATCGCCCTTCCCGAAGACGGCGATTTCGGCGGGGCACTCGGCGCGGCGCGGCTCGGCCTCTGTGCCGCCGAGGGCGCCAGCCCGCAATCGGTGATGACCATGCCGCCCATAAGAACCGTCATCGCGCCCGACAAAAACCTGTCGGCCGCCTATTCCGACCAATATGCGCGTTATCGCGCACTCTACCCCGCCATTGAGGAGGCACGTTCGTGACTGATTTTTTCAAGGGCATTTCGCCCGTCAAGTTTGAGGGTGCCAACAGCACCAACCCATTGGCCTACCGCCACTATAACAAGGACGAAGTCGTCCTCGGCAAGACCATGGAGGAGCACATCCGTCCAGGCGTCGCCTATTGGCACAGCTTTGCCTGGGAAGGCGGCGACCCGTTCGGCGGCCGCACCTTCGACCGGCCGTGGTTCGACAACGGCATGGACGGCGCCAAGCTCAAGGCCGACGTGGCCTTCGAGCTGTTCGACCTGCTCGACATGCCATTCTTCTGCTTCCACGACGCCGATATCGCCCCCGAAGGCGCGACGCTGGCCGAGAGCAATAGGAACGTCCGCGCCATCGGTGAAATCTTCGCCCGCAAGATGGAAACCAGCCGCACCAAGCTGCTCTGGGGCACGGCAAACCTGTTCTCCAACCGCCGCTATATGTCCGGCGCTGCGACCAATCCCGATCCCGAAGTCTTCGCCTATGCCGCCGGCCAGGTGAAGAACGTGCTGGAGCTGACCCACGAACTGGGCGGCGCCAACTATGTACTGTGGGGCGGCCGCGAGGGCTATGAAACCCTGCTCAATACCAAGATCGGCCAGGAACAGGACCAGATGGGCCGCTTCCTGCACATGGTCATCGAGCATGCCGAAAAGATCGGCTACAAGGGCCAGATCCTGATCGAGCCAAAGCCGCAGGAGCCGAGCAAGCACCAGTACGACTTCGACGTCGCCACCGTGTACGGTTTCCTCCGCAAGTATGACCTGCACACCAAGATCAAGTGCAACATCGAGGTCGGCCACGCCTTCCTTGCCAACCACTCCTTCGAGCATGAGCTGGCACTGGCCGCATCGCTGGGCATTCTCGGGTCGGTCGACGCCAACCGCAACGACCTGCAGTCCGGCTGGGATACCGACCAGTTCCCCAATTCGGTGCCCGAAACTACGCTGGCCTTCTACCAGATTCTCAAGAACGGCGGCCTGAACTCCGGCGGCTGGAACTTCGACGCCAAGGTGCGCCGCCAGTCGCTCGATCCGGCCGACCTGCTGCATGGCCACATCGGCGGCCTCGACGTGCTGGCCCGCTCGCTCAAGGCGGCGGCGGCTCTGATCACCGACGGTACCTATGACAAGACCGTCGATGCCCGCTATGCCGGCTGGAACGAAGGTCTCGGCAAGGACATCCTCGGCGGCAAGCTGTCGCTCGATGACTTGGCCGCCAAGGTCGATGCCGAAAACATCAACCCGCAGCCCCGCTCCGGCCAGCAGGAATATCTCGAAAACCTGATTAACCGGTTCGTTTGATTCCACTGACGCCTCAGTCGTCCACCTCCCCCCTTGCGGGGGAGGTCAGGTTGGGGGGGCGGTTAGCCCCGATATGCGGGTCAGCCTGCCCCTCCCTGATCCCTCCCCGCAAGGGGGAGGGTGTCGACTGCATGTACTGCGCAAAGGCCCTCTCATGCCCTTAATCACCAATCCCATCCTGCCCGGCTTCAATCCGGATCCGTCGATCCTCCGCGTCGGCGAGGATTACTACATTGCCACTTCCACCTTCGAGTGGTTCCCCGGCGTACAGATCCATCACTCAAAAGACCTCGCCAACTGGGAGCTGGTCACCCGCCCGCTGACCCGCAAGGCGCAGCTCGACATGCGCGGTGATCCTGACTCCTGCGGCGTCTGGGCCCCCTGCCTGACCCATGACGGCGAAAAATTCTGGCTGGTCTATACCGACGTCAAACGCAAGGACGGCTCGTTCAAGGACGCGCACAACTACATCGTCTGGGCTGACAAGATCGAAGGCCCGTGGTCCGATCCGGTTTACACCAATTCATCGGGTTTCGATCCGAGCCTGTTCCACGACGATGACGGCCGCAAATGGTTCGTCAACATGACCTGGGACCACCGTCGCCGCCCGCTGCTGTTCGCCGGCATCGCGTTGCAGGAATTCGACCCCAAGGCCGGCAAGCTGGTCGGGCCAATCACCAATATCTACCAGGGCACGGATCTCGAACTGGTCGAGGGTCCACATCTCTACAAGCGAAACGGTTGGTATTATCTGCTGACCGCCGAGGGTGGCACGGCCTATGACCATGCCGTGACTTTTGCCCGCTCCCGCAACATCGACGGTCCTTATGAGACCCATCCCGACAAGCACATCCTGACCTCCAAGGATGCGCCTTTCGCCGCGCTTCAGCGTGCCGGCCATGGCGACCTCGTCGATACCCCCGACGGCAAGACCTATCTGGTGCATCTCAGCGGTCGCCCGACCACGCAGGAACGCCGCTGCGTGCTGGGCCGCGAAACCTCGATTCAGGAAGCTTACTGGGGCGAAGACGACTGGATTCACGTGAAACACGGGCCCGTCCCGTCCCTGCATGTCGAAGTTCCCGGCACTCGCGACGAGGCCAAATACTGGGCCGAGCAGCGCTACACCTTCGACAACGGTCTGCCGATCGATTTCCAGTGGCTGCGCACGCCCGAGCCGGAGCGGATTCTATCGACCGAAACGGGCAAGCTCCGCCTGTTCGGCCGCGAGTCCATCGGCTCGTGGTTCGAGCAGGCGCTGGTCGCCCGCCGACAGACCCATTTCAGCTATGACGCGGAAACTGTAGTGGATTTCAAGGCCACCGACGAACGCACCATGGCCGGGCTGACCGCCTACTACAGCCGCTACAATTTCTTTTACCTGGCGGTGACGGCCCATTCCGATGGCCAGCGCGAATTGCTGATCATGAATTCCGAGGTCAGCTGGCCCGATGGCAAGCTGAGCTTTCCCGCCGATCCGGTGCAAATCCCCAATGAAGGCAAGGTCAAGCTCGCCCTCACCATCCGTGGTCGCAAGCTGCAGTTTTTCTACGCATTGGAAGGCCAGGACCTGCAGCCCATCGGTCCGGTATTCGACGCCTCGATCCTGTCGGACGAATGCGGTGGCCACCAGGCCCACGGCAGCTTCACCGGCGCCTTCGTCGGTGTCGCTGCGCACGACCTAAACGGCACCGCGAGCCCCGCCGATTTCGACTATTTCACCTACCGTCCGGTCAAGGATCCAACCGACCGCTACGAGGTCTAGGGCTCGATAGCATCAGTCGACACCCTCCCCCTTGCGGGGAGGGATCAAGGGCGGGGGCGAAAGCCCGAATATCGGGGCTCTCAACACCCTCTCCCAACCTCCCCCGTCGAGGGGGGAGGTGCCGTCCGGTGGGTGTGGCCAATGCCCCCGCCCCGATCACAATCCCCCGAACCATAGCGACAATCGGTCGCACTATGGCTAGACTGCCTGCGTTGCGGTCGCGAAGTCGCGCCGAACGTTTGGGGCAGCGCTCGCGCGAGTTTTGGGACCTCCTTGAAATGGAGACCGAAGCCATGTCCAATTTCCACGTCCTTGCCGGCGCGGGCGACAAGCTCGATATGCCGATGATCCGCAAAATCCAGATGTCCGACCTCGGCGATGCGCTGCGGCTCGGCCTGGCCGATTTCTGGGAGAAACCCAGCCACTACGCCATGCTGGTGCTGATCTATCCGATTGTCGGCATTGTCCTGACGGTGTGGATGAATGGCTTTCACACCTGGTCCCTGCTCTATCCGCTGGTCGGCGGCTTCGCCCTGATCGGCCCCTTTGCCGCGCTTGGCCTTTACGAGATTTCTCGCCGCCGTGAGCAGGAGCTGGATACCAGCTGGCCGCATGCCTTCGATGTCTTGCGCTCCCCCGCCATCGGTTCGATCGCGGCGATTGGCGTCATGCTGTTCGTCGTTTTCACGCTGTGGCTGACATCGGCGCAGGCGCTCTACGAAAGCCTGTTCGGCGCATCTACCCCGCAGACGCTCGATGCCTTGATGGCGCAGGTGTTCAACGAGCCTGGCGGCACGACGCTGCTGATCGCCGGCTCACTGTTGGGCGCGCTATTTGAGCTGGTGACGCTCTGCACCACCGTGATCGCCTTTCCGCTGTTGCTCGACCGCGACGTCGGCGCGTTTGTCGCCATTGAAACTTCGTTCCGGGCCGTGGTGGCCAATCCCCTGCCCATGCTGGCTTGGGGTGTGATCGTCGGGGCCGGCCTGTTCCTCGGCTCGCTGCCGCTGTTCGTCGGCCTTGCGGTAGTCATTCCGATTTTCGGCCACGCCACCTGGCACCTCTATCGCAAGCTGGTCGAGCCGGCCTCGATGATCCGTGGGATGTGAGTTCGGTCTCTATCGCGCCGCAAACTCTGCACCGTACCTCCCCCTCGACGGGGGAGGCCAGGAGGGGGTATCGGTTAGCCCCTATGTAAGGGCCGATCGCCCTCGTCCCTGACCCTCCCCGCAAGGGGGAGGGTGTCGACTGAACGATCCGGGAAAATCACTCGCCAAGAGTTGGATTTGCGCCCCAAACCCCATAAGGTCTCGGCTTTCCCGCCGAGACCGCACGCCTGATGGACCAGCTTTCGATCCAGCCACAACTGACGCCGATGATGGCGCAGTATTTCGAGATCAAGGCGGTCAATCCCGGCTATCTGCTGTTCTACCGCATGGGCGATTTCTACGAACTGTTCTTCGAGGACGCCGAGATCGCCAGCGCCGCGCTGGGCATCGTGCTGACCAGGCGCGGCAAGCATCTGGGCCAGGATATCGGCATGTGCGGCGTGCCAATTCATGCCGCCAATGATTACCTCAACAAGCTGATCAAGCTGGGCCACCGCGTCGCCATCTGCGAGCAGGTGGAAGACCCCAAGGAAGCCAAGAAGCGCGGCGCCAAGTCGGTGGTGAAGCGCGACGTGGTCCGCCTGATCACCGCCGGCACGCTGACCGAGGACGACCATCTCGACGCCCGCGCCTCCAACTTTCTCGCCGCGCTGTCGATGGTCCGCCACGGCGAGGCCGATTTCGCGCTTGCTTGGGCCGATGTCTCGACCGGCGAAACCTTCACTGCTGACCTGAGCGCTGAGCAGCTGCAGGACGAACTCGCCCGTATCGATCCCGCCGAATTGCTGATGGCAGAAGCGACGCGTCTGGCGCTGGTCGAACGCCATTTTTTTGCACCGAGCTGGCTGCCTGTCGCTCACGCCGCGCCCGCCGAAAGCTTTGACAGCGAAGCGGCGACGGCCACCCTGCGTGAAGCCTTTCCCGGCGGCGTGTTCGATCCATCGGCCCTGTCCCGCGCTGCGCGCTCGGCGCTGGGCGCGGTAGTCGCCTATGTGCGCGAGAGCCAGAAGGGCGTCGGCGTCGCCCTGCGCCAGCCCGTTTCCGATACCACCCTACGCCACATGGCCATCGATGCGGCGACCCGCTCCAGCCTCGAACTGCATCAGACTCAGCGCGGCCAGCAACGCGGTTCGCTGCGGCAGGTGATCGATCTCACGGTGACCGCGCCCGGATCGCGTCTGCTGTCGGCGCGCCTCGCCTCGCCACTGGCCGACGCCAGGGCGATTAACGAACGCCTCGATGCGGTGGGTCTGTTGGCGAATGACACGCTTCTGACGGGTCGGCTGCGTGCCGATCTCAAGGCCGTGCCAGATCTGGCGCGCGCCCTGACCCGTCTGGCGCTGGATCGCGGTGGCCCGCGCGATCTCGCTGCGGTGGGCAAGGCTGTCAGCGCCGCATCGGCGCTTGCCGGCCACTTTGCCCGGCTGGAACACGCGCCCACCGTGCTGCTGCGATTGAGCAGGACCCTTGTTGCCGCGCCACTGCCCCTAGCCTCGGAACTCGCCGCCGCGCTCGACGATGACATGCCTCTATTCGCCCGCGATGGCGGCTTCGTGCGCAAGTCCTATGACCAGACGCTGGATGACGAGCGCGCATTAGCCAGCCAGACCCGCGCCGTGGTCGCTGCGCTTCAAGCCCGGTTGATCGACGAAACCGACGTTCGTTCGCTAAAAATCCGGCACAATGGCGTGCTCGGCTATTTCGTCGAAGTGCCCGCCAGCCATGGCACCAAGCTGCTTGAGGAGCCACATCGCCAGAGCTTCATCCATCGCCAGACCATGGCCAATGCGATGCGCTTCACCACCACCGAACTGGCCGAACTCGAAGGTCGCATCGCCCGCGCCCATGAGGCCGCGCTCGAAATCGAGCTCAGGGTCTTCGCCAGTCTGCGTCAACAGGTCCTGGAGCAGACCGACACGCTTCGCGAACTGGCCGATACGCTGGCCGAACTTGATGTGACCACCGCTTTCGCCCACCTCGCCGCCACGCGTTCCTACACCCGCCCCGACATTGACGATTCGCTGGCTTTTGCCATCCACGGCGGCCGCCACCCCGTCGTGGAAGACATGGTGATTAACGAAGGCCACAGCTTTGTCGCCAATGATGCCGACCTCTCTGGTGACGATGCCATCGGCGGCGGTCGGCTCTGGCTGGTCACCGGCCCCAATATGGGCGGTAAATCCACCTTCCTGCGCCAGAACGCGTTGATCGCCATTCTCGCCCAGACCGGCAGCTTCGTGCCGGCCAGCTCCGCCCATATCGGCGTCATCGACCGTGTCTTCTCGCGGGTTGGCGCTAGTGACGATATCGCCCACGGCCGCTCCACCTTCATGGTCGAAATGGTCGAGACCGCCGCCATCCTCAATCGCGCCACGCGGCGTTCACTGGTGGTGCTCGACGAGATTGGCCGCGGCACCGCCACTTTCGACGGGCTGTCGATAGCCTGGGCCGCGGTGGAAGCCCTGCACGAAACCACCGGCTGCCGGGCGCTGTTCGCTACCCATTTTCACGAGCTGACCAGCCTCGCCAAGACCCTGACACGGGTTTCCAATGTCACCATGAAGGTGCGCGAGTGGGAGGGCGAGGTGGTGTTCCTGCACGAAGTCGGTCCCGGCGCGGCTGACCGGTCATATGGCATCCAGGTGGCACGGTTGGCCGGCCTGCCCGAGCCGGTGCTGGCGCGTGCTCGCCAGGTTTTGACCGTGCTTGAGCAGCGTTCGGCAGGCACTGCCTCTTCCAGCCAGAAAGCCAGCGTGCTAGACGATCTGCCACTCTTTGCTCATCAGCCAGCTTCACGCCCCGTTGAGAAAGACCCGGTACATATAGCGCTCGATGCCACTCGTCCCGACGAGATGACCCCCAAACAAGCAATCGAAGCGCTCTATCAGTTGAAGAAAATCCGCGATGACGCTCGCCGAAGTTGAGGCAAAGCCGCGAAAACCGCTTTTCGCTTTGAAGTCCGCCGAGACCATTCTCGACGAGCTCAACGCCGCTATTGGCGACCAAGCACCCAAATCCACCGCCGCCCGTGCGCTGGTGTTGGCCCATATTCGCAAGACCCTGGCCGAAGCCCGCGAACAGTCCGAGGCTGAGCTGCTCGCTACGGGCAAAGGCACGCGCTGCGCGCAGAACCTCAGCGCCGCCCAGGATGAGATCATCACCGCGGTGCATATGTTTGCCACCCGCCGCGTCTATACCGTCGATAATCCCAGCGGCGCCGAGGCCATCGCGCTATCGGCCGTCGGCGGCTATGGCCGCGGCACGCTGGCGCCGGGGAGCGACATCGATCTGCTGTTCATCCTGCCCTACAAGCAGACGCCATGGGGCGAGCAGGTCACCGAATACATCCTCTACATGTTGTGGGATCTCGGCCAGAAAGTCGGCCACGCCGTCCGCTCGGTCGATGAAAGCCTGCGCATGGCCAAGGCCGACATGACGGTGCGCACGGCAACTCTGGAAGCGCGCTTCCTTACCGGCGACAAGGCTCTGTTCGACCAGTTGGTGCATCGCTTCGAAACCGAGATCATGCCGCGCACCGGCCCCGAATTCATCGCCGCCAAGATGGCCGAGCGCGACGAACGCCACAAACAGATGGGCAATACCCGCTATGTGGTCGAGCCCAATATCAAGGACGGCAAGGGCGGTTTGCGCGACCTGAACACGCTGTTCTGGATCGGCAAATATTTCTACCATCTCAAGACCAGCCATGAGCTGATCGGGCGCGGCGTTCTCAGCGCTTCTGAATATCGCCTGTTCTCGCGCGCCGAAGACTTCCTGTGGGCGGTGCGCTGCCATCTGCATTTCGTCACCGGCCGCGCCGAAGAAAAGCTCACCTTCGACGTGCAGCCCGAGCTGGCCCAGCGCATGGGCTATGCCCAGCGCGTCGGCATGCTGGGCGTCGAGCGCTTCATGAAGCGCTATTTCCTTGTTGCCAAGGATGTCGGCGACCTGACCCGCATCATCTGCGCCAGCCTTGAGTTCAACCACGCCAAGGATATGGACCTGATCGGGCGCGTGCTGGCGCCGTTTCGGCAAGGCAAGTCCAAGATCAAGGGCGAGAGTGATTTCGTTCTCGATACCGGCCGGCTCAACATCGCCAGCCCGGATGTGTTCGAGAAGGATCCGGTAAACCTGATCCGGATTTTTCTGGTGGCGGGGCGCGAACAACTGCTGTTCCATCCCGATGCCATCAAGGTCATCACCCGCTCGCTGCGCCTGATCGACAACAGGGTGCGCAACGACCGCAAGGCCAACGAGCATTTCCTGACCATTCTGACCAGCCCGCAATCGGTCGAGCGCATCCTGCGCCAGATGAACGAGAGCGGCGTGCTCGGCAAGTTCGTGCCCGATTTCGGCAAGATCGTCGCGCTGATGCAGTTCAACATGTACCACCACTATACGGTGGACGAGCACCTGATCCGCTCGATCGGCGTCATGGCCGACATCGCCAATGGCGGGCTGCGCGACCAGCTGCCGCTGACCCACGAACTGCTGCCGCAGCTCAACGATACGCGCCTGCTCTATGTGGCGCTGTTGCTGCACGACATTGCCAAGGGTCGCCCCGAGGATCATTCCACCGCCGGCGCCAAGATCGCCAAAAAGCTCTGCCCGCGCTTTGGCCTCTCCGCTGCCGAAACCGACACCGTCGCCTGGCTGATCGAGCATCACCTGCTGATGAGCGAAATCGCCCAGGCCCGCGATATCCAGGACCCTGAAACCGCCAAGGCCTTTGCCGACGTGGTGCAATCGCCCCAGCGCCTGGCCTTGCTGATGATCCTCACCGCCTGCGACATCCGCGCGGTGGGTCCCGGCGTCTGGACCGGCTGGAAGGGCTCGCTATTGCGCGCGCTCTACTATGCCACGGAACCGCTGCTCTCCGGTGGTCACAGCCAGGTCACCCAGTCCGACCGCATCAATTATGCCCGCCGCGAACTGGCCGAGGCACTGCACGCCTGGCCCGCGGCTGACGTCGACACCTACGTGGCGCGCCATTATGATCACTATTGGCTGCGCGCCGAGCCCGAACTGCAGGTCGAACACGCCCGCATGATCCGCCACGCCGATATGGCCGGCGACGCCTTTGCCGGCTCGATCCGCATCAAGGCTTTCGAGGGCATCACCGAGGTTTCCTTCTACACGCCCGACCATCCGCGCCTGCTGTCGCTGATCGCCGGCGCCTGTACCATGCAGGATGCATCCATCATCGGCGCGCAGATCTTCTCGACCCGCGACGGCCACGCCATCGACACCTTCCGCCTGCGCCGCAGCTTCACCAGCGACGAGGACGAAAAGGTGCGCGCCACCCGCATCATCGATACGGTCAAGAATCTCCTCCAGGGCAAGCGCACCATCCTGATCGATCTGGGCAAGGAAAGCCGCCACAACAAGCGCCTGAAGCCCTTCGCCCTGCCGGCGCAGGTTTCGGTCAGCAACGCCCTGTCGGAAAAGTTCACCGTCATCGAGGTTTCCGGCCTCGACCGCATGGGCCTGTTGCACTCGTTGACCCACCAGATCGCCGATCTTAACCTGACCATCGGCTCGGCCCATATCGGCACCTATGGCGAAAAGGCCGTCGACGTTTTCTACGTCACCGATCTCACCGGCCAGAAAATCATGGCCAAGCCCCGCCAGCGCAAAATCCACGACGCGCTGATGGGCGTGTTCCACCCCGGCGCCGCGACGAAGGTGGTCAATGGGTAGGCGACTGCCTGCCCCG
Organism: Devosia psychrophila; assembly: GCF_000971275.1. GTDB lineage: Bacteria > Pseudomonadota > Alphaproteobacteria > Rhizobiales > Devosiaceae > Devosia > Devosia psychrophila. Next base: position 72,992 of record NZ_LAPV01000166.1, on the reverse strand, counting down.
AAAATGTCGGCTCTTGTGCCTCTCTCCCCCTTGCGGGGAGGGATCGAGGGTGGGGGTCCGTCAGGTGGCTACCGAATCACCCCCACCCCAGCTCCGCTATGCCTTTTCGGCCAAGCTGCGCTACCCTCCCCTCAAGGGGGAGGGAGGGCAGGAGCCCCTGACTCGGTGGCACAGGCAAGATGAGCCTCTACCGCAACTTCCTCTCCGTCGGCGGGCTGACGCTCGTCTCGCGCATTGCCGGCTTTGCCCGCGATGCGTTGATGGCGGCCGTGCTGGGCACCGGCCCGGCCGCCGACGCCTTTTTTGCCGCTTTTCGCTTCCCCAACCTGTTCCGGCGGTTATTTGCCGAAGGCGCCTTCAATACCGCCTTCGTGCCGATGTTTGCCGGTGCGTTGGAAAAAGAAGGGCCGGACTCGGCCCTCGATCTTGCCGCGCGGATCATGAGCTGGCTGGTGGCCATGCTGGTCGTGGTGACCATTCTTGCCGAAATCTTCATGCCGCAGCTGATGGTCGCCTTCGTGCCGGGCTTTGTCGATGACAAGGAAAAATTCGATCTGACCGTGCTGCTGACGCGGATCATGTTCCCCTATCTCGCCTGCATGTCGTTGATGGCGGCCTATGGCGCGATTCTCAATTCGCTGGGCCGCTTCTTTGCCGCCGCCTTCGCTCCGGTCATCCTCAACATCGTCAATATCGCAGCCATGATCCCGCTGGTTACCTTCTGGGTGCAGGACCCTGCGGGTTCTGCCACCTGGGTTTCGGTCGCCACTATGGCCGGTGGCCTGGCCCAGCTCTGGCTGGTCTGGTCGGCGATCAAACGCGCCGATTTCGTGCCCGAATTCCGCCTGCCCCGCTTCGACCCCGAGGTGCGGCACTTCTGGGTGCTGGCCATTCCGGCCATTCTCACCGGCGGCATTACCCAGATCAATATTTTCGTCGGCACCATCATCGCCTCGGGCGTCGATAATGCAATTTCCATCCTCAACTATGCCGACCGGCTGTATCAGCTGCCTCTGGGCATCATCGGCATCGCCATTGGCACGGTGCTGTTGCCTGAATTGTCCCGGCATCTGAAAGGCGGGCGCGACGCCGAGGCCCGCGCCACGCAGGACCAGTCGTTGCTGATCGCGATGCTGCTTTCCATGCCCGCCGCCACCGCGCTGATTGCCATGGCCGATCCCATCGTGCGTGTGCTGTTCGAGCGCGGCGCCTTCGACGCGCTGGCAACACAGCAGACCGCACAGGCGCTGGTCGCCTTTTCCACCGGCCTGCCCGCCTATGTGCTGATCCGCGTGCTGCAGCCGGGCTATTTCGCCCGCGAAGACACTGTCACGCCCACCATTTTTGCCGGTGTGTCCGTGGTCGCAAACATCGCGCTCTCGCTGCTGCTGTTCCCGGCCTATGTCCATGTCGGCATTGCCATTGCCACCTCGGTCTCGTCCTGGCTCAATGCAATCATGCTGGCGCTATTTCTGGCGCTCCGCGGCCATTTCAAGCTGAGCCCAGCCGAATGGCTCAAGCACGGGCTGATCCTGGTCATCAGCGCGATAATGGGTGCCGCGCTGTATCTGCTGTCCCAGCGCGGCGCCGCCCATATGTCGACTACCGCCCCGATCTGGGAGCAGATCGGGGTGCTGGGCGTGCTGGTCGGCTTTGGCGTGGTGCTCTATTTCACCTTGGTCCACATCACCCGCGCGCAGCCGCTGGGGCAGCTGCTCAGGCGGCTGCGGCGACGGGGGTGAGCGTGCGCGCATCCACACCCACCGGGTCATCCCGGCGAAGGCCGGAATCCATCCTGAGATGACTGACCCCGCGTCGATCGTGGAACGACCTCAGGATGGATCCCGGCCTTCGCCGGGATGACATCGAGTGTGTCACCCTGCCAGTTCCCAATATGCTTCTGCGCATATAGAACGGGGCAACAGTCACAAACATGCGCATAATATTCCATGACCTTCACTCCCCGCGTCTTCTCCGGCATCAAGCCCTCGGGCGATCTGCATCTGGGCAATTATCTCGGCGCCATCCGGCGTTTTGTCCCGCTGCAAGATACCCATGAGACCATCTATTGCGTGGTCGACATGCATGCCATCACCGTGTGGCAGGAGCCCGAAGACCTCAAGCGCTGGACCTATGAGATCGCTGCCGCCTATATCGCTGCCGGCGTCGATCCCAAGCGGTCGATCATCTTCAACCAGTCCCAGGTCATGGAACATGCCGAGCTGAGCTGGATCTTCAACTGCGTCGCGCGCATGGGCTGGATGGAGCGGATGACCCAGTTCAAGGACAAGTCGGGCGAAAATTCCGAGAACGTCTCGCTGGGCCTGTTCGCCTACCCGAGCCTGATGGCGGCCGATATCCTGCTCTACAAGGCCACTGGCGTACCGGTCGGCGAGGACCAGAAGCAGCATCTTGAGCTGACCCGCGACATTGCCAAGAAGTTCAATCACGACTTCAAAAAGCAGATCAAGGCGCTAGGCCACAAGGGCGACTTCTTTCCCATCACCGAGACCTTGGCCACCGGGCCTGCCATGCGGGTCAAGTCGTTGAAGGACGGCTCAAAGAAGATGAGCAAGTCCGACGCATCGGACCTGTCTACCATCTATATGATGGACGATGCCGATACGATCTCCAAAAAGATCAAGCGCGCCACCACCGATGCCGACGCACTTCCCTCCGAAGTCGCCGGCCTTGCCGCTCGCCTCGAAGCGGAAAACCTCGTCGGCATCTATGCAGCGCTGTCCAATACGTCGGCCGAGGACGTGCTGGGCCAATTCGGCGGTCAGGGTTGGGGCGTGTTCAAGCCGGCATTGGCCGATCTTGCCGTTGCCAGGCTGTCGCCCATCGCCGATGAAATGAAGCGGCTGGTGGCCGATCGCGGCGAGATGGATTCCATCCTGCGCGACGGTGCCGATCGTGCCCGCGCCATCGCCCAGCCAATCATGGCCGATATCCGCAACATCGTTGGTTTTGTTCGATAGGAGCTTCGGATGTACGATAGCGAATACAAGCGTAAGTTCCTCGTCGTCATCGACGAGACCGAGGAATGCGAACGCGCGCTGACTTTCGCCGCCTACCGCGTTAAGCGCACCGGCGGCACTGTGGTGCTGATGAGCATTATCCAGAAGCCCGAATTCATCGGCCTCGGTGTCGAGGACGTGCTGCGCGCCGAAGCCGTGGAAGAAGCCGAACGCCTTCTCGACGCGCGCCTCGCCCGCATCAAGGATATCGGCGACGTGCGCAGCGAATCCGTCATCCGCGAGGGTGAAGGTGCCGAAGAAATCGAAAAGGTCATCGACGCCGACCGCGACATCGCCATCCTGGTGCTGGCGGCCTCAACCTCCAATGAAGGGCCCGGCCCGCTGGTCCTCCATTTCGCCAACCGCGCCAACGCCCTGCCCATCCCCCTAACCGTCGTCCCCGGCCGCATGAGCGACGAAGAAATTATCGCGATCTGCTGAGCGGCCCTCCGGGCAAAATCAGTCCGGGGGACTGATTTTAGCGAAGCAGGCCATGAGGGCTGCGCCCGAATGGCCCAGCCGTCCCGCATATGCGATCCACTCTCTCGCAAGGCAGGCCCTCGATTTCCGCCCTTGCATCCTGCTCGCAAAGGTCTATTTTAGAAGCGTTCTAATTGCATTCCGAAGGCGCCACGATGTTCATCCAGACCGAAGCCACGCCAAATCCCGCGACCCTGAAGTTCCTGCCGGGTCGCGATGTGCTGACCGGTGAACCGCGCGATTTCCGGGGTGTCGAAGCCTCGGTCAATTCGCCGCTGGCACAGGGCCTGTTCGCCATTTCCGGTGTCACCGGCGTGTTTCTCGGGTCCGATTTCATCTCGGTCACCAAGGACGACACCAACTGGGCCCATATCAAGCCGGCTATTCTTGGCGTCATCATGGACCACTTCTTGTCTGGCAAGCCGGTGATCGTCGAGGGCGGCATCGAAGTCGCCAATTTGGACGAGGTCGATGAATTCTTCGAAGAGGAAGACAGCGAAACCGTCGAAGTGATCAAGGAATTGCTGGCCACCCGCGTCCGCCCGGCCGTCGCCATGGATGGCGGCGACATCATCTTCAAGGGCTTTAAGGAAGGCACCGTCTTCCTGCACATGCAGGGCGCCTGTTCCGGGTGCCCCTCCTCGACGGCCACGCTCAAGAGCGGCATCGAAAATCTGCTTCGCCATTTCGTCCCCGGCGTCGAACAGGTCCAGCAAGTCTGAGCCAACGATTTTAGCAGCAAGCCGAGGGCTCAGTGGGAAACCACTGGGCCCTTAGTTTTTGTCAGTGGGCCTGACGGTCCACACAGGCCTTCCACCCACTGCGCTTCTCCCTCTGGCTTGACCCTAGGGCCATTCGCCGCCTGTGCCGTGGTGAGAGTGACCCTCGGGTCAAGCCCGAGGGAAGAGGTAATGTGGCGCCCCTGACGTGTACCGCCCAAGAAACAAAAAAGTCCGGGTCACTCCGGGCTTCTGTCTATTCCGCTGCGGCTTTATCGGCTTCGCTGCGCTGGTCGGTGATCGCCAATGGCTCCACCACGTCCCGCTTGCGCCGGATTCTCAACCGCTTGATGCGGCGGCTGTCCGCAGCCAAAATTTCAAACTCGAAACCCTCGAGCTTGGTCACCCGCTCGCCACGCTTCGGCACATGCCCTGCAAGATCGAACACCAGCCCGCCGATCGTATCGACATCCTCGGCATAGTCGCCGGGATCGAATTCCGGCCCGATCAGCTTCTGTACGTCCCTGAGTTCGGCACGGGCATCTGCGATATAGGTATCGACGCCAACCTTGCGGATCAGCGCCGCGGCCAGCTCGTCATGCTCGTCTTCGATCTCGCCAACCACCGCTTCAAGCAGGTCCTCGATAGTGACGAGGCCGTCGGTGCCGCCATATTCGTCGATCACGATCGCCATGTGCACCCTGGAGGCGCGCATCGACTGCAACAGGTCGCCGACGGGCATGAAGGTCGGCACGAACATGGCGTCGCGCGTGATGTCGAGCTTGATGATCTTGTGCTTAAGCACGGTCGAGACCAGCTTGACCGGCACGTCCTTGGCGGGATCGGTCACCGGCTCGGTGATGCGGCCCAGCGCGTCCTTGACGTGAATGAAGCCCAGGATGTTGTCGAGATTGTCGTCATAAACAGGCAGGCGCGAGTGGCGCACCTCGCGGAACTTGGCGATCAGCGTGCCCAGGTTGACATCGGCCTCGATGGCCTGGATGTCGCTGCGCTCGACCATGACGTCGCCGACGGAGACATTGGAAAGCTTGAGCACGTTTTGCAGCATCGTGCGCTCGCTCTCGGAGAAGTCCGCCGTTTCGGCGCTCCCCTGCTCGTCGAGCGCGACCTGCAGGTCATCGCGCAGGGATACCGTACCACGGGCCAGCATGGCCCTGAGACGGTTCCAGATGGATTGCCCCCGTGCGGTGACGGAGGCGGTACTAGAAGGAGGTTCGGGATTTGAGGGGGCGACTGGGCCCGTACTGTCGCTATCGTTCATGTGCATGCGCCGCAAAAGGAAGCGGCTTTCTGTCCTCGATCATGAAAATTCTCGCCCTAATATAGGGGCGCCAGGCTAATCGGCATAGGGGTCGTCTATCCCCAATGTGGCCAATATAGATGTTTCGAGGCTTTCCATCGCGGTCGCCTCCTCATCGGTGATGTGGTCATAGCCCAGGATATGCAGGAATCCATGCACCACCAGATGGGTGAAATGCGCCTCGAAACTGACGCCCTGCTCCCCCGCTTCACGGATCAGCGTCTCGCGAGCCAGCGTGATATCGCCGAGGATTCCCAGCACCGGACCAAACGGTTCGATCTGCGGAAAGCTCAACACATTGGTCGAGCTGTCTTTGCCGCGCCACTGCTTGTTGAGATCGTGCTGCTCTTCGTCATCGGTCAGCAGGATCGACAGCTCTGCCGCGCCCCTGACCCTGGCCTTGCTCTGCTTGAGCGCTTCCAGAACGGCGCGCTCGGCCAGAGGATCGAGATCCTCCGGCCAGGCTTCGTCATTGCGGATAACGGCGATCTCGAGCGGCGAAGCAGTCAGCGGACGACCCCTTCGGTGGCTTTATCGGCCAGCTTTTTGGCAGTGTCGGCCTCGTAGGCCCGCACGATGCGGCCAACCAGGGCATGGCGCACCACGTCCTTGTCGTTGAAGCGCGAAATATGCACCCCCTCGACCCCGTCGAGCAGGCCGATGGCTTCCACCAGCCCCGATTTCTCGCCGCGCGGCAGGTCGACCTGGGTCGGATCGCCGGTGACGATCATCTTGGAATTCTCGCCCAGACGGGTCAGGAACATCTTCATCTGCATTGCGGTAGTGTTTTGCGCCTCGTCGAGAATGACCACGGCATTGGCCAGGGTCCTGCCACGCATGAAGGCCAATGGCGCGACTTCGATGATCCCGGACGTCAAGCAACGCTCGACGTTTTCGGGCTTCATCATGTCATATAGCGCGTCATACAGGGGGCGCAGGTAAGGATCGACCTTTTCCTTCATGTCGCCGGGCAAAAACCCGAGACGCTCGCCGGCTTCGACGGCTGGCCGCGACAGGATGATGCGGTTGATATCACCGCGTTCCAGCAGCGAGGCGGCATGCGCCACGGCAAGATAGGTCTTTCCGGTACCGGCCGGACCAACGCCGAACACCAGCTCGTTCCGCTCCATCGAGCGCATATAGGCGTCCTGGGCGGGCGTGCGGGCGACGACGGTGGATTTGCGCGTGGCGATCTGGGCCATGCGCACCTTGCCCTTGCGTTCCAGCGTCGGCAGCGTCAGCTGGCTGTCTTCGGTCTGGATCATGCGGATGACGCCATCAACATCGGAGATGACGATGCTGCGGCCTTCTTCAAGCGAGCCGTAAAGAGATTCCAGCACACGTCGTGCCTGGTCGACCGATGAGGCCGCCCCTTTGAGCAGGACGTGATTGCCGCGGGGCGTGGCAGAGACCTTGAGCCTTTGTTCGATCAAGGCAAGGTTCTGGTCGAAGTCGCCATACAGCTGGGCCGCGAGGCGATTGTCTTCAAAAGCGAGTTCGAGTTGCGATGCGAGTGCGTTGTCTGCGGTCGGTGACAAGTGCCTGCTCAAACTGGTGTGGCTCCCGAAAGAGACGGACGCGGGCTTGCGCCTGTCGCTATCAATGACGCTAGGACGATTTGGGTCCAGTGTCTGTAGTAATATTGTGACAAGGAGGCGGATCGGCAAGGGGTGGTTTGCCGGCTCGCATCAACTTGAAAACCGGGCACAAAAGTAATACCTTCAAACAGCATTCCTTACATTGGAGGCCGCCATGAGTGCCGCAGTAACCAGCAAGGGTCAGGTCACCATTCCCAAACCAGTGCGTGACCTTCTTGGCATCGAGCCGGGGACGCGGGTCGATTTCAGTCGTAACGATAAAGGTGAGATTGTCTTGAGCCGGGCAGACGGCACGCAGGCACGGCCCAGCAGGTTCGCTAAATTGCGAGGCAGCGCAAAAACAGACCTCAGCACGGACGAGATCATGGCCCTATTACGTGGTGAGTTGTGACGCTGGTCGATACCAATGTCCTTATTGATGTGGCGACAGACGACCCGAACTGGGCGGACTGGTCGCAGCAAAACCTGGAACTCGCATCCCTTCATCGGCCGCTGCTCATAAACGAAATCATCTATGCCGAGCTCTCAGTCGGGTTCGACCGGATCGAAGAACTGGACGCTTTTTTAGGAGGCGCTGGCATAGAAATGCATTACCTCCCTACCGCAGCTCTCTTTCTTGCCGGCAAGGCATTCGCGCAATACCGACGGGCGGGCGGACAACGATCCAATATCCTGGCCGATTTTTTTGTCGGTGCGCACGCGGTGGTCAGCCGATTGCCGTTGCTGACCCGCGACGCCAGGAAATATCAAACCTATTTTCCGGGAATCGAGCTTATCGTTCCTCCGTGAGACTAAGCCGCCACCGAGACCTTTAACCGCCCGACCAGCGAATTCGTGCTGGTCCCCACGATCTCGACCTGATGGATCGCCCCGATCAGCTCAGCGCCGCCGTCCAGATGCACCGCCTGCAGATAGGGCGAGCGGCCGCCCACCTGCCCCGGCATGCGACCCGGCCGTTCGACCAGCACCGGAATTGTCTTGCCCACGCATGACGCATGAAACGCCGTAGTCTGCGCATTGACCAAGTCCTGCAGTCGCCACAGCCGCTCATTCTTGACCGCCTCATCGACCTGATCGCCGAGGTTCGCCCCCGGCGTGCCGGGCCGCGTCGAATATTTGAACGAATAGGCCGAGGCATAGCCCACATCGGCGATGATCTTGAGCGTGTCCTCGAAGTCCTGGTCCGTCTCGCCGGGGAAGCCGACGATGAAATCGCCCGATAGCGCCATGTCGGGCCGCGCTGTCTTGATGGTCTCGATCACCTTGAGATATTCCGCGGCGGTGTGCCGCCGGTTCATCGCCTTGAGGATGCTGTCGCTGCCAGACTGCACTGGCAGGTGCAGATAGGGCATCAAGATATCGAGGTCGCGATGCGCCGCGATCAGCGCATCGTCCATGTCGCGCGGATGGCTGGTGGTGTAGCGCAGCCGCTCCAGCCCGTGGATTTCGGCTAGTCGATGCGCCAGTTCGCCCAGCCCCACCACCCGGCCCTCGTCGTCGCCGTGATAGGCGTTGACGTTCTGGCCAAGCAGCGTGATTTCCTTGACCCCGGCTTCCACCAGCCCGCGCGCCTCGGCGAGGATCTGGCTAACCGGCCGCGAAACTTCGGCACCGCGCGTATAGGGCACCACGCAGAACGAACAAAATTTGTCGCAGCCTTCCTGCACGGTGAGGAATGCGGTCAGCCCGCGCTTGATGGTGACTTCCTTGCGGGCCGCCGGAAGGTGGGCAAACTTGTCTTCTTCGGGAAAATCGGTGTCGACAATCGGCTTGCGCAACGCCTGATGCAGATGGCGGGTGCTTTCGGTGCGGCTGACCATTTCGGGCAGCTTGTGATAGGCCTGCGGCCCAAACACCATGTCGACTACCGGCGCGCGGCGGGCGATCTCCTCGCCCTCCGCCTGCGCCACGCAGCCGGCAACGCCGATCATCATGTCGCCGCCCAGCGCCCGGCGCTCGCTCTGCAATTCCTTGAGCCGGCCCAGCTCGGAAAATACCTTCTCCGAAGCCTTTTCGCGGATATGGCAGGTGTTGAGCAGCACGAGGTCTGCCGTCGCCATGTCCAGCGTCGTCTCATAGCCGTGCGGCGCCAGCGCATCCATCATGCGGTCGCTGTCATAGACGTTCATCTGGCAACCATAGGTCTTGATGAACAGCTTCTTGGTATTGGCGCGCGTCTCGGTCATGGCCGCTATTTACCAGACTTCGAGCCGTCCCCAAGGGGCAAATCGCTCCAGTGAAGCGAATTGAGGCGAGAAGGCCATGCGGCCTACGGCCGAATGGCTACGGCAAGGCCCGAATGGCTGCGCCAATACTCAAACAGCCTGCAACCATGCCCCTGCCCCAAAGGTTTAAGTGCTGGACACCACAGGAGTTCGAGATGACCGAGATCAAGAAGACTGATGACGCCGCCGGCATGAAGGACGGCAAGAAGCCCGGGCCCAAGAGTTCCCCGGTGCAGGTGCGTGACGCCGGTGAAGACGCCCAGACCGGCAAGCCCGAAAACTGGGACGAGGTCGATGAGGCCGTCGACGAGAGCTTCCCTGCAAGCGATTCGAGTGCCAAGTACTGATCTAATTTACTAAACTGCCAGCGCACGGCCTTTGCGATTGCCCGCAAAGGCCAAAAACTACTATGCTTTCTGACAATTCAGCAGTGATCGCGCGAATCCCCAAGGAAACGCGTGGCCCTCGGGATAGGGTTGCAGGCAAGCATGGAACAGGCGGACAAGACCCAGGCCAAACCGGGCCGCCGTTCGATTGTCTATTATCTCGTGGCGCTGGTGCTGATTAGCGTCGTGCCCAGCTTTATCTTTGCTGGGGTGCTGATCCAGCGCAATCAATCCGCCCAGGAAGACATCGTCGAAACCCTGATCGTCGCGACATCACGCTCGATCGTGCAGGCGATGGAACGCGAGATCGCGGCCAATATTACGACACTGCATGTGCTGGCCGCCTCCCCATCCCTACGCGACGGGGACTTTGAGGGCTTTTACGACCGCACCAAGCTGGCGCTTGACAGTACCGAAGCGCATCTGTTCGTCGTCAATCCGGATTTCTCCACCTTTGCCAGCACGCGGGTGCCCTATGACACCCCGCCCAACCAGACCAGCGACGTTGCTTCGGCAAAAAAGGCCTTCGAAACCAACGAGATCGTGGTGAGCGACCTGGTACTCGGTGCGGTGTCCAAGCGCTGGGTCTACAATATCCTGCTGCCGGTCGATCTTGGCCCCTATGGCAAAAAGCTCATCGCCCTCAATCAGCAGGCCGATAATTTTGCGTCGGCACTGTCGTCCAACAGCCTGCCGGATGGCTGGAATTCCGCCCTGATCGATAACGATGGTCGCGTCCTTGCAGCCAGCCCCGGTGTAGCAAATGTCGGTGACCAGTTCTCGGTCTTCGATCCGATGGCACAGCGCTACGCGGTGGGGTGGCAGGACATCGAAACCACGGCGGGACCGGCGCTCGGCGTTCTCCAGCGGTCGGCGACCACAGGGTGGCGGCTGGTGGCCTGGGCACCGGTCTGGACCATCAACCAGCCGCTGATGACGACGATGGTCTTTCTGATAGCGGGCGGGTTTATCCTGCTGGGCCTGATCGTCGCGGCGATGTTTTGGGTCAGCCGGCGCATCGGCCAGTCGGTGCGCGGCCTGGCGCGAGACGCTCAGCGGTTAGGCGCGGGCCAGCCCGTCGCGGCGACCCGCTACCCGGTTTCCGAGATTGCCGAAATTTCCGAAGCGCTGGCCCAGGCTTCGCTTGATCGTCAGTCCGCTGAAAGCGATGTGCGCTTCCTGATGCGGGAAGTCGCACATCGCTCCAAAAACCAGATGACGGTGATTGCCGCCATGGCCAAGCAGACAGCTCGCAGCGCTGATGACCTGCAAGGCTACGTCCAGGCCTTCGAGCGGCGTATTCTCGGGCTCTCGCGCTCCACCGACCTATTGTTGACGCATGGCCGGGCGGGCATTTCGCTGGGTGATCTGATCGATAGCCAGATCGCCGCCTTCAGCCCCGACGATCCGGCCCGCGTCAAAGCCACCGGCCCGATGATCCGCCTTAATGCCCCGGCTGCCCAGATCATGGGCATGGCGGTGCACGAACTCTCGACCAATGCGGTCAAATACGGTGCCTTTTTGGGCGACACGGGCAGCCTCGCGGTGCGCTGGAAAATTGTCGATGACAAGCTGGATCTGATGTGGCGCGAGACGGTTGGCGAAAAGCTTCCAACCAGCGAGCGCACGGGTTTCGGCACCACGGTGCTCAAGTCCATGGTCGGCCGCTCGCTCAGCGCCGATGTGCAGCGCATCTACCACGATGATGGCATCGAATGGCGCTTCGTCATTCCGCTCCAGGCCATCGACCCAGAGGATGCCGCTGCGACCCCGCCCGCCGAGGAAGCAGCGGAATAAATTCTGGTATTCTGGCCATCTTTGCACTATAGACCCGGCTGTCTTGGCTCTTCGGGCCCGGACACTCATGGCCCCTCCTGGACGACATCCCGGCCGGGGCGACCCAATCCTCCTATGTAAGGGATCTATCCGATGTCGATCACTGCTGAACGCAAGACCGAACTGATCCAGGAATACGCAATCAAGCCAAACGACACCGGCTCGCCGGAAGTCCAGGTTGCCATCCTGTCGGAACGCATTGCCAACCTCACCGAACACTTCAAGGACCATGGCAAGGATAACCATTCTCGCCGCGGTTTGCTGAAGCTGGTGTCGACCCGTCGTAGCCTGCTTGATTACGTCAAGAAGGTCGACGATGTCCGTTACAAGACCCTGATCGAAAAGCTGGGTCTGCGTCGCTAACGCGCGCAACCAACTATTGCGGATGCGGGGCAACCCTCGCATCTGCCTTCGCCTTGATATTGGCGATAGGAGCCCGTTTGAAAATTCGCTGTTGCGAGTCAAATGTCGGTGTCTTTCGAGAACCGGAGCGGAGCGTACGCCTGTACGTGAGCACCGGAAGCGCAGAAAACGCCGGCAGTTGGCCGACACAGTAGAGTTTGCGAACAGGCTCCAAGCGTAGACCGGCGAATGCCGGAGCATGGCAGGATTATTGGCCGCTCCTATCCGCCTCACGCTCGCAAAATCATCTCTGTGGTTTTGATCCGTGGGGCACCTGACAAGTCAGGGAGCTGCTTGTTGTCTTGCTCATGTTTCGTCTTCGCCAAAGCCGTAAACCGCGCCTGATTTTGAGCTTGGGCTGCACATGGGGTGCAGGGCCAAGTGCGGGCGCACCGGACTGAGTTCGCGGGATGACTACGCCCCTGCGTTACCGCTCGGCCGGCAGAATGGAAAGACGATACATGTCCACGATCAATTTTGATTACCACAAGGTCGAGCTCAACTGGGGCGGCCAGCCCCTGACGCTCGAGACCGGCAAGATGGCCCGCCAGGCCGATGGCGCAGTGCTCGCCACCCTGGGCGAAACCGTCCTGCTGGCAACCGTCGTCAGCGCCAAGACCGCCAAGGCCGGCATCGACTTCTTCCCGCTGACCGTCAACTACCAGGAAAAATACTTCGCCGCCGGCAAGATCCCGGGTGGCTATTTCAAGCGCGAAGGCCGCCCGACCGAAAACGAGACCCTAACGTCTCGCCTGATCGATCGTCCGATCCGCCCACTGTTCCCCGATGGGTACCGCCACGAGACCCAGGTGGTCATCACCGTCCTGCAGCACGACATGGAAAACAATCCTGACGTGCTGGCCATGGTCGCGGCATCCGCTGCCCTGACCATTTCGGGCGTTCCCTTCATGGGCCCGATCGGCGCTGCCCGCGTCGGTTATGTCGATGGCCAGTATGTGCTGAACCTCGCCGTCGATCGTCGTAGCGAATCCAAGCTCGACCTCGTCATGGCCGGCACCGAAGACGCCGTGCTGATGGTTGAGTCCGAAGCCAAGGAACTGAGCGAAGAGATCATGCTCGGCGCTGTGATGTTCGGTCATGCCGAAAGCCGCAAGGTGATCCAGGCGATCATCAAGCTGGCTGAGCTGGCTGCCAAGGAACCCCGCGAGTTCCACGCTCCCGATTACTCGGCCCTCGAAGCCGAAGTGCTCAAGGTTGCCGAGACCGACCTGCGCGCTGCCTACAAGATCACCGACAAGGCACAGCGCTACGCTGCCGTCGACGCGGCCAAGAAGTCGGTCAAGGCCGCCTTTGCCGCCAAGGTCGAAGCCGGTGAAGTATCCGCCGAAGCCCTTAGCGAAGTGATCCACACTCTCCAGGCCAAGATCGTGCGCTGGAATGTGCTCGACACCGGCCTGCGCATCGACGGCCGCGATCTGTCGACCGTCCGTCCGATCGTCTCCGAAGTTGGCGTCCTGCCCCGTACCCATGGTTCGGCGCTGTTCACCCGCGGCGAAACGCAGGCGCTGGTCGTTGCCACGCTGGGCACCGGCGAAGACGAGCAGTATATCGACTCGCTGGAAGGCACCCACAAGCAGAACTTCCTGCTGCACTACAACTTCCCTCCCTACTCGGTTGGTGAAGCTGGCCGCATGGGTTCCCCGGGTCGTCGCGAAATCGGCCACGGCAAGCTCGCCTGGCGCGCCATCAACCCGATCCGTCCTTCGGTCGAAGAATTCCCCTACACGATCCGTATCGTGTCCGAGATCACCGAATCCAACGGCTCCTCCTCGATGGCAACCGTCTGCGGCACCTCGCTCGCACTGATGGACGCCGGCGTGCCGCTGGCTCGCCCCGTCGCTGGTATCGCCATGGGCCTGATCCTCGAAGGCGAGAAGTTTGCTGTCCTCAGCGACATTCTCGGTGACGAAGATCACCTCGGCGACATGGACTTCAAGGTGGCTGGTACCGAAGTCGGTATCACCTCGCTGCAGATGGACATCAAGATCGCCGGCATCACCGAGCAGATCATGAAGATCGCGCTCGAGCAGGCCAAGGGCGGCCGTATCCACATCCTGGGCGAAATGGCCAATGCCATCACCGCGTCCCGTTCGGAAGTGGGCGAGTTCGCTCCGCGCATCGAGACCATGAAGATCCCGACCGAGAAGATCCGTGAAGTGATCGGCACCGGCGGCAAGGTGATCCGCGAGATCGTCGAAAAGACCGGCGCCAAGATCAACATCGACGACGATGGCACCATCAAGATCTCCTCCTCGGACGGTTCGGAAATCGAAGCCGCGATGAAGTGGATCCGCTCGATCACCGACGAAGCCGAAGTCGGCGCCGTCTATCAGGGCACCGTTGTGAAGACCGCCGATTTTGGCGCCTTTGTGAACTTCTTCGGCGCCAAGGACGGCCTGGTCCACATCAGCCAGTTGGCTGAAGCCCGCGTTGCCAAGACGACCGACGTGGTCAAGGAAGGCGACAAGGTTTGGGTCAAGCTGTTGGGCTTTGACGAGCGCGGCAAAGTCCGCCTTTCCATGAAGGTTGTTGATCAGGCAACCGGCAAGGAAATCTCGGGCTCGGAAGCCGCCGCCGAATAAGCGTGCAGAATCCGTTCATCTTTGGAAGGCCCGGAGCGATCCGGGCCTTTTCTTTTGTTCAATCGGATCGATGTGGCGCCCTTGCAACACTGCAAAATCATCACATTGACGCGAGGAACCGCCTTGGTTACGCCCCGTTAGGCGAATGAGGCTTTCCTGCACTAGCGCACCATTTGGTCGCAGCTTAGGTCATTGGCCACCCACAGTTTTTCGCGTCACCCCTGCCCCAGGATTTGTCTTGCTCTCTCGTCGTTTGTTCATGATCGGCCTGCCTGCCCTGGCTTTGGCCGCCTGCTCCTCCACCCGCACGCCAGTCGTGCAGGAGCCGCAGATCGATCCCTATTACCAGGCCATGTATGGCGCCCTGCCGAACGAAAAGTTCCCGGTGGCTGCCATGGACCTGCGTCGTGTTGACCCCCAGTTCTGGCGCCAGGAAGTGCCCTACATCACCTCCGAGCGCCCCGGTACGATCGTGGTCGATACCCCCAACCGCTTTCTCTTCCTCGTCCTCGAAGGCGGTCGCGCGCTGCGCTACGGCGTCGGCGTTGGCAAGAGCGAAGCCCTGGTGTTCCGCGGCACGGCCAGCGTCGGCCGCAAGGCTGAATGGCCACGCTGGACTCCGACCCAGGCAATGATCAAGCGCGAACCCGACCGTTACGGCGCCTATGCCGGCGGCCTTGAGGGTGGCTCGACCAACCCGCTCGGCCCACGCGCGCTCTACCTCTACAAGAATGGCGCCGACACGTTGTTCCGTCTGCACGGCACCACCGAGCCCTACACCATCGGCACCAACGTTTCCTCGGGCTGCATCCGCCTGATGAACCAAGACATTATCGATCTTTACGCCCGCGTGCCGGTTGGCGCGAAAGTCGTCGTGATCAACTAAACAATCCGGGGCCACTGCCGCGGCAGTGGGACGCCTTGTTTCGGAATCCGTAGTCACCGGAGCAAAGTTTTCTGCTGCCGCGACAAGGGCCCGGGATCAACATCGAAAGGCCCGCTCACCGAGCGGGCTTTTTTATGCGCCGGACCGTCGCTTGGCCTCTGTTTCGAGATGTCCCAGCACGACGGCCGCATGAGCAAGCGTTGCGCTTTGCTCGGCCGGATCCATCCGGTCCCAGACCATGTAGTTGCGCTTCATCCGTGTATTGGCGGCCAAAACCTGCCGGTTTCGTGCCAGAAAATCCCAGTACAGCGCGTTGAACGGGCAAGCATTGGGCCCATGCCGCAACTTGGGATTGAAGCGGCAGCCCTCGCAATAATCGCTCATTTTCGAGATGTAGTTGGCGCTGGCGGCATAGGGCTTGGAGCCCACCAGGCCGCCGTCGCCAAACTGGCTCATGCCCAGCGTATTGGGCAATTCAACCCACTCGAACGCATCGATGTAGATCGCCAGATACCATTCATGCACCTGGAACGGGTCGACGCCTGCCAGCATGGCAAAGTTGCCGGTGATCATCAAGCGCTGGATGTGATGGGCATAGGCAGTCTCCAGCGTCTGGCCGATGGCTTGCGCCAGGCAGTTCATTTCGGTCTGGCCATCCCAGTAGAACCAGGGCAGGTCGAGTTTTGCACCGAGCGCATTGCGGTCGCGATAGGCAGGCATCTCATGCCAGTAGACACCGCGCATATACTCTCGCCAGCCGATAATCTGGCGAATGAAGCCCTCGACGCTGTTGAGAGGCGCCCTGCCCTCGAGATATTCGACCTCTGCAGCCCGGCATAAAGCCAGCGGATCGAGCAGGCCAAGGTTGATGTAGGGTGACAGGACGGAATGGTAGAGCGTTTGCTCGCTTGTCAGCATTGCGTCCTGATAGTCGCCAAAGCGCGGCAGCATTGCATCGAGGAAATGAGCCCGCGCGCGCTCCGCATCGGCGCGCGTAACGGCATATCCAAACCGCTCCTGCCGCCCCGGATTGTCGGCAAACTGGGTGCTGACCAGCTCCATCACCTCGCGCGTGATAGTGTCAGGCGGGAAGCTCAGCGGCTTGGGCATGAACAGATCGGGCTTGGCGGTCTTGCGGTTCTCCGCGTCAAAGTTCCATCGGCCGCCGAGCGGCTGTCGGCCGCCATCGAGCAGCAGCCCGGTTTTCCGGCGCATCTCCCGATAAAAGAACTCCATGGTCCACTCGCGCCGACCATCGGCCCAGCCATCGAACGTTGCGTGGCTGGCGATGAAGCGATCGTCTTGCTCAATCTCGACACTGAGCCCAGTCAGTTCCGCCCATCCGCGCTGCATGGCACGGACGCGCCACTCGGCGGCCTCGGTGGTGACGATGCGCTCGACCGTATGCCGACCCACAGCGCGTAAAACCTCGCCATCAAGGCTTTGGGTGTTGTTGGGATTGGGCAGAGTGACGTAGTCGACCATCCAGCCATGTTGACGCAGTTCGTCAGCAAAATGCCGCATCGCCGAGAGCACCAGCACCAGCTTTTGCTTGTGATGCCAGGCGTAGCTGGTCTCGGTTCCTACCTCCGCCATCAGTACGACGGCAGTTTCAGGCGTGCTTGCCCGCAGCGCGGTCACGTCTAGCGTCAGCTGGTCGCCAAGGATAACCACGAGATCCATGCTGTCTCCGGATAGGTGAGGCTACGGCTCAAACGAAACGGGCGCCCGATTGGACGCCCGTTTCTCAAATTATTGCATGACGCCTTACAGCGTGCGCTGGACAGTCTCGACACGGAAGCATTCGATGACGTCGCCGGCGCGCATGTCTTCGTAATTCTCGAAGGCCATGCCGCATTCCTGGCCGGTCTGCACTTCCTTGACTTCGTCCTTGAAGCGCTTGAGCGTCTTGAGCTTGCCTTCGTGGATGACCACGTTGTCACGGATAAGACGCACGCCCGAGCCACGTTCCACCATGCCTTCGGTGATCCGGCAGCCGGCAACCTTGCCGACCTTGGTGATCGAGAACACTTCGAGGATCTGGGCATTGCCGATGAAGGTCTCGCGACGTTCGGGCTTCAGCAGACCGCTCATGGCATTCTTCACATCATCCACGAGATCGTAGATGATGTTGTAGTAGCGGATTTCGATGCCATCGCGGGTGGCCAGCTCGGTTGCCTGCTTATTGGCACGCACGTTAAAGCCGATGACGATGGCGTTCGATGCCGAAGCCAGGGTCACGTCGCTTTCGGTGATGCCACCCACGGCGCTCATCAGCAGCTGCGCCGACACTTCGTCGGTCGACAGCTTGTTGAGCGAGGCCACGATGGCTTCAACCGAACCCTGCACGTCGCCCTTGATGATCAGCGGGAACTTTGCGATGCCGGCAACCTTGAGCTGATTCATCATCTGCTCGAGGCTGGTAGCGCCGCCGCCGGCCGTCTTTTCACGAATGGCGCGCTGACGATACTCGGTGACTTCGCGGGCCCGCGCTTCGGACTCGACGACCGAGAAACGATCGCCGGCATTCGGCACGCCGGTAAAGCCGAGCACTTCGACGGGAACCGATGGACCGGCTTCCTTGACCTGCTCGCCCTTGTCGTTGATCAGTGCACGAACGCGGGCAAATTCGGTACCGGCGACGACAATGTCGCCGATCGCCAGAGTGCCGCGCTGTACCAGAACCGTCGCCACCGCACCGCGGCCGCGATCGAGCTTGGCTTCGATGACCAGACCCTCGGCACGGCCATCCTGGGCCACGCGCAGTTCGAGCACTTCGGCCTGCAGCAGGATGGTTTCGAGCAGCTTGTCCAGACCATCGCGGGTCTTGGCCGAAACTTCCACGTCGAGCACGTCGCCGCCCATCGATTCCACGAACACTTCATGCTGCAGGAGCTCGGTGCGAACGCGGGTCGGGTTGGCTTCAGGCTTGTCCATCTTGTTGATGGCCACGATGATCGGAACACCGGCTGCCTTGGCATGCTTGATGGATTCGATGGTCTGCGGCATCACGCCGTCATCGGCCGCCACCACGAGGACCGCGATATCGGTCGCCTGGGCACCGCGGGCACGCATGGCGGTGAACGCCTCGTGGCCCGGGGTATCGAGGAAGGTGATCTTGGTGCCGTTCTTGACAACCTGATAGGCGCCGATGTGCTGGGTGATGCCACCGGCTTCGCCAGACACGACATTGGCTTCGCGGATCGCATCGAGCAGCGAGGTCTTGCCGTGATCGACGTGACCCATGATGGTCACGACCGGCGCACGGTTGGTCAGGTCCTCGGCCTTGTCGTCGGCAGGAAGATCATAGAGACCTTCTTCGACGTCGGCATCGCTGACGCGCTTGACCGTGTGGCCGAGTTCGCGAGCGATCAGCTCGGCAGTATCGGCATCAACCACATCATTGATTGTGGCCATGGTGCCCTGCGCCATCAGCATCTTGATGACCGTCACCGAACGTTCGGCCATGCGGTTCGCCAGTTCGGCGACCGTAATGGCTTCTGGAATGATGACTTCGCGGATGAGCTTTGGCGCTTCCTGCTGGTTGCGGCCCATCTTCTTGTCGCGACGACGGCGCATGGCGGCGAGGGACGGGCCCTTGTCGCGATCGCTCTCGGCGCCGGCATTGGTCACCGTCAGGCGGCCACGTGCGTTGCCGTCTTCGACCTTGCGGGTGGGGCGTTCCGGCGCAGCGCGCGAGGCGCGGCGCGCATTTTCCAGTTCGGCTTCGGTCGTCGGACGAGCCTGCGGCGAACCGGTACGGACCTTGCGGCCATCGGCTTCATTGGGACCAGCGGGTGGCACGTTGCCGATCGGCGCCATGCCGGCACCAGCCGGACGGCGTTCACCAGCCGGACGCGTCGCGGTGCCGGAAGGACGAGCACCAGCAGCGCCCGGTCGTGCACCGGCTGCGCCGGGTTTGATTAGGGCATTGGCGCCGCGTTCGCTTTCGGGGCGCGCATTGCTTGGACGCTCGACGCGTGGCGGACGCGGTGGCTGGCCCGGACGGCCTGCGACGACGCGCACGCTGGATGGGCCAGCACTGCGCTGTGACGCAGACGAGACGGCTTCCTCGCTCGCTACAGCTTCAGTAGGAGCCTCTGTAGCGGGCGCAGCAGTGACGGCCGCAGCTTCCGGCGCGGCGGCTTCGGCCGGAGCGGATGCGGCAGCAACAGGCGCTTCAGCTGCAGGAGCCGCAACCTCTGGCTCCGGGGCTTCAAGCTGGCGGCGGGCTTCTTCAGCACGCTCGGCTTCTTCGCGAACTTCGCGGCGACGCGCATCTTCTTCAACGCGACGAGCTTCGTCAGCGGCAAAGCGTTCCTGATCCTCGGCGGCGCGAGCGCCAGCCAGCGCCAGGGCGTTGCGGCGGGCCTCTGCTTCTGCAGCCGATAAACCGAGCGGAGCACGCTGCTGCTGCGGCGGACGGCCGGCAGGCGGACGTTGACCCTGTGGGGCACCCGTTGCCGACTGTGGGCGGTGCGGCGCTGCCGGAGCATTGGGCTTGGGAACCAGGCGCGTACGCTTCTCGACAACCACCGTCGATCGCGAAGGACCACGCGACATCGCCGGACGGTTGCCCAGGCCTGGGCCGCCCTTCAATGTCAGAGTCTTCTTCGCGCTAGTGTCGTCGGTGCGCTTGTCGTCGTTATCAGCCATGTATCTCGCGTCTTTCGTCGGTGGCCTCGGGCAAAAGGTCACCGTCAACCGCGGCGCGGTCGGTGTCCTTTTCCGTCGGTTTAGCAGTATAAAGGGCCAGTCTCCGGGCCTTTTCTACTGCTGCTTGGGCTGCCGCCCCTCTTGTGAGGGCAGCATGTATCACATTTTCAAGGCCAAGTGCCAAACCCATTTGCTCTGAGTTGAGCAATTCGAAATGGGGCACTTCGAAGCCTTCAATTCCTTCTTCTTCGGCGGCGTAATGCAGCGCTTTGAGCGGGCCGACCATTTTGCTGCGGCCGTCTTCTGCTGCATCGGTTGCCGTGATCAGTGCGATCAGGCTTCCATTGTCGATCAGGGCACGCACCTTGGTGGCGCCAAAGGTCAACTGACCCGCCTTGCGGGCCATGCCCAGCGCATTGAGGTAGCGCCCTTCAAGCCGGGTCTGCGTCAGGCCGGGCAGGTCTTCGGGCAGTTTGACCTCGGTCTTGAGGCTGCGGGCAAAGACCTTCTTTTTGACGGCCTCGGCCACGAGGACCTTGTTGAGGCTGATCCAGACGCCGCGGCCCTCGGCCTTGGCATCGGTGTCGGGGACCAGCACACCGTCCGGCCCCAGTACGAAACGGATCAGCTCTGCCACGGGCTTTTCGGCCCGTGTCAGTGCACACATCCGTGTCGTTTCCTCGCGCCGGGCCATCTGGTCCTTCGCTCCGAAACGGCTTAAGCCGTCGCCTCTTCGTCGGCGACTTTTTCGCCTTCGACAGGTGGCAGGTCTTCTGCATTGATCCAGCCGGCCTTGATACGGGCCTGCATGATCATGTCTTCGGCTTCTTCACGGCTCACCGGGAAGTCCTTGAAAGTGCCTTCGAAACGCTTGGTCTCGCCGTCCTTGCGTTCACTCCAGCCAATCAGGTCATCGGCGGCGCAACCGGCAAAGTCTTCCACCGTCTTGATATCTTCCTTGCCCAGCGCAACCAGCATGGATGCGGTAAGGCCAGCGATTTCGTACAGCTCGTCCTCGACGCCCAGCGCCTTACGCTCGTCGTCATGGGCGCGGTCGATAGCCGCCAGATATTCGGTAGCGCGGTTTTGGATTTCGCCAGCGGTCTCTTCGTCGAAGCCTTCGATCGAAGCGATTTCATTCGCATCGATATAGGCTAGTTCTTCGACCGAGGAGAACCCTTCGGAGGCCAATAGTTGGGCAACCATCTCGTCAACGTCAAGGGCTGTCATGAACAGGCTCGAGCGCTCGGAGAATTCCTTCTGGCGACGTTCGCTTTCTTCCTGCTCGGTCAGGATATCGATATCCCAGCCGATCAACTGGCTGGCAAGACGCACATTCTGGCCACGACGGCCGATAGCCAGCGACAGCTGCTCATCTGGCACCACGACTTCGATGCGCTCGGCCTGCTCGTCGAGCACTACCTTGGCAACGTCGGCCGGCTGCAGAGCACTCACTACGAGGTCGGCAATGGTGTCCGTCCACGGAATGATGTCGATCTTTTCGCCCTGCAGTTCGGCCACGACGGCCTGAACGCGCGAACCGCGCATACCAACGCAAGCGCCGACCGGATCGATCGAGCTGTCATTGGAGGTCACGGCAATCTTGGCGCGCGAACCCGGATCGCGGGCGATCGAACGGATGGTGATGACGCCATCATAGATCTCGGGCACTTCCTGCATGAACAGCTTGGCCATGAACTGCGGATGGGTGCGCGACAGGAAAATCTGAGGACCGCGCTGTTCGCGGCGCACGTCATACACATAGGCACGAACGCGGTCGCCATAGCGGAACATTTCGCGCGGGATCAGCTCGTCGCGGCGGATGATGGCTTCGCCACGACCCAGGTCGACGATCACATTGCCATATTCGACGCGTTTGACGGTGCCGTTGACGATCTCGCCAATGCGGTTGAAATATTCGTCATACATGCGCTCGCGTTCGGCATCGCGCACCTTCTGCACGATGACCTGCTTGGCGGACTGCGCAGCGATACGGCCGAATTCCATCGGCGGCAGCGGCTCGGTCAGGAAATCGCCGACCTTGGCTTCCGGCGACTTGATCTGGGCAAACTTTAGATCGACCTGGCGGCTGGTCTCTTCAACCGTCTCGACGATTTCCAGCAGGCGCCACATCCGGGTTTCGCCCGAACGAGGATTGATCTCGACCTTGATCTCGGTCTCCGCGCCGTAACGCCCCTTGGCGGCCTTTTCCATGGCGTCCTGCATTGCCTCGATCACGACCATGCGGTCGATCGATTTCTCGCGGGCAACGGCATCTGCGATCTGCAACAGCTCGAGGCGGTTCGCACTAACGGCCATTTACTTGGTCTCCCTGGGAGGATTGGATTCCGCCGTATCCTCGACCGTTTCGGTCTCAGGGTCGTCGGCTTGAGAGGTTTCGTCGTCATTGTCGGCTTCGGCGTATTCGACCGTTTCGGTCTCATCGTCGTCGATGGGGTGGGCTTCCTGGTCGATCCGGGCCTTTTCCATCAATGCATCGGTCATCACCAGCTTGGCTTCGCCAATGGTGATGAAGGGCAGGCGATGGTCGGGGTCGGTGCCGGTTGGGGCGTCGGGCAGGGTGATCACCAACGCATCGTCGTCCACGGCCTTGATGAAGCCGCGAAAGCGCTTGCGGCCATTGATCATGTCCGAGAGTTCGATTTTGACGTCATGGCCGATATAGGCGGCAAAGTCACGGCGGCGCACCAGCGGCCGGTCGATACCGGGGGAGCTGACTTCCAGATGATATTCGCGCTCGATCGGGTCCTCCACGTCAAGCGCCGGCGACAAATCCTTGGACAGCTTCTCGCAATTGACGATGGTGAATCGCCCATTCTCGTCTTCGGCCATGATCTGCAGCGTGCAGCCGTTTTCCTGGGTGATTTTTACCCGCACGAGAGAGAAGCCAAGGCCATTGGCCACCGGCTCGACAATACGGGAAACCCGGGCTTCGAGGCCCGTTTCCTTGATAAAGCGCTGTTCGGTGAGGTCGAAGCTCATCGTTCCCCAAAATTTCCAGAAGACGGTAATAAAAAAGAGCGGGGCCGGGGAGGCTCCCACTCTGCAAATGCTAGAGATGTTGGCGCCTATATAGCGCCATTGCTGCGGAGTGGCAAGGCTTCACGCTTGAGCCGACCAACTCGCGACCTGAGGCGCCTCGTTTCGGTCGTGGAACACGCCAATCTGGCGCGGGCGGCCGGCCCTTTGCAGCCGATCCTCGTCAAAATCAAAATAAGGCAGCTTCTCGACATGATAGCGTCGCCCATTGCGGGTGACCATTTGCCGCTCAAAATCTGCATGCGCGTCGGCAGGATGGTCTTCCCTCGACAGCCGAAGCACCCCTCCAGATCGGTTCCAGCAACCGAAAACCCTTGCTGGCCGGAGCGTCACAAAAATGAAACCCGGTAGCATCTGGGAAACTAGGGCGGTCTATAACCCCTTGATTTCCTTTATAAAACGCTCGGGATGTTTACCTGAAGTTCAAGGGGTGGATTCCGCGAAATCGTCCCTTGAGGATTGGTCGGGGCAGTATCATTTCCAGGTTGTTCAACGAAAGGAACATCTGAAATGATCAAGAACACAGTTATCGCACTCGTCGCCGTTGCTGCCTTTGCAGGCGCTGCCGCACCCGCCTTTGCCGAATCCATCTTTGGCGACAATCCTTCCGAGGCGACACGTGATTTCACCAGCAACTCCATCATTTCCCAGCTGCAGCAGCGCGGCATCGATGCAAGTTCGGTGGAAGACTGGAACGGCCTGGTTCGCGCTTACGTGACCCTCGAAGACGGCACTCAGGCAATGCAATTCTACACGCCTGGTTCGCTGCAGCGGGTTACTCTCTAGATAGCCTGCCACGGTGCCGCCGGTTCGCCGGCGGCACCCGTATGCCGCTTTAGCTGGCCTGCACAATCCGTATCGGCGGCTCCCCGCCATGGGCATCGAAACGTTCCCGGGCCGCCCTGACCATGGCGCCATTGCGATCTGCAAAATTGCGCAAGCTATCGGCCAGCAGCAACAGCTCCTGACCAAGTTCGGTCAATTCATAGTCGACGCGCGGCGGAATGGTCGCAAACATAGTGCGGGTGACGAATCCGTCTCGCTCGAGTTCGCGCAGCGTCGTTGTCAGTGTCTTTTGCGATATCCCCCCGGCTCGCTTGATCTCGTTAAATCGCCGCGTCTCGCCGCGCAGCAGGGTAACCACCGTCAGGGTCCACTTGCCGGGTTTCACCGTCAACACCTGAAAATCGTGCTGGCTGGATGTGGACAAAGTAGACATGGCGAACCCCGGAACTGCTTGTCGAAGGTCCGATATGGGGCGCGATTGCGGCACTACCAGTGCCAGGTCGTATTAAACTTTGACATAGGTAACGACTTCAGCGTTCGCCAAAGCGGCACAGTCACTGCCGCAGGAAGCTGAAATAGAAACTGATCAGGCGCCCTTCGCGGCGGGCTTTCTGCTCATAGCGCGTCGCCTCCCAACCCTCGTAAGGCTCATGCCAGCTGCCCGGTTTTCCCGGCGTAAAGCTGAACTGAGGCTCACGAACAATATGGGCTAGTGTCCAGTTCGCATAATCCTCGATATCGGTGGCGAAGTGGAACAGCCCTCCCGTGCGGATCACCCGGGCCAGTTCGTTCAGTGTGGTCGGCGATACAAAGCGGCGCTTGTGATGACGCGTTTTGGGCCAGGGATCGGGATATAGCAGATAAACCTCGTCCAGCGACGCGTCGGGCAGCTCGACCAGCAGCTTGAACGCATCATCGGTGAACAGCCTGATATTGCGCAGGTTCTCGGCGGCAATGGTCTGCACCATCTTGCCGATGCCACCGGTGAACACCTCGCAGCCGATGTAGCCTGTGTCAGGGTGCCGACCTGCTTCGACCGCCAGATGCTCGCCGCCGCCGTAGCCGATTTCGACGATGATCTTCTCGGCTTTGGGAAACAGGCTGCGCGGATCGAGCGCGCCGCTAAGCTTGAACTCAAGATCAGGCAACGTGGCGTCAAACACCGCCTGCTGCCCGCCATGCAGCTTCTTGCCGGACCGCCGGCCAAAAAAAGCACGCGGTTCGCCTGAACGGGTCTTGGGAAGCTGGTGGTCGGTCATGACGGCCTAGATCAGAAAGTACAGAAGTGTGCCTATGACCACGAGACCGGCGACGATGGCAAGGGTATCCCAGCCAAAGGCGGGAGGTCGCGCACTGCCCGGCGTGGCCTCGAACCGCTTGGGTGCACCCCATTTGAGGCGGCGAAAGCGATAGACGTTGTTGGGCATGAAAACTCCGGCGGCAATGCTTCCGGAGATATGGGGCGTCCGGACCGGGTAGCTAAGTCCGAACGCCAAAAGTTGATCTGAAACCTATTTCAATGCGGCCTTGAGGGCGGCGACCAGATCGGTCTTTTCCCACGAGAACGAGCCGTCGCGGCCGGGCTTGCGGCCAAAATGACCGTAGGCCGAAGTCTTGGCATAGATTGGCTTGTTCAGATCGAGATGGGTGCGGATGCCGTGCGGGGTGAGGTCCATGACCTTGCCGAGAACGGCTTCGACCGCGGTCTCTTCAACCTTGCCCGTGCCATGCAGATCGACATAGATCGACAGCGGCTGCGCCACGCCGATGGCATAGGCAAGCTGGATCGTGGCGCGATCGGCAAGGCCGGCAGCAACCACATTCTTGGCAAGGTAGCGCGCGGCATAAGCCGCCGAACGATCGACCTTAGTCGGATCCTTGCCCGAAAAAGCGCCGCCACCGTGGGGCGCTGCGCCACCATAGGTGTCGACGATGATCTTGCGGCCGGTGAGGCCAGCGTCGCCATCAGGGCCCCCGACCACGAACTTGCCGGTGGGATTGATGTGCCACACGGTGTTGTCGTCGATCCAGCCTTCCGGCAGGGCTTCGCGGATATAGGGCTCGACGATCGTGCGAACGTCGGCCGAGGTTAGCGTTTCATCGAGATGCTGCGTCGACAGCACGATCTGCGTAACGCCAACCGGCTTGCCGTCTTCATAACGCACGGTGACCTGGCTCTTGGCATCGGGGCCGAGCACCTTGGCCGGACCAGTGCCCTCTTTGCGCGCTAGCGTCAGCACTTCGAGAATCTTGTGCGCGTAATAGATCGGCGCGGGCAGCAATTCCGGGGTCTCGCGGCTGGCATAGCCGAACATGATGCCCTGGTCGCCAGCGCCCACATCCTTATTGCCGGCTTCATCCACGCCCTGCGCGATATCCGCCGACTGGCCGTGCAGCAGCACGTCGATCTTGGCGGTCTTCCAGTGGAAACCAGACTGCTCATAGCCGATGGCGCGAATGGCCTTGCGGGCGGCCGACTTGAACTTGCTCGGATTGACCACTGGCGAGCCGGCGGCGTCCAGCACGATCTGGCCGTCCTTGTCCTTCTTCAGCAGCGTTTCGGGGACGCGTACTTCACCGGCAATCACCACGCGGTTGGTGGTAGCCAGCGTTTCGCAGGCGATGCGCACCTTCGACGGATCCATCCCGGACTTCTGCGCCTCGCGGAAAACCAGGTCGACGATCTCGTCGGAAATCCGGTCACAGACCTTGTCGGGATGTCCTTCGGAAACAGATTCTGAAGTGAACAGATAAGAAGACCGTGCCAACGAGAATCCCCTGAACGTGAAAAAGCTGCCCAATACGGCCTATTACGACGGGTTGTGACATCGGCAGTCCTGCCGGTCAAGCGGGATATAAAGAAAGCTTGATATCCCAAATGAGGAATCGGGAGCATGGTTTTCCGACGAAATGCCGACCGGTCAGGGCTGCTTCCGGCGCCGCCCGCCGCGTGCTGCGACCAGGGAAATCAGCAGCCCGGCGATCAGTGCGATGAGCAGGGGCCAGTGGCGAACCTGCGCAAACACCGTGCTGGCCAGTCGCTGATGCGGACGCACATCGAGCGCGGCCATCTGCTGCGGTAGGATGGATGCAGTGATGCGGCCCAGTGGGTCGGTGGCAAAAGTCAGCCCGGTATTGGCGGCGCGGATCAGGCTCATGCCCTCTTCGACGGCGCGGACACGGGCGTGGTGGGCATGCTGGGCTGGGCCGATCGAGCCATCGAACCAGGCGTCATTGGTGATGTTGAACAGGAACTGCGCCCCCGCGGTATCGCCCAGGTCGCCCGAAAACAGGATTTCGTAGCAGATCAGGGCGAGCAGCGGCGGCGTGGCCGGCAGGCTCATCAGCCGACGGCGCGCATCACCATGCGCCCAGCCCGCGGCACCGGGCACGAACTGCCGGATGCCGATCCGGGACAGGATTTCGCCAAACGGCATGAACTCGCCGAACGGCACCAGATGGGATTTGTCATAGGAGGCGATGATCTCGCCGTTGGTATCGATGGCGAGCAGGGAATTATGAGGCGGACCAGCGGCACCGCTGGCAATCGGCTCATACTGTTGTCGCGGCGCGCCGGTCAGCAGGGTCGTGGTTTCGGGCAATAGGCGGGCAATCCGCGCCAACGCTTCGGGATAGGTGGCGAGAAAGAACGGCAGCGACGATTCGGGCCATACTAGATGGGTGATGTCCGCCAGTCCCTTGTCGGCCGGGTCCATGCGCATGTCGCTCAGCATCAGCAGGCGGTCGATCAGCGCGACGGGATCGACTTTGCCGAAATCGGAATGCTCGTAGACCAGCGGCTGCACCAGGCGGAACGAGATATCGGTGCGCTCGGTCGAGACAGTGCCGGTCAGCCGATTATGGCCATAGCCGAGCTGGCCGGCGATCACTGCCATAGCGATGAAGAATGGCAATAGCCTCCGGCTGAGATTGCGCCCATCGGCCGGCCAGATCAGCGCCGGCGTCATCGCCAGCAGCGCCGCCACCAGCGTCAGCCCGTATATGCCGATGACCGAGGTAATCTGCATCATCTCGTCATTGGGCGTCAGCGCGTAGCCGAGCAGGTCGAACGGAAAGCCGGTCAGGACATGGCCGCGCGCCCATTCGGCGATGGTGACAAAGGTTGCCAACGTCACGATGCGCGACGGTCCGTGTGACCACAACAGATGCGCCAACGCGCTTGCCAGGCCCCAGAAAAAGGCAATCAGGGCAGCCAGTGCCAGGATGGCGAAGGGCATCAGCACCAGCATGAAGCCGCCATCGACAAAAAAAGCCGCGCCAAGCCAGTGAAAGGCGACGGTGAAATAGCCCCAGCCAAAGGCGAAGCCGATGCTGAAGGCCGGGCCGAACAGCCGCCGCCAACCACGCTGCTTTTCGGCACCATCGAGGCACCACACCCAGACCGGGAAGGCGATGAATAGCGCCGGCACGACGAACAGTGGTGGCACCGACAGGCCGGCAATCGCGCCGGCCAGCAGCAACAGCAGGAAGCGCCGCCAGCCATGGCTCAGCATGGCAGTCTCGGCCAGCCAGGTCATATCGGGGCTTTCGGCGAATCAGGACGCATGCCGCAAGCTCGCTCCCGGGGCAGGGGGCGTCAAGGCGGATGGCAGGCTCGACACCGGCGCCGCCCGGCGCTAGATCGAAGCCATGACCATCACGCTCGCCATCGATACCGCCGCGCCGCGCCTGCAACTGACGTTGTTGCTCGCCGACGGGCATGTCGATGTGTCGATAGACGAGATCGCCACCGGTCACGCCGAACTGATCTTCGAGCGCATCGCCACCCTGTTTGCCCGCAACCACATCGGCTATGCCGACCTGCAGCGCGTGGTAACGACGACCGGTCCTGGTTCCTTCACCGGCCTCCGTATCGGACTGTCCGCGGCGCGCGGCATCGGCCTGGCACGCGGCATTCCAGTGGTTGGTCTTTCAACCCTCGTCGCCCTCTCGCTGACCGCAACGGGGCCCACCACCATCCTGCTCGATGCACGGCGCGGCGAAGCCTATTTCCAGACCTTCTCCGGCCCAGCCGCGCCCCTGTCTGTGGGGGCTCTGCTGCCGATCGAGGAGGCCCGCGCACTCGTCCTGCCCGGCTCCGCACTGATCGAATCAAACATCGTCGACATCTCTGCCCTGGCCACCTATGGCGCGACGCTCGATCCGGTCCAAAATCCGCCCGAGCCGAACTACATCCGCGATGCCGATGCCAAGCCGCAAACCGCGGCACGGATCGAAAGGCGAGGCGCATGATCAAGCTCTGGATGGCTCCCGCTGGCCTCCATATCGAACCCGGCAGGATGGCCGATGCCAAAGACCTGGCGCGCATCCACTCTCTTGGTTTCTATCGCGGCTGGCCCACGGGCGAGTTCGAGCGTTTCCTCGCCGAAGCCAACACCCCGGTCTACGTCGCCTGCGACGCCAAGCGCCGCATTGCCGGCTTTGCCCTGATCCGCGTCGTGGAAGACGAATCGGAGCTCTTGACCATCGCGGTCGATCCCAAATGGCGCGGCAAACACATCGGTCAGGCCCTGCTGCGGGCCGTGTTCGACGATCTGCTGCTCACGCCAGCGCGTCGGATGTTCCTTGAGGTCAGCGAGGAAAATGCCGCCGCGATCAAACTCTATACCCGCGAGGGCTTTGCCACCATATCCACCCGAAAGGGCTACTATGCAAAAGCCGACGGGTCACAGGCCACCGCGCTTGTCATGGCGCGTGATCTTGGATAACTCCGATATCTGAATGCACCGGTTGGGAGCTCAAGCGTGAGCAAAAGCCAGACTGACCCGACGCTAGAAGAAGCCTGCGTCGCCAAGGGCATGCGCATGACCGACCAGCGTCGCGTCATTGCCCAGGTGATCGAAGCCGCGCACGATCATCCCGATGTCGAAGAACTCTATCGCCGCGCCTCCACCGTCGATGACCGCATCTCGCTGTCCACCGTCTATCGTACCGTCAACCTGTTCGAAGAGGCAGGGCTGGTCACCAAGCATGACTTCAAAGACGGACGCGCCCGCTTCGAGCTGATTCCCGACGAGCATCATGACCATCTGATCGACATCCGTTCCGGCGCCGTCATCGAGTTCCGAAATGAGGAAATCGAGGCCATTCAAGAGGTCATCGCCAAGCGCCTCGGCTATCGCCTGGTCGATCACCGGCTCGAACTCTACGCCGTCCCGATCGAAGGCGCCGACAAACACAAAAAATGATCCTCGGTTCCAGGAACGTCGTAGCGACCCCCCATAGCAACAATTTTACCGAGTAATCATAACGCCGGCTTCCATTTGGTTGTTAAGTCTTTGTTAGCTATCACGGCTGCCGACAAGGAGGCCGGTATGGCTTGGGAATTGCTGGCTATCTGGGTGATCGTCATTGTGGCGGTGACGTGGTTCATACGCGATGAAAAGCGGCGGACAGCAGATGCCGACATCGCCCGGGCGTCCCGCTACTATGCCTTCTCGCCCAAATATCGCCATGTGCCGGCCCGGTTTCGCTACGCGCCTTTGCCGCCCAGGCAAACTATAGGCGGCCTGACTGAGGCTGAGCGCGCCTTTTTCAAAATGTTTCAGAACAGCTAGCCCGCGTCGGGCCTCTCGATATTGGCTTTGAGCCGCGCGATGATATCGGCGGCCTTGAGCATCATTGCCATCTCAATGTCGGCATCGCTGGCGTCTGCCGAAACGTCAGCCCACACTGGTATAGCCAGGTCGTGCGTTTGCTCGGTGCTGCCCAAGGTCTCGGACAAGACAGCCCGGACGTGACCGGTAACGCGCCCGGCGAGGCGTGGATGCGCCTGCCTGTCGCGGACGCTGATATCGATTAGCTGCAAAGTCATTTCGGCCCCTGACGGAGCCCCCTGCCGAACCGTTGGTCCGGGCTGCTTTCCGAAACGTTAAAATACCTTCGGAGCGCAAGTTTTCCACAACTCATAATGGTTTAGCCGCATTACGGTTCCATCAAAAGCTGGGAAAAATACGTTAGACCTTGACCGGATGTTCGATCCGGCCAGCATCGCCAAATACCGCGATATAGCGGGCGATTTCCTGCGGTGTTCCGGTGGCTTTGGCCGGATTATCCGACAGTTTTACCGCAGGCAATCCGTCCGCTTCGCTGACCTTGGCGACGATGGATATCGGGTCCAGCCGCGGATTGGGGCCATCGGGTGCACAGCCCTCGAAGTCGTTGGTGAGGTTAGTGCCCCAGCCAAAAGCCATGCGCACCTTGCCGTCGAAATGCAGGTAGGCTTCCTCAATCATGTCGACGTCGAGCCCGTCCGAAAAGATCAGCAGTTTCTCGCGGGGGTCACGGCCACGGCTCTTCCACCAAGCAATGATGCGCTCGCCGCCTTCGATGGCTGGCGCACTATCGGGGCGGAAACCGGTCCAGTCTGCGACCCAGTCTGGCGCATCGCGCAAAAACGAATCGGTGCCAAACGCATCGGGCAGCACGATCTTGAGGTTGCCGCCGTAGTAGCTCTCCCAATCCTGCAACACCTGATAGGGCGCCGCGCGAAGGGCGTCGTCGGTCTTCGCCAATGCGGCCAGCACCATCGGCAATTCATGGGCATTGGTGCCCAACGCCTCGAGGTCATTGTCCATCGCCAGCTTGACGTTGGAAGTGCCGGTGAAGGCATCGCCGATGCCTTCCTTCAGCGCCTCGACGCACCAGCGCTGCCACAGGAAACTATGGCGGCGTCGTGTTCCGAAATCGGAAATCTTGAGGTCGGGCAGCTTCTGCAGCCGCTCGACCTTTTCCCACATCTTGGCTTTGGCCCGGGCATACAGCACGTCAAGCGCAAAGGGCCCGTAGTTCTTCATCGCAGCGCGCCCGCGCAACTCGTTGATGATGGCAAGCGCCGGAATTTCCCACATCGTGGTTTCGAGCCATAGCCCCGGAAATTCCAGCACGAACTGCCCGTCGCGCTTCTCCAGCCTATAGTCGGGCAGGTGGAAATCCTCCAACCACTTGAGGAAGGCTGGCTCGAAAATCTGCTTGCTGCCGTAAAAGCTGTTGCCAGCCAGCCAGATCATTTCCTTCTTGGTAAAACGCAGCGCGCGGACATGATCGAGTTGGGCGCGCAACTCGTCGATATCGATCTCTTCGGCCGGCATGACCGACTTCGTCCGATTGATCAGCGAGAAGGTGGCGTCGACCTTGGGATACAGCCCCCAGATCATCTGCAGCATCAGCAGCTTGTAAAAATCGGTATCAAGCAGGCTGCGGATGATCGGATCGAGCTTCCAGGTGTGGTCATACACCCGTCGGGCAATATCGGTATAAGTCGCCATCGGGTCTATCTCCACCTCGCGGCGAAGCTCTTAGCGCGGCAAGCCCTTGCTGGAAAGCCGGCGATAGCGAAAGCCGTTCGGTGAAACTCAATCGCCGAACTGGAACCGTTCGAATCTTCCCAGCGCTTCGTCCACAGCTACCCGTCCCTCGGCGCCCACGTCCTCCAGCCAAGTCTCCTTCTGCACCAGCAGCTTGCCCGCCTGCCGATCCGTCTTGAGATCAAGCACCGCGACCACGCGGTCGCCCATCAGCACCGGTAGCGCAAAATAGCCCAGCTTTCGTTTCTCGGCCGGTAGATATGCCTCGAACAGGTGGTCGTAGCCGAAGAACAGCTTTAGCCGCTTGCGCTGGATGATCAGAGGATCGAATGGCGACAGAATATGCACCAGTGTCGGAGGTTCGCTGGGGCTTGTGTCCAGCGTCGCCGGCTCGACCCAGTGCGGTGCTTTCTCGGCGCCTTCCACGGTCACCGGCACCAGCAGCTTGCGGCGCAGGCGGCTGTCGATGAGCTCTTTCACCCCAGCCTTGCTCGGGGCATCGCGGTGGCAAATCGAATCAAGGCTGACGATACACTGACTGCGCAGGGCACGATCCAGCTTGTACGTCAGGATTTGCCGGTGGCTGGCTGGCTTGGGCAAGGCCTCGAAATGTCGCGCCATCAAGTCATAGGTCTTGAGCATCCCTTGCCGCGCACCGACCGTCACAAAACCCTGATAGAACATCATCTCCAACACCGGCTTGCTCGGCTTGCGGCTGGCCCAGGGGTGGTTCTTGTCCACCAGGGCTTCATCGCCGATATCGCGGATCGACAGCGGCCCCTCGGTCTTGAGACGCTTGAGCATCTTCTTGACCTCGTCCGGCGTCACCGAACCAAACCAGCGGCTTGGCGTTTCGCGATATTGCTTCATCGCCCGGATGAAATATGGCAGGTGCGTCGTCGGCACGTAGCTCAGCGCATGCGTCCAGTATTCAAACACCGACTTGTCTGCCGACTGGACCTGCCTGAGATCTGCCCGGCGATAATCCGGAATGCGCGACCACAGGATGTGGTGGTGGCAGCGCTCGATGACATTGATGGTGTCGATCTGCACATAGCCCAGATGGGCAATGGCGGCGCGGGTCGCCTCGGGTCCGTCGCCGAACGGGGCGACGCTATCGAGCTTCTGCGCCGCGATCCACAGGTGGCGGGCGCGGGTCTGGCTGATGACGAAAGGCGCTTTGGGCAAGACAACTTCCAATTCTGGCTAAGCCAAGCTTGAATGCTGTGCGACCGCCGCGTCAATCCGTGGCAGGAATACGGAATTAGCCCCTCGATCCGGCTGCGCTCGCCGCGCTAGTGACGGCGACCAAAGCGAGATTGTGCATCGCGTCACTAAAAGGGACAAAAGCGTGACGTCGTCGTTAACAGTTTGCTAACTGAAAACGGCGCCATCGCGAAGAATGATAAAGGAATTGGTGGAGCCTAGCGGGATCGAACCGCTGACCTCTTGCATGCCATGCAAGCGCTCTCCCAGCTGAGCTAAGGCCCCATTTCATTGGGTGCTTGGGAGGGCTAACCCGTCCGAAGCGAGGCGGAACTTATTGGATGATTCCGACTGGCGCAAGTGCCTAAATGACACTTTCTAATTCAGCCGGCTGAACGGGTCAGCCGGCCGAAAACTTAAGTCAAATCAACGATCTTCGTCGCCGCCGACGTCAAAGCCAAGCTCGTCGTCCTCGTCTTCGTCCTCTTCGAGGAACACGTCGGCTTCATCTTCGCCGAGCTCTTCATCTACCTCGACATCGTCGGTCTCGGGAATTTCCTCGTCACCGGACTCTTCGGCGTCGGCGTCTTCAAGGGAGACGGTCTCAGGTGCCGCTGCATCCTCGACCTCTTCCTCGACTTCTTCTTCGTCCTCGACGTCAGCCTTGCGCTCCTTGACCGGCGAAGGCTTACCAGCCAGCACCTGCTCGAAATAGGAGCGCGGATAGCTCTTGCCCGTATAGGGCGAGACAATCGGGTCCAGGTTCAAGTCGTAGAACTTCTTGCCCGTCTCGGGATCGGTACGTTTGGTGCCGCGTTCGGAACTAGCCATCGATGTTCCTCGTCGTAAGGATTGTGGGGGTCTTGGGACCCTGGTTCGGTCAGTCCGGTTATGGACAAACACCGGCCCTGTCAAACCAAAAACGTGGAGAGAAGCCTTCCTGTTGCGCCGGGTAGTGGTTTTGTCGCATCCGGCCGTGCTAAAGCCGGGATCGCTCATGAACCAGACGATCACCGAAAAACCAGTCCTCCCGGCCCCTCTTGCCAGCCACGGCGCCAGCCCGCTGACCGGTCGCTTCCTGACGCCTGGTGACAAAGCAATCTCGCACCGCGCGTTGATCATCGCTGCGCTGGCAGTGGGCCGCACCACCATCGAGGGCCTGCTCGATGCCGAGGATGTCCAGTCCACGGCCGCCGCCTTGCGCCAGCTCGGCGTGCGCGTCGATGCAGATGCCGAAGCCTGGCGCGTGCATGGCCTGGGCGTGGTCGGGCTGATGCCGCCGCAGGTTCGCCTGGACCTCGGCAATTCCGGTACTGGCCTGCGCCTGCTGCTCGGTCTGTTGGCGCCGTATAATTTCGCCGGCCGGTTCACCGGTGGTCCCACCCTGACCCGCCGGCCGCTGCGGGCCTTGCTCGACGCCCTGGCGCCGATTGGCGTGGTGGTCGAGGAAACCGTCGAAGGCGGCCTGCCGCTGACGCGCCGCGGCCCGGCTTTGCCGCTGCCGTTCTATCACGTGATGGCCGCGCCCTCCGACCAGATCAAATCGGCGCTGCTGCTGGCCGCGGTGCAGATTGCCGGCACCAGTACCATCGTCGAGCCCGTCGCCACCAGCGACCACACCGAGAAGCTGCTGGCCGATTTTGGCGCGGCGATCACCGTCACCACCGACGAGAGTGGCAGCACAACGATTACCGTTACCGGCCTCGTCGAACTCCGCCCCCGCCACCTCGTGGTACCGGGAGATCCTTCTTCGGCCGGTTATGCGGTTGTCGCTGCGCTGATCGTGCCTGGCTCGGACCTCGTGGTCGAAAACGTCCTGGTCAACCCAGCCCGCACCGGATTGATCGACACGCTGCTCGAGATGGGCGGCGATATCCAGTTCATCAATCAGCGCATGGTCGGTGGCGAGCATGTCGCTGACCTGCGTGTGCGTTCGTCCCGCCTCAAGGGGCTGCATATCGACGCCCATCATGCGGGTACCATGCTTGATGACATCCCTGTTCTGGCCATGGCTGCAGCCTTCGCGCAGGGCGAGACCGTGATCGAGGGCCTCGCCGAACTGCGCTTGCAGGAATGCGATCGCCTCGCGGCCACCGCCGTGGGTCTGGCGGCCAATAAGGTCACCGTGACCGAGGGCGAGACCAGCCTTACCATTGTGGGCGACGGCAGGGTCGATGGCGGCGGCAAGGTGACCAGCCGATCCGATCACCGCATCGCGATGAGCTTTCTTGTGCTCGGCCTCGCCAGCAAGCATCGCGTGACGGTCGACGATATAGGCTCCATCGCAGCGAGCTTCCCTGGCTTCGTCGACGCCATGACCGCAGTCGGCGGTCGCTTCGAGACGGTAAAGGCCAAACGATCATGATCATCGCCGTAGATGGCCCCGCCGCCTCGGGCAAGGGAACGCTGGCCTCCGGGCTCGGCCGGCATTACGGCCTGCCCTACCTCGATACCGGACTGCTATACAGGGCCGTGGGCCGGGCCGTCGAAGCCTATGAGGCCTCGGATGATTTCGAGCAGCGCGCCATCGCCGCAGCACTGACATTGGACGAAGCCGATATCGAGCCGGAATACCTGCAATCGTCAAAGATAGGTTCGCTGGCCAGCAAGGTCGCGGTGATTGGAGCGGTGCGCTCGGCCTTGTTCGACTATCAACGCGATTTCGCCACTCAAGAAGGCGGAGCGGTGCTGGATGGACGCGATATAGGCACCAAGATCGCCCCGGAAGCTGATGTGAAGCTGTTCATTCAGGCCGATAGCAAGTCGCGCATGGAGCGCCGCGCCCGCCAGTTCGAAGCGCGCGGTCAAGCTGTGGACCGCTACGCGCTTTATCACCAGATCGAAGAGCGGGATGCGCGCGACATGCTCAACCCCAATGGTGGCTTCTACAAAGCCGACGACGCGCACTTGCTCGATACGACGCTTCTCGATATAGAAGCCGCACTCCGCGCAGCCATCGCGATTGTCGATGGGACCATGGCAGGCAAGGCAGGGTCGTTAGAGGCCCCTCGGAAAAAGTTGTAAGACTTTTTCAGTTCGAGGGACCGGCTTCTAAAGACTCAAATCCATCCTTGACTGTCCGGTCCCGGCAATCATCCAGCGAGGCCCGCAGACTTATACCGCAAATCATCGTTTCGATCGGGCACTCGCGCGCCGGCATTTCCTTGGAAATGGCGGGAATCCGGTCTTCAACCCCAGCCACCGGCGCAACGGAGAAGATATTTGGCACAGCAAACTGTGACGAAAGAAGATTTTGAATCGCTGCTGATGGACTCGTTTGTCGATAACGAGCCGCTAGAAGGCGCTGTCGTCAAGGGCACCGTCGTCGCGATCGAGAAGGATCTCGCGATCATCGACGTCGGTCTCAAGACCGAAGGCCGTATCGCGCTGAAGGAATTCGGCCAGGCAGGCCGTGACGGCACCATCAAGGTCGGCTCGATCGTCGAGGTCTATGTCGACCGCGTCGAAAACGCTGCCGGTGAAGCCGTTCTGTCGCGCGAGAAGGCTCGTCGTGAGGAGAGCTGGGTCAAGCTCGAAGTCATGTACAACAACAATGAGCGCGTTGAAGGCACCATCTTCAACCAGGTCAAGGGTGGTTTCACCGTCGATCTCGAAGGCGCCATTGCATTCCTGCCGCGTTCGCAGGTCGATATCCGCCCAATCCGCGATATCGCTCCCCTGATGAACGTGCTGCAGCCGTTCCAGATTCTGAAGATGGACAAGCGTCGCGGCAATATCGTCGTGTCGCGTCGTGCCATCCTCGAAGAGTCGCGTGCTGAACAGCGTTCGGAAATCGTCCAGCAGCTCGAAGAGGGCCAGGTTGTCGACGGCGTGGTCAAGAACATCACCGATTACGGTGCGTTCGTTGATCTCGGCGGCATCGACGGTCTGCTGCATGTCACCGACATCGCATGGCGTCGTGTGAACCACCCATCCGAAGTGCTGACGATCGGCGAGACCATCAAGGTCCAGATCGTCCGTATCAACCACGAAAGCCATCGCATCAGCCTCGGCATGAAGCAGCTGCAGGCAGATCCGTGGGATGGCATCGAAGCCAAGTATCCGATCGAAGCCAAGTTCACTGGCCGTGTCACCAACATCACCGACTACGGTGCTTTTGTTGAACTCGAGCCCGGCATCGAAGGCCTGATCCACGTCTCCGAGATGAGCTGGACCAAGAAGAACGTCCACCCCGGCAAGATCGTCTCGACCTCTCAGGAAGTCGAAGTCGTGGTGCTCGAGGTCGATCCCGACAAGCGTCGCATCTCGCTCGGTCTCAAGCAGACCCTGGCAAACCCATGGGAAAGCTTCGCCGAGAAGTTCCCCGTCGGCTCCACCATTGAAGGCGAAGTCAAGAACAAGACCGAATTCGGTCTGTTCATCGGCCTCGACGGCGATGTGGACGGCATGGTTCACCTGTCCGATCTCGATTGGCAGAAGTCGGGCGAAGTGGCCCTTGAAGACTACAACCGCGGTGACATGGTTTCGGCCAAGGTCCTCGATGTTGACGTCGAAAAGGAACGCATCTCGCTTGGCATCAAGCAGCTGTCGACTGGCGAAACCACGTCGGACGCACCGGCTGGTGCTGCTGAGCAGGGTGGCATCCGCAAGGGCGCTGTCGTGACCGGCACGGTCGTCGAAGTCAACGAAGGCGGCATCGAAGTCCGCATCGCGGACACCGAAATGACTGCCTTCATCCGTCGTGCTGACCTCAGCCGCGATCGCAACGATCAGCGTCCAGAGCGTTTCAGCAAGGGCGAAAAGGTCGACGCACGCGTCACCCAGTACGATCGCAAGACCAGCCGCATCCAGCTTTCCATCAAGGCGCTCGAAATCGCCGAAGAGAAGGAAGCTGTCGCCAATTACGGTTCGTCCGATTCGGGCGCATCGCTGGGCGACATCCTGGGCGCAGCTCTCAAGGACCGCGACACCAAGTAATTGGTGAACGGATTCTGAACCAAATATGAACTGGCCCGCGCTTCACAGCGTGGGCCTTTTCCTTTGTAACAAACACATGAGAAAAACGATGCATTGGCGGGCCATGAACACGCTTGACCTGCCGGCGGTCGAAGCCATTGCGGCGACCGTGCATCCCGCTTTTCCGGAAGACCTCGCGGTCTTTGCCGAGCGCCAGCGCCTCTATTCCGACGGTACGCAATTGCTCGAAATGAACGGCCAGCCCGCAGGCTATGTGCTGTCCCATCCCTGGACCTTTGGCCAACTGCCGGCGCTCAATGCGCTGCTTGGCGCCATCCCGTCTGATGCCGACACCTATTACGTGCATGACCTTGCGCTGCTGAACCCCGCACGTGGAACCGGCGCCGCCGCCATGATCGTCGGCGACATGCTGCGCCATGCCCGCCTGTCCGGTTTTCCAAGCGTCAGCCTCGTCGCCATCAATGGTTCGCTGCCTTTCTGGTACAAGCACGGCTTCCGCGCGGTGGCAGTTCCCGAACTGGCCGATAAGCTTGCCAGCTACGAACAGTCTGCCAAGCTGATGCTGCGCCGCTTCTGACTTGCCAAAGTCCTTGGTCGCTACTACGTCGCTGTCACAAACGAGCATGAGGCAATAATGACCGACCAGCCCAATCCCCATGCCGCCATTGCGGCCGAGACCTACCGCAAGTCGCGCGGGCTGTGGCGCGCTCTGGCCTTTATCGCATTGGCCATCGCCATCATAATTGGCCTGGGCCGCTTTGCCCTGCCGCAGGGCCAGGGCTCCGACTACGTTGCGCGCTTGGTGATCGACGGCACCATTGCCACCGATCCAGACCGCCTCAAGGTCATCGAGGACCTCGCCGAAGACGATGCCGTCAAAGCTGTCATCGTCGCCATCAACTCTCCGGGCGGCACTACGGCCGGCGGCGAGGAGCTGTATGAGGCGCTGGGCCGTCTGCGCGAAGCCAAGCCCACGGTGGCAGTGATCAAGGAACTGGGCGCCTCGGCGGCCTATATGACTGCTATCGCCACCGACCGCATCTTTGCCCGCCGGCTCTCGATCGTCGGCTCGATCGGCGTATTGTACCAGCACGTCAATGCCGGCAAGCTGCTCGACACCATCGGCGTCGATTTCGACAAGGTGGCGTCCGGCCCGCTCAAGGCTGAACCCGACTTCGATGAGCCAATGGACGGCGCGCCGCGCGCTTCGATTGCCGCTTTGGTCGATGACAGCTTCCAGTGGTTCGTCGACGTGGTGGCAGAACGGCGTGGCCTCTCCCGCCCGGCGACCCTGGCGCTGGCCGATGGTCGCATCATCACCGGCCGTATCGGCGTCGATACCGGGCTGATCGACGCCGTTGGCGGCGAACTTGAGGCCATCGCCTGGCTGCAGGCTGAACGAGACCTACCCGATGATCTCGACGTCGTGACCGTCTATCCCGAGCCCGAACAGGGTTTTGATCTGGTTGGAACCTTCCTTGGCGGTCAAGCACGCGCTGCACTTGGTCTTCCCAATGGGCCTATCACGCTTGACGGGCTGGTTTCGCTTTGGCAGGTTGGCTCGCGCTCCTGATCATGGGAGCAATCACGGCCGCAATTGGAGCCAGGGATGATCAAGTCGGAACTCGTCGAGAAGCTCGCGGCGGAAAATCCACATCTCTTCCAACGTGATATCGAGAACATCGTCAACGCGATCCTTGACGAGATCGGCGATGCGATGGCGCGCGGCGATCGTGTCGAATTGCGCGGCTTTGGCGCCTTTTCGGTCAAAAACCGGCCGGCGCGTGTCGGACGGAACCCGCGCACCGGTGAACAGGTTGATGTGGGCGAAAAGTATGTGCCGCAGTTCAAGGCCGGCAAGGAAATCCGCGAGCGGCTCAACCGCTCGTAAGGGGCAAAGCTCCAACGGACAGAAAGACTAATGGCTAATAGAATCGTCGGTTGGGTGATCCTCGTCCCGCTTTGCCTGGGCCTGATCCTCTTTGCCTTGGCCAATCGGCATTTTGTCGCGATTAATTTTAATCCTTTTGTCTCGGTCGAAGGCGCCGTCGTCCCCGGCTATGGCGTTCCGCTTTTCGTGGTGCTCTATGTCGTGCTGCTGGTCGGAGTGCTGCTCGGTGGCATTGCCACATGGTTTGCCCAGAGCCGGCACCGGCGCGGCGAAAAACACTGGCGCCGAGAGGCGCATCAGCTCAATGGCGAGCTGGAAAACCTGCGCCGCAACAACGGCCAGACTCCATCCGGCCAGCCGGCCGAAGTCGATGACCTCCTGGAGTTGCGCTGAGCGACAAGATGGCCGATCCCCTGATCATCAAGATTTGCGGCATCAAGACCCTCGAAATGCTGGACG
The DNA here is from genome assembly GCF_000971275.1 of Devosia psychrophila. Classification (GTDB taxonomy): domain Bacteria; phylum Pseudomonadota; class Alphaproteobacteria; order Rhizobiales; family Devosiaceae; genus Devosia; species Devosia psychrophila. Next base: position 32,193 of record NZ_LAPV01000166.1, on the reverse strand, counting down.
TGGCGATCGACGCCGGCGCCGACATGGTGGGCTTCATGCATTTCGTGCGCTCTCCGCGCCATGTCACGATTGAACGGCTTGGCACGCTGATCTCTGAAGCGCGCGGGCGCATCGAGACCTGCGTTGTCTTGGTCAATCCAGACAATTCCTGTGTCGCCGAGGTCGCTGCGCTCGGGCCGGACTGGATCCAGTTGCATGGCCCGGAAACCCCGCATCGTGTCGAGGCCATCCGGGCGGTCGCCGGCGTCGAGATCATGAAGGTACTTCCCATCGGTTCTGCCGATGACGTCACGCATGTAGCCAGTTTCGTAGACGTGGCCGATCGCATTCTGCTCGACGCAAAACCCCCCAAGGGTGCTGACCGGCCGGGTGGGCTGGGTGAGACCTTCGACTGGGAACTGCTCAAGGCGCTTGACCCGTCCATCCCCTTCATGCTTTCCGGTGGCCTGACGCCGCAGACCGTCGCGGAAGCCATCAAGACTGTCCGTCCCTATGGGGTGGACGTGTCGTCCGGTGTCGAAAGCGCACCCGGCGTCAAGGACAAGCAGTTGATCGAGGCATTCATCCGAAACGCCCGTTCAGCCGTATAAGCCAAGCCCTTCGGTCAATCGGCCGGATGCGGCCGAAATTCGAAGGATAGCAGCAGTGGACACCACCGGCATCAATTCCCTGCGCAATGGCCCTGATGAGGAGGGCCGGTTCGGGATCTATGGCGGACGTTTCGTCGCCGAAACGCTCATGCCGTTGGTGCTCGACCTTGAGCGCGAATATCGCGCCGCCAAGGTCGATCCCGAGTATCTTAGCGAACTCAAGAGCCTCAACACCCATTATACTGGCCGCCCCAGCCCGCTGTATTTTGCCGAGCGACTGACCCAGCATCTGGGCGGCGCCAAGGTCTGGTTCAAGCGCGAAGAGCTCAACCATACTGGCAGCCACAAGATCAACAATTGCCTGGGCCAGATCCTGCTGGCCAAGCGCATGGGCAAGACCCGCGTTATTGCCGAGACCGGCGCCGGCCAGCATGGCGTGGCGACGGCGACGGTCTGCGCCAAGTTCGATCTGCCCTGCGTCGTCTTCATGGGCGCCACCGACGTCGAACGCCAGATGCCCAATGTGCTGCGCATGAAAATGCTCGGCGCCGAAGTGCGGCCCGTCACGGCAGGCGCCGGCACGCTCAAGGACGCCATGAACGAGGCTTTGCGCGACTGGGTCACCAATGTGGATTCCACATATTACCTGATCGGAACGGCGGCCGGCCCGCATCCTTATCCGGAAATGGTGCGCGACTTTCAGTCGATAATCGGCATCGAGCTCAAGGAGCAGTTCCAGGCGGCCGAGGGCAAGCTGCCTGATGCCGTGGTCGCCTGCGTCGGCGGCGGCTCCAATGCCATCGGCACTTTCCATGCCTTCCTCGATGATCCATCAGTCAAGATTTATGGCGCCGAAGCCGGCGGCCACGGTATCGACGTCGAGAACGGCCATGCCGCCTCGATGACCGGCGGACGCGCCGGCGTGCTGCACGGCAACCGCACCTATCTGCTGCAGGACAACGCCGGGCAAATCCTTGAGGGTCACTCCATCTCGGCCGGTCTCGACTATCCCGGCGTCGGCCCCGAGCATTCATTCCTGCATGACAGCAAGCGCGTCACCTACGCGCCCATCACCGACACCGAAGCGCTCGAAGCGTTCCAGCTCTGCACCCGGTTGGAAGGCATCATTCCGGCGCTCGAGTCGGCTCACGGTCTGGCTCAGCTGATGAAGATCGCGCCCACCATGGGCAAGGACCAGTCCATCGTTCTGTGCCTGTCAGGGCGCGGCGACAAGGACGTGGAATCCGTCGGCAAATACCTGGGGCTGCTGTAGTCATGTCGCGTATCGATAAGCGTTTCGCCGAGTGTAAGGCTGCCGGCCGCCCGGCTCTCGTCACCTATGTCATGGCCGGCGATCCCGATCTGGCCACTAGCCAGGCGATCATGGAGTGTTTGCCGCAGGCGGGCTCCGATATCATCGAGTTCGGCATGCCGTTCTCCGATCCGATGGCCGATGGCGTGGCCATCCAGCTTGGTGGGCAACGCGCCCTGGCTGGTGGCATGACGCTGCGCGGCGTGCTCGGCATGGTGGAGGATTTCCGTCGCAAGGACGAAACCACGCCGATCGTACTGATGGGCTATTACAACCCTATCTACATCTTCGGCGTGGACAAGTTCATCGCCGCTGCCTTGGACGCCGGTGTCGATGGGCTGATCGTCGTCGACCTGCCGCCCGAAGAAGACGATGAGCTTTGTATTCCGGCGCTCAAGGCTGGCCTCAATTTTATCCGCCTGACTACGCCGACCACCGACGACAAGCGGCTGCCCGCCGTGCTCAAGAACACCTCGGGCTTTGTCTATTACGTGTCGATGAATGGCGTCACCGGCGCCGTCATCAAGTCGCGCGGTGCCGTCGGCGAGGCCGTCGAGCGCATCAAGACCCATACCGACCTGCCGGTCGCTGTCGGCTTTGGCATCAAGACTGCCGAGGACGCTGCCGAAATCGGCAAGCATGCCGATGGCATCGTGGTCGGCACTGTGTTGGTCGATGCTGTGGCGAAGACGCTGGTCGATGGCAAGGCCACGGAGAAAACCGTTGCGGCAGTGCGTGATCTGGTGGCGGACCTCGCGAGCGGCGTCAAACGCGCACGGGGTTGATCGCCGTTTTGATCCGAGTGAAGCCGGTGATGGTTGTGGGTATGTGGCGTGCGCCTTTGCCCCCAGGCTTCTGGGCTGATAACATTCGCCACAATTGAACATTAGGTGACGCACCAGTCCCTTCGCGAGGCTCGCCATGAACTGGATCGATAACTTCGTCCGCCCCAAAATCCGCTCCATCCTCGGACAGCGGCCGGACATCGCCGAAAACCTCTGGGTCAAGGACCCCGAGTCCGGCGAGATGGTGTTCTATCGCGACCTCGAGGCTAATCAGTGGGTGGTGCCTAATTCGGGCTACCACATGAAGATCAAGCCAGCTGACCGGCTCAAGACCTTCCTTGACGATGGCGCCTATGAGTTGGTGCCGGTGGCGTCAATGCCGGTCGATCCTCTGAAATTCCGCGACCAGAAGCGTTATCCCGACCGCCTCAAGGAAAACCGCGCCAAGACCGGCTTTGATGACAGCGTCATCGTCGCCACCGGCAAGCTGTTTACCCGCGATGTTACCGTCGCCATCCAGGATTTCGATTTCATGGGTGGCTCGCTCGGCATGGCTGCCGGGCAGGGCATCATCACCGGTCTTGAAACCGCCGCCAATCGCAAGACGCCCTTCGTGCTGTTTGTCGCCTCGGGCGGCGCCCGCATGCAGGAAGGCGTACTCAGCCTGATGCAGATGCCGCGCACCACCGTGGCAGTGCTCCGCCTGCGCGAAGCCGGCTTACCTTTCTTTGTGGTGCTGACCAATCCGACCACGGGTGGCGTTACTGCCTCCTACGCCATGCTGGGCGACGTGCATCTGGCCGAGCCGGGCGCGATGATCGGCTTTGCCGGCGCGCGCGTCATCGAGCAGACCATTCGCGAAAAGTTGCCCAAGGGCTTCCAGCGTTCGGAATATCTCTATGAGCATGGCATGGTCGACATGGTGGTGCATCGCCACAACCTGCGCTCGACCATTGGTTCACTTGCGGCCATCCTGACCAAGGTCGAGGCTTCTGGCGCGCTGACCAGCACTGCGCCGACGACTGCCCGGTCCAGCCTGCGCGACGCCGCAGCGGCGGCCGAAGGCGACGATGCCGGTGATCTGATCACTGCACCGGCTGGCGCACACGCCGAGTAGTCATCTTTACGCGCATTTAAGGACAACTCGCCTAAGTTAACGGCAAATGCACGCGGTCGGAGGATTCAGGCTGACGTGTTTGCCCGGGGTGAGGTCCAATGTTCAAATTTTCCATGCCTATTGCCCGCAAGCTGCCATTGGCGCTGCTGGGTTCTGCACTGCTTGTTAGTCTTGGCGTGGGTTTGGCCAGTTATGTCATCGGCAGCCAGGCGCTGCGCAGCTCCGCCCAGACCAACCTGCTGACGCTGGCCAGTGAGCGTGCCAGCCAGGTGTCCACCTTCCTGCAATCGGTCGAAGACGATCTCGTCGCTACCTCGCGCTCGGAGGCTACGTTGCAGGCCCTGCGCGATTTTGGCGGCGCTTGGCTGCAGTTCAAGGTCGATCCGACCGCCGAAGTGCGCAAGCTCTATGTCGATGACAATCCCAACAAGGATGATCTGGCGGCGCTCGAAACTCTAGGCACTACCGGCGCCTATGACGTGCCCCACACGCGCTCGCATGCGGCCTTCCGCAACCAGATCGCCGTGCGCGGCTATCGCGATCTCTATTTGTTCGATCTCAAGGGCGCACTGGTCTATTCGGTCAGGAAGGACCTCGATTTCGGCACCAGTTTCGCCGAAGGTGGGCCCTATGCGGCGACTGCCCTCGGCAAGGCTTTCCAGCAGGCCATTCTGATGGAAACGCCGGACACCATCGTGTTCGAGGATTTCGCGCCCTACGACGTCGCCAAAGGCATGCCGGCCAGCTTTTTTGCCAAGCCGGTGTTCAACGCCCAGGGCCGCAAGATCGGTGTTCTGGCGCTGCAGCTACCCTCGGAGCGGCTCGATGCCGTCGTCGGCGACCGCAGGGGCCTGGGACAATCGGGCGAAGTCGTGGTTGTCGGCTCCGATACAATGCTGCGCTCCGATTCCACTTTCACGCCGGACAATGACGCCCTGGTCACTGCGTTTGTCACGCCGGTGCTCGATGCAGCGCTGGCAGGCACGCCGACCAACGGCGAAACCACGTCCTATCGCGCCACCGACATGCTGGTCGCGGCCGCACCCATCACCACTTTGGGCCAGCCTTGGGCGGCCGTCGCTATCATGGCCACCGACGAGGTACTCGCGCCGGTCACCAACATGCGCAACATGATGCTCGCTATCGGCGCTGGCCTATTGGCAGTGGTCGCCGCGCTGGGCCTGCTGTTTTCGCGGACCATCACCAAGCCGATCACCCGCCTGACCGACACCATGGAGGCCCTGGCCAAGGGCGACCTCGAAGTGGAAGTGCGCGGAGCGGACCGCACCGACGAGCTGGGCGCCATGGCCCGTGCCGTGGAAGTATTCCGCGAGAACGGCCAGAAGGTCGCCCAGATGACCGAGGCAGAAGCCGCCCAGGTGCTTGCCAACCAGGCCGAGCGGGCCCGCATGATGGAAAGCCTGCAGCGCGCCTTTGGCAATGTGGTCGATGCCGCCATTGCCGGCGACTTCAGCCGCCGCGTCGATGCCGAATTTGCCGATGCCGAACTCAATGCGCTGGCCCGCTCGGTCAATTCCCTGGTCGAGACCGTCGATCGCGGCCTGTCGGAAACCGGCTCCGTGTTGGCGGCTCTCGCCGATACCAACCTGACCCAGCGGGTGCGCGGCGATTACGAAGGCGCCTTTGCCCGCCTCAAGACCGATACCAACGCCGTGGCCGAAAAGCTCGGCGAAATCCTCGGCCAGCTGCGCACCACCTCGGGAGCGCTCAAGACCGCTACGGGCGAAATCCTCGCCGGCGCCAATGACCTCAGCGAACGCACCACGCGTCAGGCAGCGACCATCGAGGAAACCTCGGCGGTGATGGAAAAGCTGGCCGGTACCGTGCTCGACAACGCCAGGAAGGCCGAGGCGGCCAGCGTGCAGGCCAAATCGGTCTCGGCAGCTGCCGAAGAGGGCGGCCATGTGATGGCGCAGGCTACAGACGCGATGGATCGGATCACCGCGTCGTCGGCCAAGATTTCCAATATCATCGGGCTGATTGACGATATCGCTTTCCAGACAAACCTGCTGGCGCTGAATGCGTCGGTGGAAGCGGCGCGGGCCGGCGATGCCGGCAAGGGCTTTGCGGTCGTGGCCGTGGAAGTTCGCCGTCTGGCGCAGTCGGCCGCCTCGGCTTCGGCCGATGTGAAGGTGCTGATCGAGCAATCGGCTAATGAGGTTCGGGGCGGCTCGCGCCTTGTCGCCGATGCGGCCGCCAAGCTGACTGGCATGCTCGACGCCATCCGCGACAATACCACCGCGCTCGAAGCCATTTCGCGCGATAGCCGCGCCCAGGCCAGCGGTATCGATGAGGTCAACGTCGCCGTCCGCCAGATGGACGAAATGACCCAGCACAATGCGGCGCTGGTCGAAGAAACCAATGCCGCCATCGAGCAGACCGAAGCCCAGGCCAGCGAGCTGGACCGCATCGTCGATATCTTCACCATCGACGAGCAGTCGGCACGCGGTGCGCCACGACCCGTTGCCAGGCCGGCGCCGGCCCAGGGCATTCGGGGCATGCAGGACAAGCTCAAGGCCGTTGCCGGGAGCTATCTCCGTCGCGGCAATGCTGCACCGGCGGTGGACAAGGACTGGGCAGAGTTCTGATGGTTCCTTTGCGCTGACTTGGCAGTCACGCAAGGAGGCAGGTGCTGCGCAGTGAGCGCTGGGGCATTGAGCGGCGCTCCGATCAGCGCTACCCCATCGGCACACGCCGCAGGTTGAGTCCAAATGTCCCGTACCGATGCCATTCTGAAGCGCCTGTCGCAGCTGCATCCCAAGCTGATCGATCTCAGCCTTGACCGCATGATGCCCTTGTTGGCTGAACTGGGCGATCCCCAGGAGCATCTACCGCCCACCATCCATGTGGCGGGGACCAATGCCAAGGGCTCGACCATTGCCTATCTGCGGGCTTTCCTCGAAGCCGCTGGCAAGAGCGTACATGTCTACAATTCGCCGCATCTGGTGCGCTTTAACGAGCGCATTCGCCTGGCCGGCACGCTGGTGGATACTCGCCGCCTCAACGCCACGCTGGAGCATGTCGAAACCGTCAATGCCGGGCGGCCGATAACCTTTTTCGAGATCACCACGGTCTCGGCCTTGCTGCTCTATGCCGAGACGCCGGCTGATTATCTGCTGCTCGAAACCGGCATGGGCGGCACCTATGACACCACCAATGTTATCAGGCAGCCGCTCGGCACTATCATCACCCCGATCGATCTCGACCATCAGGCCTTCCTCGGCAACACCGTCGCAGAGATCGCCGTCAGCAAGGCTGGCATCTTCAAACGCGGCAGCAAGGCTGTGATTGGCCTGCAGCGCGAAGAAGCCCGTCCGGTGCTCGATCGAGCGGCGCGCCGGCTGAGTATAGTCCCGGTCTGGCAGGGCGAGGATTTCCACTGCTCGCGCCAGGACGGGCGGCTGGTGTTCCAGGACGAGAACGGGTTGCTCGACCTGCCGCCGCCAGCATTGCTCGGGACGCATCAGTTCGAAAATGCGGCGCTGGCCATTGCCGCGAGCCGGCACTTTGGCCTGCCCATCGACAATGCAGCCTTCGAGCGCGGCCTGCGCAATGTCACTTGGCCGGCGCGGCTGATGCCGCTGCATGGCAAGTTGCGTGACCTGCTGCCCGCCGGTGCCGAACTCTGGCTCGACGGCGGGCATAATGCGCATGGCGCGGCGGCTTTGGCCGTGGCGCTGGCGGCGATGAACCAGCGGCGTAAGGCGCCACGGGTGCTGATCATGGGCATGATGAACACCCGGGCACCGGCCGACTTCCTTGCACCGTTCAAGGGAATGGTGAGCGAAGTGCTGACGCTCACCATTCCCGGCGAGACCAACGCCCACGGCGCCGATTTCATCACCCGGGAGGCCCGGAAGATGGGCTTTGAAGCGCGCCCGATGCGCTCGGTGGTGACGGCGCTCAAGGCCGCCGCCGAATTACCCGATGCGCGGGTGCTGATCTGCGGCTCGCTCTATCTGGCGGGCGATGTGCTGGCGCGGAACGGCACGCCGCCGGACTAATATTTCCCCTGCTCGCTACCGACGAATGGATCGACCGGGCTGGTGCCTGAGAAGGGCTGGCGGCCCATGATGGCTTCGAGTACCGCCGCCTGCATGGCTTCGCTGGAGCCATAGGCGTTGACATAGGCCGGCACGCGTGGCGCGTCATAGAGATAATAGGGAAAACCGAACGAGATCATCAGCGTCGGCATGTCGTGCCACAGGCGGTGCATGGCGCCGAATACCGAGCCGGTCAGCTTGTTCCAGTCGAGGAAGATGCGGCCGCGGGTAAGCAGGGTTTCCTCGGCAAACAAATAGAGGACGAGGTCGAAATCCTTGGGATTGGGCGGGGCATCGGGCGTGAACAGCGTGACCTCGAAACCCTCGCTTTCCAGTCGTTGGGGCAGGCTAAGCGGCAGCGGGTGCGGCACGAACGGCATGATGACGCCACTCGAATAGACCAGCACCCGACGGGTCTTGTTCGGTGACAGCGGCAGCAGGCCCCTGAGGTCCTTGACCAGGGTCGGCACCCGCGCGGTGACGCCCTGCGCGATGATCTGGTTCTGCTGGGTGGCCACGACCTGCCGGGCGGCGTCGATGCTTGGCTCAGGGCGGTCCTTGTGGAGGCCAAGGGCGGCCTTGAGGGCCAGCACTCGCGTGACGGCCTCATCGACGCGCTCCTGGCTCAGGCGGCCATCGGCGACGGCCTTGACCAGCCGCATCAGGTCGCCATTGGGATCGTTGGAAAACAGGATGACGTCGCAGCCCGAGATGATCACCTCGGGCAGAACTCCATCGCGCGGACCCCAATCGCCCAAGCCGGCCATCCCCGTTGCGTCGGAGACGATCAGGCCGTTGAAGCCCAGTTCGCGGCGCAGCAGGTCCTCGTTGAGAGCCCTGCTCAGCGAGGCCGGGCGATAGGCTTCGGCGCCGGCATCTGGATCGAGCGCCCGAACGTAGGCCGGCAGCGCGATATGGGCCGACATGATAGCCAGCACGCCATTCTCGATAGCCTTGCGATAGAGGCGGCCGAAACTGACCTCCCAATCCGGCATGGAAAGCGGATTGACCGTGGTCACCAGATGCTGGTCGCGGTCGTCGAAGCCCTCGCCGGGCCAGTGTTTTACCGTGGCGGCGACGCCATTGGCCTGGAAAGCCTCGATTTGTGCCATGGCATGGCGTTCCACTCTGTCGATGTCGCTGCCATACGAGCGGGTGCCGACGATGGCGCTGCGCCAGGCCGAATTGATGTCGACGACGGGGGTAAAGCTCCAGTTGAGGCCCACCGCATGGGCTTCGCGCGCCATGATGGTCGAAATGGCGCTGGTGGCTTCGACATCATCGACCGCGGCAAGGCCCAGCGGATTGGGCACTGCGGTGCCGAACGGCAGGCTCATCCGGCTGCCTTCGAGATCGGCGCTGACCAGCAGCGGAATGGCACTCAGCGTGCCAAGGTCGCGCGCCAGGTTGATCTCGGCGAACAGGTCGTCGGAATAAATCCGGGTAATGCCGCCCGGCTTGAAGCTGCGCACGGTCTCGGCAGTCTCTTCCGACGTGCCGCGCGCCAGCAGCACGAACAACTGGGCAAGCTTGTCGCGCGGGCTGAGGCCGTCGCGCGTCGCTGCAACCCAGGCCAGAGCCTCGTCATCGAGATTGAACGGGGCAGCGCTGAGATCGATGGGGGCCAAGGGGACGTCCTCCGGGAGTCTTTTGTTTTGTCATGTCTAGCAGAGGATGGCGGCAAAAGCAGTGGGTGGGAGTGCCGAAGCGCCGATCGGCCCACAGGGTTTCGGTTGTCAGGGAAGATGTTGCGAGACGCTTTGCCTTTGGTTGGGATCGTTAATCTCCAAGTTCGCCTAACCCGCCCGCTTCTCCCTCGGGCTTGACCCGAGGATCTTTGGCCGCCTTTGCCGGGTTGAGAGTGGCCCTCGGGTCAAGCCCGAGGGAAAACTGCGCGTGGGGTAAAATGGCAGATTATGCGGGACAATAGAGGGGCGGGGACAGGATTGTTCCAGCGCGCCGGACCAAGGCAGGGCGCGGTCCCGGGCACAAATAAAAAAACCGCCGAGTTGCCTCGGCGGTGTTTTCAAATTCTCGTCGCATGAATTACGCGGCGTGGCTCTCAAGCCACTTGGTAAGGCCTGCCTTGGGCGTGCCGGCACCAATCTTCATGTCCGCAGCTTCGCCGCCCTTGAACAGGATCATGGTCGGGATCGAGCGGACGCCATACTTGGACGTGGTCGAGGGATTCTCGTCGATGTTGAGTTTGACGATCTTGACCCGGCCGGCCAGCTCAGTCGAAAGCTCATCGAGCACGGGTGCGATTGCGCGGCACGGCCCGCACCATTCTGCCCAGAAATCCACGAGTACGGGCTCTTTGGAGTTAAGGACTTCCTCGCCGAAATTGGCGTCGGAAACGTGAGTAGTCATGGTTGTTGCCTTTGGGTTGAAAGCGGCGGTCTCTGTGCGCCTAAAGCTGGGGAGAGTCCAGCCTCGGGGCAAGTTCGCTCACCGCATGGTGAAGTCCCTTGTCGCCGCTGCTAAAATGTCTGGAGGCAAAAACATCAATGAACTCAAAGCTATTTGTTCCGTCCACAGTATGGCCGCGCGTATGTCTCGTCCGGGGAAAAGCTGACCTGCAACCAGTGCATACAATCCAAGCTGGGTTAGATAGTTCCCCGGCACGTCGCCCGCCTCTGATGGCACCGACGCATCGGACTTGTAGTCGATCACCGTTACACCGGTCTCGTCAATGACCATCCGATCCATGCGCCCGTTCAGGCGAATGTCTTTCCCGTTGCGCTTCGCGTCGAGCATAAACGACACCTCGGCCCGGCTGTTGTCGCCAAAATAAGCTGCCAGTTCGGGCCGGTCGAGAATGGCGATTGCCTTGCTGCCGATCGCCGCGTGGTTGTCTGGCATATCGGGCAGCAGAGCCAGTAGCGCCTTGGGGACGATGTCGGTCCATAGCGCGCGATCAATGCCGCCCAGATGCTGCAGCATTGCATGCAGTGCGATGCCCTCGCGCCGCGCCGTCTCGGCCTCGCGCACCTGTTCAGCCAAGGTATCCAGAGATAGCAGGCGCGAGACGTGACCACGCGCGTTCGACGGCGAGACTTCCTCGACGAGGGCTGGACCGGGTACCCGCTGCAGCACCAACGGTTGCAATGTCGAAGCGACCATAGGGGTCTTGGGCGTCACCGCGGCAGGCGCCACGCGCTGGCGCGGATAGATCAGGCCGGTCTCGCGGCCGTCGGAATCGAGCTGGCTTTCGGCCAGTGGGCGAAGGGTGCTTTCGATGGCTTCGTACCAACTTCCCGCCAGTTGCTTGCCGGCGTCGGAGCCAGGCGTCAGCGTACCGGTGACATAAAGCTCATCCTCGGCGCGGGTCATGCCTACATAGAGCCGACGCCAGTATTCAGCGAGGATATTGTCATCCACCACCTGCTTTAGAGGCATTGTGCTGGGCAAATGTCCCGCCTGACCGCTGGCATGGATCAGCAGCGGCCCCGGCGCATCGGCGATTACATAGACCGACTTGCCGACCATCTGCGGCCGTGGCTTGGTCGCTGCATCGGCGAGGATCACGATGGGCGCTTCGAGCCCCTTGGCGCCATGCACGGTCATTACTCGAACGCCGCCGCCGGCCTCGGGCAGTTCGCGCTTGATGGTGCCCTGCCGCTGCCGCATGCCGGAAACGAAGCCCTGCAACGAGGGTTGCGTGCCCTGCTCATGCTCGAGCGCCAGCGACAGCAATTCGGCGAACACGTCGTCGACTTCATTGCCCAGTCGGGCGTGAAACCGTTTCAGCCCGCCCTCGGCATAGAGCACCTGCGACAGGAATTCGAACGGGCGCTCGAAATCGAGTTCGCTGCGCCAGCGGGCGAGACGCGCATAGGCATCAGCGCAACTGGGCAGGCTGCATTGCGCCAGCGCCTGCCACAGCGTCTCGCCCTTCGGCCGCGGCTGGGCCACAGCGAGCAGATCGTCCTCGCTCACATCGAACAGTGGCGAGCGGAGCAGGGCGGCCAGTTGCAGGTCATCGGCGGTATTGAGCAGCACGTCGCACAGGGCCAGCATGTCCATCACGGCGATATGGCCGGTGACCTTGAGCCGGTCTGCACCCGGCGTCGGCAGTCCGGCAAGTCGTAGGGCGCGGATGATTTCCTGGAACAGGGCGCCACGCGACTGCACCAAAATCAGCACGTCATCGGCGCTAATGATGCGGCCTCGCCCGGTCAGCGGACGGCGCGCGGCGATCCATCGCTTGATCTCGCCTGCGATTCGGGCAGCTACCCGGCGCGGAGCGGTCTGCTCGGTTTCAAGCGCCGTGGTCGGCCATTCGCTGCCGGCCGGTGCATCGGCGGCCTGCTGCAACGGCGGCCACAGCGTGACGCTGCCGCCCAGCATGGTGCGGGCGGTATCGTGATGCACCGGCTCGGTTTCAAGCAAAGCCGACTGGATCGCCGGATTGGCGCTTACCAGATCCACCGCTTCGAGAACTTCGGGCAGCGTGCGGAAGCTGGTGCGCAGCGGCACCGGTTCGAACAGCGCATCGACCTGCGCGGCGCGCTGGCGATATTGCCGGCCGGTCTCGCCGAACAGTGCCGGATCGGCGCCCTGGAACGAATAGATCGACTGCTTCTGGTCGCCTACCGCAAACAGCGAGCGCGGTCGCTGCACCGCACCGGCGCCGGCGAAATATTCGTCGGCAATGGCTTGGACCACGCGCCACTGCTCGCCATTGGTATCCTGGCTTTCATCGACCAGGATGTGGTCGACGGCGGAGTCCAACTTGTAGCGCACCCATTCGCCGGATTCGTGGCTAAACAGGTCGGCCAGTTTTTCCACCAGATCGTCGAAATCCAGCAGCGAGCGGGCCCGCTTGAGGTTTTCATATTGCCGGGCCACCGCCATGACGATGTCGAGCAGAGCCTCGCTGCGTGCGATCAGTGTTACAGCTAGACGGCTCTCGGCCAGCGCGGCAAGACGTTCTGCCTCGGCGATCAGCATGTCGGCGAGGTCCGGATCGGCCGAGGTGATCGCCTTGACCGGGAAGCGTGCCGGCACGGTTTCATCGGCCGTCAGGAAAGCCCGCATCCAGCCTTCGGGCGACGGATTGGCGAGGTCGAGCGCCGCGAGCTTATCCTCGAGGCTTCGATTGCCGCCCTTGGGTGGGCAGATGGTGAACAGCTGGGTGATCTCACCCGGTCCGACCAACCGCTTGCCGATAATTGCGGCATTGAGTTCGGCGAGAGTCAGCGTGGGTCCGACCAGTTGGCGCAGGTTGGCCTTGGCGCGCTCGGCATCCGCCAGCACGGCCTTGAGCTTGCGCCCATCGGCCAGCGCCGCGTCAATGGAAGTGCGGATCTGCTCGTCGCTCAGTGTCTCGAACAGCGTCTCGACTGCACCTTCGGCGCCAATGCCTTGCGCCATCACCGTCTCGCGGGCCGATAGCAGCATGGCGGAGCGCTCATCATCCTCGATGACGGCAAAGTCATAGGGCACACGGGCTTCGAGCGGAAATCGGTGCAACACCGATTCGCAGAACGCGTGGATGGTGACGATCTTGAGCCCGCCGGGGGTTTCCAGCGCCTTGGCAAACAGGGTCCGCGCTCGTTCCAGCAGCAGGGCCGGATAGTTGATGCCCTCGATCTTGGTCAATTCGGCATCGAGCAGCGCCTCGTCCATCACCGCCCATTCGCCAAGCCGTTGAGCGACGCGGCGGCGCATTTCGGCAGCGGCAGCCTGGGTATAGGTGAGGCACAAAATCGCCTGCGGCTCGACGCCACTCAGCAGCAGGCGCAATACGCGCTGGGTGAGAACATAGGTCTTGCCTGAGCCGGCATTGGCCGAAACCCATATCGACCATGACGGGTCCGCCGCCCGCGCCTGATTGCGGCTGGTGTCTGACGGTACTTGCAGCGCTCCGCGTTCGCTCATGGCACGTCCTCGCCATCGACGGCGGTCCATTCAGCTGCACGCGCCAGATGGTCATAGGCGCCGGCAAAGCGTTGCCCGGCCAGCGGCAGCAGGCGTGACGGCATCGGCGTGTCGCGCATCAGGAAATGCTCGATGTGGCTTTGCATGCGCCGGGAAATTTCGTCGGCGGCGCTCATGATGTCGTGCCCTTCGGCGGCGATGAATGGTTTGGGAATGAACGCATCAGGCCCGAGGCCGACCTTGATATAAGTCAGCGCCGACGTGCTGGCCGGCGCTATGCCTTTGAGCGTTCCGGCATGTGCCATCTGCGCCTCGAGCAGCAATTGCGGCACTTCGAATGCCTGCATGGGGCCCTTGGCAGGGGGAGAGCCAGTCTTGAAGTCGATTATCTCAAGCGTACCGTCCACCAATTCGTCGACCCGGTCGGCACGGCCGCTGAGCCTGAAGCCCTCGCTCAGCGCCAGCCGCCATTCGCCGTCGATTTCGGCATGGCGCTGCTTCACAAGCACATCGCGCGCCCGCTCGTAGTCGAGAAACTGTCGCGCCGCAGTTGCAAAGCGTCGGAGCCAGATATCGCGCCGCTCGGCAATGGCTTCGAGCCCAGCGAATTTTTCCCGCGCGATGGTGTCGAGCAGTTCGGCAGCGTCGGGCGCCATTACCGAGTGGCCGGATTCGACGAAGGCGGCGAAGATGTCGTGGATGATGGTGCCGCGCTCGCGGGCATCGGGCGCATCGCCCAGCGGATCGAGCGGTCGCAGCTTGAGCACATGCTTGGCATAGATGTCATAGGGCGAGCGCATCAGCGTCTCGATCTCGGTGACCGATAGGGCGCGAGGCCGCTGGCTTGCGGGCGGATTGGGCAGTGGCCTCGGCGCTGCCATCACAGTTTCGACGGCATCGAGCCGCCTTGCCTGATCGATCCAGACCTGACCCTTGGCCTGCCAGCCTTCGGCGGTGGTTTTCCCGGCGAAGGCCTCCAACCGCTGTACCAGCCGCGAGGCAATCGCCGGACTCGAGCCGACGCGATCGGCAAAGCTGACGATGACCTCGGCGTTGCCAATGCCCTGCGCAAAGTCATGCGCGGCAAGGCCCTGCAGGCGTTCCGGCGGCTGTAACCCGGCCGCGAGCCGCATGCCGCGACTGAGCCAGGGACCCGGATCGGCCGGCTCGGGCCAGATATCCTCATTGAGACCCGCCAGGATCAGCAGGTCCGGATGCTGCAAACGCGCTTCGAGCTGGCCCCAGATGGCAATGTCATGGCGACGCTCTCCATGGGTGCGGACCTGGAAGCCCGTCATCAGCGCTGCGAGCACGCCATCCAAACCACTTGGCGCGAAACGATGGCCTTCGCCATGCTGCGCCGCCATTTGCGTCGCCCAATCATCCAGCTCTCGTCGGCCGGGCAGTTCTGCTCCATCGGCAACGACATCGAAAGCTGCGCAGAGCGCAGCTGCAAAATCGCTGGCGCTGATGGATTTCTTGGCCAACAGAGCGCGCAGCGGCGCCAGCGCCGTCTCGATGCGGGTGAACAGCGCTTCGATGGCCGGCGCATCACCGGGTTGCAGCCGGCGCGCCGGATGCTTGGCAAGCTTGTCGATATTGGCGGTGAGCAGAACGCGGAGCCCAGCCAGACCCGGATTAGGACGCTGTCCACGCAGCAGGCCGAGCTCGATCGCATCGGTCAGTTGCACGACGTCGCCGCGCGGCAGGCCAAACCGGCTCGCCTGATTGCGGAGCAGGGACACCAGATCCACCGCCGCGCAATCGCTGCCGGCCAGTGCAAGTATCTGGCGCAACAATCGGCCGGTCGCCGACTGGAACAGCGGCGCGCCGGCCGCGTCATCGACCACGACGTCGAAGCGGAGCAATTCAGCGGCGATGCGGCGCGCCAGATTACGGTCTGGCGTCACGATGCCGACGGTCTTGCGCTCTTCCAGCGCCTGCCGCGCCGCAAGGGCCACGGCGCGGGCTTCTTCATCTTCGTTGCGCGCCCGGATCATCGACAGGCCCCGGCTGGCAAGCGCCAGATCCACGGCCGACATCCGGTGCTCGGCCCAGCGGGCGGTATCCTTGGTCAGCGCCAGCGCATGGTTGACCAGCACGGTGCGGGTAGCGTCAGCGTCGGCCAGTTCGGTGACGTCTGTCACGGCAATCCCGAGGACCCGCAGCAGGCGGGCCAGACCATACTGGGGATGGCCGTGCGGGCTATTGGCGGCTTCGAGCAGGGCCGCATGATCGGCGGCGCTCATGCTGCAATCGAGCCCCGGCAGTACCACGGCGCCGCGTGGCAAGCCGTTGATCGCCTTCAGCAATCGCGCGGTGGCGGCAATCGAGCCGGTCGAGCCGGCGGCGATGACCGGTCGGTCGCCAAACAACAGCGGCGCAGCGAGCGCCTGCCGGTCGAGCCTTTGACCTCGCAGCGCGGCGGTATCGGCCTGCTTGTCGGTCTCTAGGCGGACCGGCCAGAAATTCAGCGCTATGTCGAGAAAAGTCAGGGTCTGCTGCCAGTATTCGCCGATATTGGCCTCGATATCGGGGGCGATGGCGCGGATAGCGGAGGCGCCTTTTTCCTCGGTGAGCAGGTCGTCGATCAGCGTGCCGAGCGATTCCGCCATGGAGAGGATTTCTCCGGCGGTCGGTGGACTGGAAAAGGCGCGCTGTCCGTCAGGCGAATTGGCCCATTGGTTGACGAGGCTGGACAGCACCAGCCGCCTTTTCAACCCGCTCGCAGCCGGCAGAGGCGTCGGCGCATCGAAGGGCGGCAGGAACGGTTCTTCGTCTTCCACCTCGCCGCCAAAGGTGCGGATATCGGGCAGCAGGCCATGACCCAGCCGGGTGAATTCCTCGGCCAGCATCAACTTGGCGCGGCGGGTTGGCACCACGATGGTAACATCGTTGAGCCAGAACGGCTGCGTCTGGTTGGCGCCGGCGAGAAGCGTGCCGTCGCTGACCTTCTCGGCAAGCACGCGCAGGAATTTTGCATGCGGCGCAATCGAGAATACCGTCATGGGGCAAGCCGCTTTTCGACCTCGGCCAGCGCGGCGTCGTCCTTGATCTGGAACCATGGCGCATCGAGCACGACACCATGCAGCGTTTCGCGCTCCAGCGCCGCGTCGATCAACAGGTCCAGCGAGAATGCGCAATCCGGCGCGCCGGCGAACAGGGTTTTGCCGATCAGTGCCACACCGGCCGAGATCACCGGCGCGCCATAATCGCGGGTAATCAGGCCTTGCGGCGACAGGCAGAAATCGTGGCTACGATTGAAGCCGACCGCCATATTCGGATGCACGCATAGCAGCACGATATCGTCTGGTGACGCATATCGTGCCAGCATCCGCTGTAACGGCGCATCGCTGGCGGCAGGCCAGAAGGCGTTGGTCTCCATCACGAAAAACGGATCGGCATGCAGCATCGGCAACGCCTGCTTGACCCCGCCGCCGCTGCCCAGCGCAACTTCTTCGCGGCTGACTTTGACCAGGCCGCCGAAATGCGCCAGCACGCCATGATCACCCGGCAGGCCATTCGCCACGAAACGCTTGGCGCCTTCAGCTTTGGCATTGGCCATAATGCGCTCGATGAGCGGTAGGCCGACGACCGGCCGCAGAACCATTTCATTGCCGGCCGTCAGCAGCATCACGTCGGGGAATCGCGCGGTATCAATCATGGCCGGATAAGACCGCTGCAGCGCGGGCGTGTCCAGCTTTACTCAGTCTTTGACCTAGGCCTTGTGCCCATCGGTATGGCCGAGGCTGCGTTCGGGATCGATCCGGTCGCGTACCATTTGCTTGAGTTGTTTCACATCCGGAAAACCCCCGTCACGCTTGCGCTCCCAGATCACCTCCCCATCAAGAGCGATCTCGAAGATACCACCGGTTGCGGGCACGAGGATAACTTCGCCCATTTCGAGGCTGAAGGTCGACAATACTTCCTGCGCCATCCAGGCCGAGCGCAGCAGCCAGTTGCACTGGGTGCAATAGGTGATGCGCAGCACCGGCTTGGTTTCGGCCAAAGTTCAGCCCCGCTTGCGTGGATTGCGCACATTGGTCGGATCGACCAGCGTCGCGAGAATTTCATCGACCAGGTCGAGATCCTGCCGCTTGCCGGCGGCTTGCTGCCGCAGGTCGACCAGATAGGACGTGGTGTAATACAGCCGCCGCGCCAGCATGGTGGCGATATGCAGCGAGAATTCCGGGCGAGAATCGAGAAATGTCAGCGCATCGGGGATTTCGTAGGCGGTGACGGCGGACAGCGCCTTGACCGTCGCCGAATGCGGCATGTCAAGCAGCACGGCCATTTCGCCGAAGATCGAACCGGGCTCGTCGACATGGGTGACCTGGGTGCGTTCGCGGATCACCTCCACTTGCCCTTCAACCAGCACGTAAAGCCGGCCTAGGCGCTCGCCCTCGGGGAGCATCACCGCACCGGGCTTGAAACTGGCTCTGGCCAATCCCTTGCAGTAATCCAGAATGTCGGCCATCTGCGCCCTCCGCCCGATGGATCGGTATAGCGCGGGGCTGGAGCAAAGCAAAGCCGCCCGGGGTGAACCGGGCGGCTGAGATATTAGCGGACCCAGATCACCGTGTTGGTCTGGGAATCGACCAGCGCCGGGCGGTCGCCGAAGTAGACATAACCATAGCGCGAATCGGGAATGGTGCTGACCACGGCGCCGCTTGGCAGCACCTGGCCGACCACCACGTCACCCTGGAATTCCAGCGGTGTCACAGGATTGGCCAGCGCATAATCGGCGTTGCTCTGGGACACCAGATAGCCCGGCGACTGCACCATGGCGCGGGTCGAGAGGTTGACGATCCAGACGCGGTCATTGGCATAGACATAGCCATAGTTCGCATCGCCCTCGATCGGGTAGATGGTCACATCGGCGGGGACCACGAAGCCGACATCGGCGTTGCCGGCAAAATACACCGGCTCAACCGGATTGGCGCTGACATAATCGATCGAGGCTGTCGCGATGCCCGCTTCGGCACCGATGGTGGCGCCGGCAAAGCCCCCGATCACCGCGCCGATCGGACCACCGAGCAGGCCGCCGATGACAGCGCCTGTGGCTCCGCCGCCCGCTGCGCCGACGGTAGCGCCAGCCGCTTCGTTGTCGGTCTGGGTTTCAACGCCGACAACCTTGTCCTGGGCAAAAGCTGGAAAAGCGGCGGCAAGGGACAGTGCGGCCACGGAGGCCAGAACAATCTTCTTCATGGTATTATTCCTCAGTTTGCGGCGGCGGGGATAAATCCGCGCCGGTATTCCGCCCCGTGGTCCAACAACGGGCGCTGGGAGGCGAAGTTCCGCAACCGAGGAAATCGCGGCTAGAGCTGTTGCTCGATTGCCGCAACCATGTTTTCCGGCGGCATATCGGCCGGGAAACGCGCCGCCACCTGTCCATCGCGGCCGATCAGGAATTTCGCGAAATTCCATTCGACATCGCCCGGATAGGCCGTCTTGAGCCAGCTATAGAGTTCGCTCTGGCTGGCGCCGTTGACTTCGATCTTGCCGAACATCGGGAAGCTGACGCCATATTGCGTCTCGCAGTATTCGGCGATTTCGCCGGCACTGCCCGGCTCCTGGCTGCCGAACTGGTTGCAGGGGAACCCCAGCACCACGAGGCCCTGCTCTTTATAGTCGCTCCACAGCTGTTCCAGCCCGCCATATTGCGGCGTTAGCCCGCACTGGCTGGCGGTATTGACCACCAGAACCACCTTGCCGGCATAATCGGCAAGGTTTTGCGCGCTGCCGTCGAGCAGGGGCAGGGTAAAATCACTCAGCTGTGTCATAAAATAGCGGCTCCCAAGGATGGGAGGATAGTTAATCTTCTCGCGTGCCAAGCTGCAAGAGCTCGCCCGCGCCGAGCTTGAGATCGTTCTCGCTGACGATGCGCTGGTGGCTCTCGGTGGTCGATTGCACGCGATACTGGATCACATGGCCCTCATAGGGCAGCAACGCCACGATCTTGCATTCGCCGGCCTTGCGGCTGGAAGCGCCCCGATTGGGCAGCAGGTCGAGCACCTGGCCGACTTGATATTTGTGCATGGGGGTGTCTCCTGCTGAAAAGGACCAGACAATCGAGCCCCGAAAGGGCCTTCATACACCTTTTACCAAAAATGGGGGGATTATTTGGCCGTTCCGACGCGCCAAAGCCCCGGCTGGCCACGTAGGCTTCCGGTGCGATTGGTCAGGTGGACCCCGAGACGGCTGCGCCGCTGTAAGGGATAGGAAGTGCGACGATAGCCGTCTCGGAGTGCCGGGACTTTGTCGGAAGGCGGATCGTGACCCCAGCGTTTGCCGTAGCGCCCGCCCGATTGTCACCTCCGCGCAGCCCAGGGCGAGGCGCGACCCTCTCCCTCCCGGCGATCTTCCGGCTACTGGTCGCTGCAGTACCGCCCGCATCCCGGAAAGATGGGCCAATTATGCCGCCGGTTCAGGCGGCGGGGATAAGTTTTTGTGACGGGGTAAACGCGTTGCTTGAATCGCGGGCTAGCGGTTGCGGAACTGTTCGATCCGCTTGGCTACCTTGGCGCGCAGATCGGCCACATAGGCCTCCCGCTTGGGATCGAGCCGCTCTGCAACGGGAGTGACCAGCTTGGGCCGCAGCCGGCGCACCGGCAAGATCGCGTCTCCCGCCACCAGCCAGACATAGGCGTTGAGGTCATGGCGCCAGCCCGCATTGCGGCTTTCCCAATGCTCCAGCTGCGCCAGCGCCTGACCGAGCTGCGTCACCAGCCCGCCATGATCCTCCGCCGCGACCGGCAGGCGCTCGTCAGTGCCGAGAAAAGGCATGGCCTCGCGCAGCAGGCCCTCGGCGATTGTGATGCTATAGGCCGACACCAGGCTCAGCGGGCGCCGCGCGGCAATCGGCGCGATCTGGGCATGCAGGGCGTTTAGCCTCAGCCACAACGCCTCGTGGCGCGCGGCGAGGGCATGGGTCACGGCGGGGAATTTGCGCGGCATCGGCGTCTCCTGTCTCACAGGAGATAATAAGTCTTGGCCAGCAGCCGGGGATTAGTTCGCCGGAAATAGTCTCAAAAGAGAGCCGGTCACCAGCAAGCCGGTCAGTCGACCAGCAGGCCCCATTCCGGCTTCCAGTCGCCATCATCGACAATGACCGCAATCCGATTGAGCCCGTTTTCCTGCCGCATCGTCTCGGCTGCCCGCAGCGCCGCCGGCACCGGCAGCGGAAAATCGGCAATCACTTCCACAGCCGCCACATCGGCCACAGTCCGCCCCAGCGCCCGCCGCACAGTAACAATAACCGCATCATGCGGATGTCGCTGATGCGGATGCAGACGCTTCAATTCGCTGGTGCTCATAGCCTTCGCCCCGGAGATCATGGTGAAGAAAGGATTACGGGGGCGGGGGTTCCATCACGATAAGGGGTATTGATAATGAAGGGACATAATCAGCTACTGCTGTATCGGCTGGGAAAGCTTCCTGCGTCTATTTGTTGACCACCGCGCCACGTCGCACAGACGGTAACGTAGTGTCAGCAAAGAGTTGCTGACACCGTAGTGACGCGCCGCGTCAGATAAAGAACCAAAATTCTCAAACGCGTGTAACGCTGCACGCTTTGGTACAAGCAGCGTGAAGGCTAGGTGGTCGGCTTCTTGCTCAAGTGTCTTATCTACATTGCGGTGTCCATGTTCCGTGAGCGGAGGCATGGGTGGGTGGCCGAGAACCACATGTGCGATTTCGTGCATTATGCTTGAGTTGACACGATTTGAATGAACCAAATCGTTGAAAACGATATGACGATAGCTGCCATCACAAAGTGCCGTTGCAGAAAAGGCAGCCGAGCCTGCGTTTGAAAGTAAGCTTACGGCTCCAGCATCCAAATCAGATAATTCTGATAATTTGGTCAGAGGAATGTCCAAGTGCCTTGCTAATTCTAGTGAAGTCATAGGCGCGATCTCGGGAAGTCCAAGCTCCTCACGGAACTCGACTGCATATTCTTCTGCTTCCTTTATGAAACCGCGCCTAAATCTACTCGACATCTCTAGTCTTTCGCATGTGTTCGTATGCGGATTTTAACATTGATTCCAATGCCTTAGCGCTTTCCCCACTAAGGTTTTTATCTGCGCGAAGAAGGGCTGTTATCTTCGTAAGGGGTTCTGCTGTCCTTTGATCTGAATACGCAGTTCTATAAAATACTTTGACATCGATTCCGGCCCACGAGGCAAGTGCGGCAAGTCCGTCGATATCTGGCCGTCGGCCTTGTCCCATTCGTGTCAAGGTCGATGCGGCAACTTCGGCCTGTGCTGCGACCTGTTTCCATGTAAGGCGTCTCGCCTGACGCTCGCTGTCGAGCGCGGCATAGAAGCCCTCAGCATCAAATCGGTCATTTGACATGTGACCTCCAATTTCACTCTTGCAATTACTCCCTTGTCGTGTGATTGATGTTGGGCAATTGCAATCTAGCAATTGGCATCAACAACCGCAAGCAGGAGTTACAAATGGCAAAGAACACTGGAAACGATCACCGTCGTGGCGCCGTAACAGCGCGCACTCAGTTTCAGCATTCCAATGGGATGTTTCAGAAACGCGACGAGCGCAGCGGGCAATTCATGGAAGTCAAACAGTCGACCGGCCCTTTCAAGGGCGTGGCAAAGGAACCTGATGGCCGAGACAGCAAAAACTCCTAGACACCTGAATATCACTAAGATCCGCCCAAGGGCGTGCGATGATGACGACTACCAAGAGTACATGCGGGCCGTGTTGCGGCAGGCTAATAAGTATCCCGACAAACCTTTTATCTCGAGGACACACTGATGAAGCGCTTGGTCATTTTTTGCGACGGAACGTGGAATCGTATGTCCGCGGAGCATCCCACAAACGTCCTCATCGGTGCACAATTCGTTCTGCCGGTCGACGCATCAGGCGTGTCCCAGATAACATACTACGATGAAGGCGTGGGCACGACAGGCGGGCGAGTAAGCACGATGCTCGCAGGCATGTTTGGTAGGGGATTGCTGGATAAAATCGAAGCCGCCTACCGGTTTTTGATCTTCAATTATGAACCCGGCGACGAGGTATTCATATTTGGTTTTTCACGCGGCGCATACACGGCGCGATCTCTGGCTGGCCTAATTCGCAAATGTGCAATCGTACCGCGATCACAAGCCGGAAAAATCCGAGAAATCTTTGATTTCTACAAGGATGCAGACACACTCCCCGACAGCGACGAAGCGCAACGGCGTCGGATGGCCTATTCGCCTGCGACAGTCATCAAAGAAGCTGATCGAAAGTGGAGGATAGACCACGGCGCAGACCCAGTTGAGGTCTCAAAAGCGCAACCGCTAACTGTTAGATACATTGGCGTTTGGGATTCAGTGGGTGCCTTGGGCATACCCCAGCACTTGCCGGGAAGCGCATTTTTTCAGCTGGGCAAAAAATATCAGTTCCACGACACCGAACTTAGCAGCACCGTTAGGGCCGCGCGCCACGCAATGGCGATTGATGAAAATCGATTGAGCTTCGCCCCGACAAAGTGGAGCAATTTAGAAACGCTGAACGCGACCACCGCTAGCGGCGACAAGTACCAACAAATCTGGTTTCCGGGCGATCATGGGTCTGTTGGTGGCGGTGGCGATATTCGCGGGCTGTCAAACGATGCGCTAATCTGGATCATGGAAGGCGCAAAAGCTGAAGGTTTAGCGCTAAATCAGTCAGCGATGGAAACCTACAAAGCAAACATCGACCCCTTAGCCCCTCTGTCAAATCAGAGCAAAAAGCCGGGCTGGTCAGAACGAATCTACCAACGCGCTGATCGTGATGGACCGCAGCAGAAAAGTCTTATCTCGGGCAGTGCGGCAACCCGGTTAGCCTACGAAGTCAAAGCAAAAGATTGGAAGCCATATCGTCCAGGCACCTTGAAGGCGCTGTGGCCAAAGAACTAGTTCAACGGTAGCCTTGCTGCTTGCAGACCTTGTCGGTGCTGTAAGCAGCAGAGGCGCGGCAAATGACCTTCGGCGTTTTTATTCATCGTGCCGACTCCGTCTACGACGACAGTCCTGCCAGCCAGTATCAGTTCCCCAAGCCCTATCTTCAACGTGCTTTAGCGACCGTCGGTGACTGGATCGTCTATTACGAGCCGGTCAAGGTTCGGGGGTCGAAGGGTTATTACGCGATAGCACGGGTGGCCAAGATCGTGCCAGACCCGACGGTGGCTAATATGTATTTAGCGCTAATCGAGCCAGGCAGTTATCTCGAATTTCCCAATCCCGTGCCGTTCGATGATGGCAATGGTCTGGTCGAGGCTGGCTTGCTGAATGAGCAAGGCCGCGTATCGGGGCGGGCGCAGGCGGCGGTGCGGCCGATTTCGCCGAAGGACTTTGATCGCATTCTGACGCGTGGACTGGCGGATGATCAGCCGCTGTTGCCGCGTATCGGTGCGGTGGACCTGCCAGTAGAAATGCCGTTCCAGCTTGATGAGGGGCAGGCGCCTTTTGCCTTTGAGCAGGAACGCGAGCGCGTTGCAGCGATGACGACGCGGGTAGTGCGGGACCGCGTGTTTCGGCGCGTAGTGCTGCGCGCCTATGGCGAGCGCTGCGCAGTGACCGGGCTCAAGCTGATCAATGGCGGTGGGCGCGCCGAAGTGGCGGCGGCGCATATTCGTCCGGTTGAGCATAATGGGCCGGACATCATCAACAATGGCGTAGCGCTATCGGGCACGGCGCATTGGATGTTTGACCGTGGGCTGATTGGGTTCAACGACGATCTCGACATCATCATCTCGCGGCAGGTGAATGACCGCGACGGCGTTGAAAGCCTGATCAACAAGACTGGCAAGATGATTGGTCCGCTGGCGGCGCGAGACCGTCCGCATCCCGCGTTTTTGAATTGGCACCGCGAAAATTGTTTTAAGGCGTGAGCTTAGGATGGGTCTGGGTCTGCTCGAGCAGCACCTGCTGCAGGCCGGTGGGTTCCAAAGGCGGGCGCGTAGCGATACCGCATAAAATCTTCAATCAGTTCGGCTGTTAGGCTCGTCGCTTGATCGAACGAATCCACAATCTCAGCGAACCACTCGTCGGGCCGCGCATCGTCTGTGCCGTTGAGATGGAAGAACAGTACGGGCGTACCTGGCCGCTCAGATAGTCCAGTTTTGATGTGCGCTGATGATAGATGCACATAGGCGGAAGTGGCCTCATAAGCCTTGGTCAGACCGGGGTAATGCTGATTTAGCCTTCGATGCAAAACCGCGTCGGAGAGCGGTTCACCCTGCCGTGACTTTAGTTTGCTATATTTCTCGTCATTCATCAGTCGTTCGCCAGCGGCTTCGACATTATCGACAAGCGACAGACCAAACATGCGCAGGCCGGTATCTAACTGCAGCCGGATTAGCGACGAGGCGGCAAGTGTGTTTTTTGCACGTGTCAGAGTGCAAAATGCATGGGTCAACGAGGCGGTTTTATTGATGGCCGCGAGCGCGTACCAAGCAATGTCAGGAACCTTTGAGCCATTCGGACCAAAATAGGTATGCGGGATTTTCCGCAGCTCTGCTGACATCCGCTCGATTTTGCCGAGATGAGCTTCCAGATCAAACGCGTCGGCTAACGGCTGATCCAAGAAATACCCCTTGAGCTAAAGCCCTACTCATCACCCATCTTTAGCGCCTTGATGAACGCCTCTTGCGGGATGTTCACATTGCCATACTGGCGCATCTTGGCTTTGCCCTTTTTCTGCTTGTCGAGCAGCTTGCGCTTGCGGGTGGCGTCGCCGCCGTAGCATTTTGCCGTCACGTCCTTGCGCATGGCGCGGACGGTTTCGCGGGCGATGATCTTGCCGCCGATGGCGGCCTGGATCGGGATCACGAACAGATGCGGCGGAATCAGTTCCTTGAGCTTTTCGCACATGATGCGGCCGCGCGTTTCGGCGACGGTGCGGTGCACCAGCATGGAAAGCGCATCGACCGGTTCGGCATTGACCAGGATGGTCAGCTTGACCAGGTCGCCGACGCGATGGGTGTCGAGCTTGTAGTCAAAGCTCGCATACCCCTTGGAAATGGACTTCAGGCGATCGTAGAAATCGAACACCACCTCGTTGAGCGGCAGGTCATATTCCACCATGGCGCGATTGCCGACATAGGAAAGATTGGTCTGCATGCCGCGGCGATCCTGGCACAGTTTCAGAATGCTGCCGAGATATTCGTCGGGGGTGAGAATGGTCGCCTTGATCCACGGCTCGCGAATTTCCTCGATCTGCATCACATCCGGCAGGTCGGCCGGATTGTGCAGCATCATGGTGGAGCCATCGCGCATCGAGATCTCGTAGACCACCGATGGCGCGGTGGCGATCAGGTCGAGATCGAACTCGCGGCTGAGGCGTTCCTGGATGATTTCGAGATGCAGCAGGCCCAGGAACCCGCAGCGGAAACCAAAACCCAGGGCAGCCGAAGTTTCCATTTCGAAGCTGAAGCTGGCGTCGTTGAGCCGCAGCTTGCCCATGGCGGCGCGCAGCTCGTCGAAATCGGAGGCATCGACCGGGAACAAGCCACAGAACACCACGGGCTGGGCCGGGCGGAAATCGGGCAGCGCCTGGGCCGTCGGCTTCTTGTCCTCGGTGATGGTGTCGCCGACATTGGTATCGGCCACTTCCTTGATCGAGGCGGTGAAAACGCCAAGCTCGCCGGGGCCCAGCTCCTTGACTTCGACCAGCTTGGGCGTGTTGACGGCGACGCGATCCAGCTCATAGACGGCGCCCGAGGCCATCATGCGGATGCGCTGGCCCTTCTTCATCACGCCATCGATGACGCGGACGAGGACGACGACGCCCAGATAAGTATCGTACCAGCTATCGACCAGCAGCGCCTTGAGCGGCAGGTCGATATCGCCCTTGGGGGCGGGCAGGCGGTGCACGATGGCCTCGAGCACGGTGTCGATGCCGATGCCGGTCTTGGCGGAGATTTCGAGCGCTTCGGACGCGTCGATGCCGATGACGTCCTCGATCTGCTGTTTGACGCGCGGAATATCGGCGGCGGGCAGGTCGACCTTGTTGAGGACCGGGACGATCTCGTGATTGGCGTCGAGCGCGTGATAGACATTGGCGAGGGTCTGCGCCTCGACGCCCTGGGAGGCATCGACGACCAGCAATGAGCCCTCGACGGCGGCCATCGAGCGTGAGACTTCATAGGCGAAGTCGACGTGGCCGGGCGTGTCGATCAGGTTGAGAATATAGGTCTCGCCGTTGTTGGCCTTATAGGTCAGCCGGACGGTTTGTGCCTTGATGGTAATGCCGCGCTCGCGCTCGATATCCATCGAGTCGAGCACCTGCTCCTTCATCTCGCGCAGATCGAGCCCTCCAGTGGACTGGATCAGGCGATCGGCCAGAGTGGACTTGCCATGGTCGATATGGGCGACGATGGAGAAATTGCGGATGTGGGATAGCGGCGTTGTCATAGGGGGCTGATAGCAGAAGCATGAGGGGTCGCAAAGATGGTTTCCGCCAAGTTAACCGCAGGTGTGTCGTGCCTTTTGTGATGCTGGCGCGTTGTGGCTGCATGCGCACAGTTTTCAAGCTCCTCGCCATCGCCCCGCTCCTGCTGACGACGCCGGTCCTGGCGCAGGATTTCCTGGCGCCGCTGCAAGACATGGTGGACCAGTTCACCAAGCCGGCGGAACGGCCACGCAGTTCGCCCAGGACGGCGCCCAAGCCGGTGGAAACCGCGCCGATCCCACGGCCGCGGCCACCCGATTTGCCCGACGTGCCGGTCGTAGCGTCCCCGGTATCGCCCGCGCCGGAGGCTAAGCCGGCTGTGGTTGAGGAACAAGAAGAGGTCGCGCCCGAAGTGGTGGCGAAGCCTGAACCTGAGCCGGAGCCCGTGGTTGAACCTGAGCCGGTCGTCGAAGCCGAGCCGGACCGAGTCTATCAGGTGGCGTGCCCGGCGGTAATCATGGGCTTGGTCGAGGCCGAGATGACGCCGCCGCTGAGCGAGGGGATTTGTGGCGAACATTCGCCGCTGACGGTGACGGCTGTGATGAGCCGCGGCCGCATGGTGCCTCTATCGAGCCCGGTGACCACCAATTGCCAGATGGCCAGCGCCTTGCCGAAATGGGTAGAAAGCGTCGATGGCTACGCCGAAGCCATGCTCGAAAGCCGGCTGGCCTCGGTCGATACCGGCACCAGCTACATGTGTCGCAACCGCAATAGCGCCGACGCCGGTTTTACCTCCGAGCACGGCTTCGCCAATGCGGTGGATGTCACCGGGTTCACGCTGGAAGATGGACGCGGCATCGGCGTCCAAGCGGATTGGGCCAAAGCCACGGCGCCCGAAGGACGGCTGCTCAGACTGGCCCATGATGCCGCCTGCGGTAGCTTCATGACCGTGCTCGGCCCGGAAGCCAATGCCGAACATCACGACCATCTGCATCTCGACCTCGCCTGCCATGGTAAGAGCTGCACGACGCGAATCTGCGAGTAGACATCGGCTGTTACAAGAACAGGCCGTAACCTTCGGGCTTGACCCGAGGGGAGTGTAATTGCTGCATCGAGAGCTAAGTGGAGAGCCCTCGGGTCAAGCCCGAGGGTGACGATCGGGGGCGTTACTGCGCCGGAGTGGCAGGAGCTGCCGGAGTCGAAGTCTCGGCTGGTGTTGTCGGCGTGGCGGCTTCAACTGGTGTCGCGGCGGCGGGACCAACTGCGGCAGCCTGGGCCTTGTAAATCGCGGTTACGGCATCGACGCTGATGCGGTCGGTGCTGCCATCGGCGCAATCGGGCGTGGTCTTTTCAACGTCGGCCTTGACCTGGGTATAGGCCTTCTCGGCGGATGGAATATCGAGGCTCAATGCGGCTTCGAGCCGGGCCCGGTCGGCCGCCATGCCCTCAGCCACCGCCGGCTCGACAGTGAGCGAGCACAGCTCGATGACCGCTTGGGTAGCATAGAAGCCAGTCAGCATATTGGCCTGCTTGGGCGATGTATTGAACTGGGCGGCCGGGTCCACGACGATATCGGTGGCGGCGGGTACTGCTGGCGCGGCTTCCTGGGCGACGGCGGCCCCGGTAAGAACGGCGAAGACGGCCAATGCGGCGATGGATCGGATCATCGGGAGCTCCTTGAGGGGCGGGAATTTCTGTCCCACAACCTTCAAAGGCCCGATTGTGGCCTCAGCACGGCGCGCCGTCGCGAACCGGGTGATGCGCCGGCAGATCCGCCCAGTCGCGCAGGCACATGTTCTCCGGATCGGGCTGGATGCGCTCACTGGAAAACAGGGCCGCAACGAGACGGTTGAGAATCCGGATAAGATTAGACATTTTGTTGGTCTCCTTTCGGCATTGTTAAGGTTGGATACCCGATATGCGCCGCTATTGCTGACGTCGCAATGGACAAGGTGGCGCGGTCACTATAGAAAAAGTATATGACTTCAGCCTTTCCCATTCCGCTCAATGCCTTGCGTGCCATCGAAATCGTGGCGCGCCGTGGTGCTCTGGCCCCGGCCGCCGAAGAACTGGGCGTCACCATTGGCGCGGTGAGCCAGCATCTGCGACGCGCCGAAGAGCGGCTGGGCATGGAGCTATTCGAGCGGACGCCGGCCGGCTTGCGGGCGCTGCCGGCGCTCAAGGCGGTGCTGCCACAACTGACATCGGGCTTCGCTTCGCTGCAGGATGGTTTGGCCGGCTTGAAAGGCACCGACGAGGGCGTGCTGAACCTGACGGTGGGCAGTGTGTTTGCATCGCGCTGGCTGATCTGGCGCATCAACAAATTCACCGTGCTGCACCCCGATGTCGAGGTGCGGCTTAACGTAACCTCCGCCATGCTCGACCTGAGCCGGCCTGACCTGGATTGCGGCATTCGCTTTGGACACGGCACATGGACTGGCAACAATTCTGAATTGATCGGCGGCACCGCCTATCAGCCGGTCTGTGCCCCGCCAGTCGCCAAGCGGCTGAAAAGCCCGGCTAATCTTGCCGACGTGCCGGTCATTCAGGACGAAACCACCATGCTCAGCTGGGACGCCTGGCGCGCCGAGGTGGGACTTGACCCGACGATCAAACTGACCGGCCCGACCTATTCGGACGCTTCCCTGGCGGTAGATGCGGCGATTTCCGAGCAAGGGGTGCTGATGGCCGCCGACATGATGAGCGCCGATGCAGTCAGCGATGGACGGCTGGTGCGCCCATTCGAGCATCCCGTCGAAGGCCCGCAGGGCTATTGGCTGGTGGTGGCAAAGGGGCGCCGCGAGAGCCGAAAATTACGGGCATTCCGCGAATGGCTGAAAGTGGAAGTGCCCGCCAGCGCTCGGGGCTATGTGAACCAAAGCCGGGGGTAAGTCGCGTATTTGAGCTCATGCTGTTGACGGGGTATGGGTTTACGAAGTATTTAGCTGATCATGTAATTATCAAAGTACGTAAACATGACCGATGTACTCAGCGCAACATTCGCGGCCCTCGCCGACCCAACGAGGCGAGCTATTTTGGCCCGACTGATCCATGGGCCGGCGACCATCAATGAGCTGGCGGCCCCGTTCCACATGACCCTGCCTTCTGTATCTCGGCACGTCAAAGTGCTGGAACAAGCCGGTCTGGTCAGCAAGTCGCGCGAGGCACAGTTTCGCTCCTGCCGACTGGAGGCGCTGCCGCTTGAGGCGGCCGATGGCTGGCTGGCTGAGTATCGTCAGTTCTTCAGCGAACGCTTTGACCGGCTGGAGGCGCAGCTCAAGGTCATGATGGCGGATCGGGACCGCAAGACCAGCACCACAGAAGGAGATCAATGATGGCGCCGGCCTATCAACTCGAACGTGGCTTCACCCTGACCCGTGTGCTCGACGCCCCGCCTGAAGTGGTATTTCAGGCATGGACCGACCCCGCTCATCTGGACTGGTTCTTCAATCCGGATACCGCGCCGGATGCCGGGACGCAGGTGGACCTACGCGTTGGTGGCGCCTGGCGACAACGCATGGTGATCGATGAGAAGACGCAGTACATGACCGGCGGCGTCTATCGGGAAATCGTAGCCAACAGAAAGCTGGTTTTCACCTGGGGAGCCAGCGGTGGCTGGCCCAATCTAGACGAGGGGGTCGGACCCCTGGTCACGGTGGAACTGATCCCCGCGGGCAGCCGGACGCGGATGGATTTCACGGTGCAACTACCCGATCAGCTGAGCGATGCCGAGGCCAAGGAATGGATGTCCAAAGGCATAGACAAGGGCTGGGCCGAGACAGTTGCAAGGCTGGTTCAGAGATATCAGGTAGCGGCGCAGGGCTAGTCCGCACAGCGTCAAGTCGAGAAAAGGTGGGCGACGCTAATTCGCCGCCCACAGGAGTGTCTAACGCAACCAGCCACTTGGACGGGGATGCAGCTCCATCTGGCCGTCCTTGGTCGCCTCGTCGATCGCGGCGATTTCTTCTGGCGTCAGATCGAGATTGTTGAGCACGCCCAGATTGTCCTTGAGCTGTTCGAGATTGCGCACTCCGATCAGTGCCGAGGTCATTTCCGGCCGGCGCAGCGCCCAGCTGAGGGCGAGTTGCACCATGGTCTGGCCGCGACTGCGGGCGATTTCGCCGAGCTTGTCGACCGCGGCGAGCACGCGGGGTTCGATGTGGCTGGCGCGCAGCGTGCCATTGGGATTGTCGCCACGTGTACCGCCGACGCCACCGGAATTATATTTGCCCGAGAGCACGCCCTGGGCGAGTGGCGAGAAGGCAATCATGCCGATGCCGAGTTCGCCACAGGCGTCGATGGTATGGTCGTTTTCGACCCAGCGATTGATCATCGAATAGCTGGGCTGGTGGATGGTGGTGGCAACGCCCATTTCTTTCAGGATGCGATAGGCCTCGCGGGTCTCTTGTTCGGGATAGCTGGAAATGCCTACATAGATCGCCTTGCCGCTTCGCACGGCATGGGCCAGCGCGCCCATGGTTTCCTCGAGCGGGGTCTCGGCATCGTAGCGGTGCGAATAGAAGATATCGACATAGTCGAGGCCCATGCGGGCCAGCGATTGGTCGAGGCTGGCGAGCAGGTATTTGCGAGAGCCGAAATCGCCATAGGGGCCGGGCCACATGGTATAGCCAGCCTTGGTCGAGATGATCAGCTCATCGCGATAGGGGCGGAAGTCGCGGGCCATGATCTGGCCGAACAGCTCTTCGGACGAGCCGGCGGGCGGGCCGTAATTGTTGGCGAGATCGAAATGGGTAATGCCCTGGTCGAAGGCATGGCCGAGGATTTCCATGGCGGAGGGATAGTCCCGGGTGCCGCCGAAATTCTGCCACAGCCCGAGGCTGATCACCGGCAGCTTCAGCCCCGATTTGCCCGAACGGCGGTATTGCATCGTATCATAGCGTGCCGTATCGGCCCGATAGGTCATGGTATTCTCCAGCAATTTCTCGATTGGTCCCGGTGACCGGGCAATGGTATGAGCGGGCCGATGAATGAGAAATCGGCTCCTATGAACGCCAATCTGCCCCAGACCCCGCTGCCATACAAGGTGATGGCGATCTATAAATTTGCC
>NZ_LAPV01000165.1 GCF_000971275.1 Devosia psychrophila | reverse complement strand
TGATCGGGCTGTCAACGACCGGTGGCGCCTGGGCTGGGTAGTCGGTATAGACGATGACCTGAACGTCTGAGAGGTCGGGGACAGCGTCCAGAGGTAGCGTCTGCAGGGAGAATATGCCGGCCGCCACTGCAAAGGCCGTCCCGACGAAAACCAGCACAAGGTTGCGGGCGGACCAGGCGATCAGCCGGGCGATCATGGATTGGCTCCCTGGACTGCCGCCATGCCGTCCAACGCGGCCTTCAGATTGCTTTCCGCATCGATCAGGAAGTTGGCCGAAACCACCACCCGGTCGCCGGTGGCGATCCCGGTCAGGATTTCGGTGAATCCATCGCCCTGCAATCCGGTCTTAACCTCACGGGGACCGAAGCGTCCGTCGCCTAGGTCAAGGATCACCGTTCGGCGCGTGCCGGTATCGATCACTGCACTGTCTGAAACCGAAAGGACTGGGGTCGGCGAACCGGCGACGATGCCGACGTCGGCATACATGCCCGGCAACAGCGAAAGATCGGGATTGGCGATCTCGATCCGTACCTTGGTGGTGCGTGTCTCGGCGGCGACGCCTGGATAGATAAGTGCAATGCGTCCGGAAAAGGTCTTGCCCGGCAGGCTCCGGATCGAGACGTCCACCGACGCGCCGACCCTGACGACGTCGAGATCATATTCAGGAACGTCGGCAATGATCCAAACACTCGACAAGTCGACCAGCCGGAACAGCACGTCGCCGGATTGCGCTGCCATCCCCTCGACGACGTTCCGCTCGACAACGACCCCGTCGCGAGGTGCAGGCCACACCGTTGACATCGGGATCTCTCCGTCCCGCTTGATCGTCGCGATGACAGCGGGAGCCACCCCGAGATTGAGCAGCCGCTGTCGTGCACCTTCGGCCCCATCCCCACCGCCTTTCAATGCGGTCAGGTATTGTGCTCCGGCGCTCGAAACCTCGGCGGAATAGAGCCAGAGAAGTGGCTCGCCCCGGTTGACCCTATCCCCGGTGGTCACGTCTGCGACGCGATCGACAAAGGCATCTGAACGCGATGCAACCACAGTGACGAGCCGCTCGTCGAACTCGACAGCACCCGGAACTCGTATGGTGCGGACGATGATGCGCGACGAAGCGACCTCGGACCGGACGCCGGTGCGCTGCATTTTTCCGGCCGCAACGACAACTCCTGACTCGTCGGCGTTTCCCTCGTAAACGGGGAGGTAATCCATTCCCATCGAGTCCTTCTTGGGCGTTGGGGAGGTGTCTGGCAGGCCCATGGGATGTCGATAGTACAGCAGCCGCCGAGCACCTGACGGTGGTCGGCTCTCTCCAGTGGCGACCTCCGCGACCACATCAGGCTTCTCCTCGAAGCTGACATCATCGCCTGCCTGCACCGGAGTGAACGGTCTGCCATCATCGGTGGCCTTTGGCGTCGCCGAGTAGGACGGAAGGCCGTCTGGATGTCGGTAGTAGATGACCGGCCCGGCCGACGCCGTGGGCGTTTCAGCCGCCTGAAGCGATATTTCTGGAATCCAGTCGATGAAAGGCAACGACATCCGCTGTTGCCCGGCCAAATAGCCTCCAAGCCCCGCCGCCGTTATGGCGACGAGGGCCAAGCCAGTTGTGACCTTGGTGTTCACGGCAGGACTCGGAATTCGAGCTGGCTTTCGAGTGTGCCTTCCTCGCCCTGTATCTTGGCCGCCAGCGACAAGCGCCAGCCCCCTTGCATGACAAGGCCCGTTTCGAAGCTATAAATACCGGGCTCTGTCGATCGCAGCGGCTCGATGGACCCGGCCATGGTTTCCATGCCATCCGGAGCCATGTCGACCCGTTGCTCAAAGATCACCGCATCCGGAACGGCCTCGCCGGTCCGTTTGTCGACAAGACGAACGGACACGACGGTCGCTTCGCCGACCTGGACTTCGGTTTGAGCGAGTTCGAACTCATAGTCATCGATTGCGGCCCATGCGGGAGACGTGGCCATCGGATAGGCGAGAACGGAAAGTGTGGCAAAAGCAGCACGCACTAGGAAAAGGGATTTCATGATTGGGATCCGGAAATATCATCAAGGAGCAGCGCTCAGGCTGCGGCGCACATTCCACCGAACATTCGATAGCTTAAAGCTGACGAGATCGTGATCTGCGAGTGCTGATGACTTTAGATCCGGGGTGGCTCGTAGAGGGGCGTCCCTAACCACATCGCGCCAAGGCCGTCGTCACGAGGCGGGGCCATTGCCTCCCCGTGAGGAATTGTTGGGCTAACACCTGATGCAGCGCTTAAAACGCACTTGGCGAAACAGCCCACGACCATCGGACAAGCAACTCCACAGTCCGGCACCTGTCCGGTCGGGGTTTTGCAACACTCTTCTTCACCCTGCATCGGCATCATATCGCTCATGTCACCCATTGGGGCGTTGGCGACCACCTTGCTCTCGGTCGAATAGGCCGTTGCAGGCGGCAGCATGAGTCCCGCGATAAGCGCTATCGACATCAGCAGGGAAATAAGGGACCGAACTCTCATATTCAAACGATCACATGACGCCGCCGTATTGTAAACCTGCTGGTAGCGATGAAAGGCAGGGGGATCGGCCGTTCGAAGCTGAGGTATCCAATCTTAGCATGGCCCGCGTCGTTGTCCTCCTCATCGAACGTGTGCTGATGGTTACGCAGCCAACGGGTGTCTCCCGCGTCCTGCGTATCACAATTTGAGCGTGACACCCGCGCGGGGCAACATCACTGAGCGCTTAAGCCCGAGGGTTTCAACGCCTCCGGGAGGACAACCCCGGCGCCCAGGGTTGCTGCGAGAATTGATACCATTGGAGATGTCTCGCTACTCACTCAAGGACCTTTCAACAAACGGCTTGGTTGCAGGGGCAACTGACGTGAGGTGGCAAGGCGCACGGTTCAACGGGCGATCAGTTCATCGACGTCCTGGTCGATCTGCGTCCCGGCGCTTCCGTCGAAGATGGCGAGTGCTTGGTCTAATCGCCCAATGCCGGCAATTCCGCCGGTCAATGCGGCGAACGTGGCGGCGGCGTCCACCTTCGGCCCCATCGATCCAGCGGCGAAGTCCCTTTGGCGCATCTCCGTCGGCGTGGCCCGGCCTATCGCCTTTTGGCTTGGCTTGCCCCAGTCGAGATAGACCGCATCGACGTCAGTCAGCAGCAAAAGAACATCCGCTCCAATTTCCTGCGCCAGCAGGTTCGCTGTGCGGTCCTTATCGATGACAGCTTGAACCCCGACCAGACTTCCGTCGGCTCGCCGAACGACGGAGATTCCGCCACCGCCAGCACAGATCACAACCACATTCGCGTCCAGCAGGATGCGGATGATATCAACGTCCGGTATGTGTTTGGGTGCTGGCGAGGGCACGACGCGCCTTGATTTGTCGCCTTCCGGCGCGACGCTCCAGCCCCGGGCCGCCGCGAGACGCTCGGCTTCGTCCTTCTCATAGACCGGACCGACCGGCTTGGTCGGATTGCGAAATGCCAGGTCGTTCGGATCCACCTCGACCTGTGTCAGCAATGTCGCGACCTTCGGCCCGTCGGGCAGTGCGTTCTCCAGCTCCTGCTCGATCAGATAACCGATCATGCCTTCGGTCTCGGCGCCCAGGGTATCGAGAGGATAGGCTTCGTCCGGCTTCTGGGCCGCGGCCTGGAGGGCCAGCAAACCGACTTGGGGACCATTGCCGTGGGTGACGACAAGCCGATGGCCGGCGCCGATCAGCTCGGCGAGCGAAGCGGCGGCTGCACGCACATTGAGCCGCTGCGTTTCCGCGGAGATGGATTCGCCGTGCCGACGAAGGGCGTTGCCACCGAGAGCGACGACGATAAGCATCGCGGTCACCCTGCAATCGTGGCGACGAGGATCGCCTTGATCGTGTGCATGCGGTTCTCCGCCTGGTCGAACACGATCGACGATGGGGATTCGAACACCTCGTCGGTGACCTCCATGCAGTCGATCCCGAAGCGCTTGGCTATATCCGCACCGACCTCGGTCTCCGCGTTGTGGAAGGCCGGCAGGCAATGCATGAATTTGGTGTGCGGGTTGCCGGTCGCCGCCATCACATCGCGGGTGACCCGATACGGCATCAGTTCGCGGATGCGCTGGGGCCACGCCGCGTCGTCCTCGCCCATCGACAGCCAGACATCGGTATAGAGAAAGTCAGCGTCTCGCACGGCTTGGCCGACATCCTCGGTGATCGTCAGTTGGGCCCCGTCTCCTTGCCGAGCCCCCTGAGATGCTCGACGAAGGGCTCGTCGGGCCAGAGGGAGCGTGGCGCGGCGATCCGCATGTCGATGCCGACCTTGGCCGCGCCGACGGCGAGTGAACGCGCCACATTGTTTCGTCCGTCGCCAAGAAACGTCACGGTGAGCCCCGACAGATGCTTGTGGGTGAATTCGCGCATGGTCATGAAATCGCCGAGCGTCTGGGTCGGGTGCGTCTCATCGGTGAGACCATTGTAAACTGGCACACCTGCGTAGGCAGCAAGCTCCTCGGCAGTCCTCTGACCGAAGCCGCGATATTCGATCGCGTCATAGACACGGCCGAGAACGCGGGCGGTGTCCTTCATCGATTCCTTGTGGCCGATCTGGCTGCCCGAGGGCCCCAAATAGGTGACGTGAGCGCCCTGGTCGTAGGCCGCAACTTCGAAGCCGGTGCGCGTTCGGGTCGAATCCTTTTCGAAGATCAAGGCGATGTTCCGCCCGGTCAGCCGTTGCCGCTCGGTGCCGGCCAGCTTGGCAGCCTTGAGCTCGCTTGCCAGCTTGAGGAGGAAACGGATGTCGCCGGGCGAGTAGTCGTCGAGCGTGAGCAGGCTGCGGCCGCGAAGGTTGATCGGCATGGCGAAGGTGTTCCTTGTTTCAGAGGGGATCTCGAGCGATCGGACAGGTCATGCAATGACCGCCGCCACGCCCGCGACCAAGCTCGGAGCCGGCCACCGTGATCACCTCAATGCCGGCCCGGCGGAGCAGAGTGTTGGTATAGAC
>NZ_LAPV01000164.1 GCF_000971275.1 Devosia psychrophila | reverse complement strand
GCGACGGGATCTGCCGCTCCGCTCAATGACCAGCTCTGCGCCAGCCCCCGTAGCTCACCCCGGCCAGATCGGCCAAAACAACCGCCCGAGTCTCCTTCAGGCTGGATAGAAGTTGGGGGCAACGTCACCGGCATAGTCATGCTTGCAGTTTGCATCTTCTCTTCCTCTATCTGGGCTAGTTTCCACTGATTGCCGGTCGAACTTCCGCCTCGCCCAGAATAGGCGGCGGTGGCAATGTCTCCTACTCGGCGGCCACGGCTGGAACTTGCACCGTGTCGGGTCCGCCCATGGTGCCGGCCAGTTCTACGGCCGGGCGGTGACCGAGGCCCGGGACGCCACGGCCAAGTCCGCCAATGACGCCCGAGACGAAGACGTGGGTGGTCCTGTCGGCTTCGACAGCGCCGCCCAGCGCAAGCGCGAATTTGCGGCCGATATGGGCGTTCAGGCCCACGCCCTTAGAATGCCATGACACGACGTGTCATTCGGTTAAGCAGGAGGACAGATCAGCGCTTGCCCGAGCGTGCCAGCGAAAACGAGCTTATTCGGCGGTACCAAGTCGGTCGCCCTCTTCTCACTCGAGCGCTCAGGCGTGCCGCCAGCGAAGGGTGGGCCGAGCGCCTGCCGGGTCGGGGCTGGTCGTTCACCCCCCTTCTGTCGTCGGAACTCGCTTACGAACAGATCTGTCGCTATCGGGTGATCGTCGAGCCCGCGGCCATATTGGAGCCGAGCTTCAAGCTAGACAGGCCGGCGGTCGAAATGGCGCTCGTCGAACAGGAAGAATTCTTCGAAAGCGGAAGTCGCGGAATTTCGCCGGTCGAGGTCTTCGAAATCGGAAGCCGCTTCCACTTGACCGTGTTGAAATGTTCGAACAACAGCCTGCTGATCAACGGGACGGGCCAAGTGTACAGAGCGCGGCGCTTGGCGGAGTACAAGAAGATGTTTGATACGCCAGGTTGGCTTGAACGCTGCCGGGAGCACGCCCTGATCGCCAAGCTCCTCCTCGAAGACAATCGGGTGGCCGCGGCGGATCTGATGCTTCAACATCTCGAAAAAAGTGCTCAAGAGAAGAACATGGCTCCATTATCGTATGCGATCGAGTACGCACGACGTGCGGTCCTGTTTGTGGCTTCCGGCATTACTGATCTGACCAGAGGGCCGGGTCGGATCCGAGGGAAACGGTGGGACGCAGGTCGGGAAGGACGGTTTTCGAGAACTGGGGAGTCGGCTTTACGCCCTGCATGGATCCGAAGATCGATCGGGTTTGCGGCGACATATCTTCGGGCCTTGATCCGCGGTATTCGAAGCTAAGCCCGTCCTCGAGCCGGCCGAGAGATTTGAGCCAGCGTCCCGTCGCTGCAAGCGACACGTCCACTTGCCAGCTGCCGCCTTCGCGGGCGCGATGTTCCAACGCGGCGATGGCACCGAGAGCCATGAGCTGCCCTGAAGCATGATCCAGAATTTGACACGGCAGTTCCATCGGCGTGTCCGAACGGGCGGCAGCCATTTCTTCGGCGTTGAAGCCGGTTGCCGTTTGCACAAGTGAATCGAAACCTCGTCTGTTCGCCCAGGGCCCCTTATCTCCGAACGCCGAAAGCTGGACGTAGATCAACCCGGGGCGGAGTTTCGCAAGATCGGCCGGTCCGAACCCCCGGGCAGCTAGTGACCCGGGACGATAGCTCTGCAGGAAAATGTCTACCGTATGGACGAGACGCCGAAGTATTGAAGCGCCTTCGGCGGTTTCAAGATCGATGTTTGCGCTTCGTTTTCCGCGATTGGTATCGAGGACCAGTTGCTCTATCGCCGGCAAGCGGTCGGAGCTTACGGCGAGCACCTCAGCCCCGTAGGCTGCCAGGGCCCGACCACAGACCGGACCCGCGATCACTCGTGTCAGGTCCAGAACCCGGACCCTGTCCAAAGGCAGGTCTCGCTGGCTGCGCACATCACGGGCGGGTGCGTCGGCGATCCGCGTCAGCCGGATGAGAGGATCGGCAGCGACCGCGGCGGATTGAGGATGGTCATCCCATTCGGCTGCCGTTCGAAGTGCGGCTCCAACGCCATTAGACCTATATACTGCCTCCTCAAGCGCTACCGAATTCCATTGACCGATCTCGGCGGCCAGCCCGTCACGTTCGACGTCGGGACGCAGACCCAAGACCTGCAGAAGAGCCGTCTTATGATGCGGAAACGTGATGTGCGGACGAAACCACCCGTCATTCCGACAGCGATATACGCCCGCTAGAGGGTCTCGGAATCCCTTTACGCGCTGGCCGTTCAACGACAGAAACCGTTCGCTTTGAAACGCTGCGACGGCGTGCTCCATGTCTGCAAGAACCGTTTGCGAAATTCCCGTGCGGCGACGCAGTCTTTGGGCCGCGGCAATTCCGACGGCCGCAAACGTGGCTTGGGCCGCCGCCCCAACTCTGAACGATGAAGGAAGCCCGGGTTCCCTGCCACCGAGGGCAACAGCCTGCGGCGCGGCGGATTGCATTCCAACCAGAGCCACCAGTTCGGAAGTGATTTCGCTGACTGTTCTCATGGCTAGCCTGTAGGAAAATTGCGGCCGGACACCGTCCGGCCGCCTCCGATGATTATCAGTCGACGATTTTCAGCGTCTTCAGGAGGTCGCCGACCTTCGTCTGTTCGCTGGCGACGAATGCGGAGAACTCGTCCGACGGCAGGTACATATCCACCCAGCCACGATCGGATAAAGTCTTCTTCCAATCGGCGGATTGGACCATTTTCGCAATGGTCGTATCGAGAAGCTTGCGGTCTTCGTCGGAGATTCCTGCCGGCGCCAGAAATCCCCGCCAGTTGACGAGATCGACGTCGAAGCCTTGCTCCTTCATCGTGGGCGCATCGATGCCGGTTACGCGTTCCGGCGCAGCGAGCCCCAGTATGCGAAGCGTGCCGGACTCGATCTGCTGCGAGAATTCGTTGTAGCCGCCGGCACCCGTGGCAATATGGCCGCCCATGACCTGCGAGAGCATCTCCCCGCCAGCGCCGATTGCGATGTAGTTCATCTTGCTGACGTCGCCGCCAAACGACTGGATCACACTTCCGTAGAGGAGATGATCGCTGCCACCGACTGCGAAACCTCCCAGCGTCAGCTTGCTTGGATCTTCTTTATAGGCCGCGGCGAAGTCGGCCATATCCTTGAGCGGGCTATCCTGGGCAACGACTATCGTCAGATATTCGCCGGTCATTCGGGCCAGAGGCCTGGTCTGCTCCATGGTCACCGGCGCGTGCGTCGTAATGATCGAGCCAACCATGCCAATGCCTGTGGTCAGCAGATTCATCCCGGACGAATTGCTATTGATGAAGTTCGCCAGAGCGATCGTTCCGCCGGCTCCGGGTATGTTGACGACCTGAAGAGACGAAGCGAGTCCCAGGTCTTGCAGACCGGTTTGGACGGCACGCGCCAGCTGGTCGTATCCGCCGCCGGGTCCTGCCGGCACAGTGATCTCCACCCCATCTATCTCGGCGGCGTTGGCCGTCATGGTTAATGCCGTCATTGCCATGCCAATAAGTAGTTTTCGCATTAGGTGTTTCCTCCAGTTCTGGTTAGTTAAGGCTTCCGTAGACTTCGCCCGCCATCAAGCGGCGGGACGTCGCATGGACTATCGTCCGTTCAGCGAGCAGGGCGGACCCTTCTCCGATAAGGACGGCTCCTACGCTGATAATTCCCGAGGGGGTGCCCAATCGAACGGTGGTTCCCTTCAGGTCGGGCACCAGGCTGTTGGGCACCGAGCCTTCGCACAATGCGGCCGCAGCGAGGCACATGGCGGCCGTCAACGGGACGGCCTTATGCGCCTTGCCCATCGACATCATGCGGATGGCGATGTCGTAATCCTTCGCAGACACGGGCTCGCCGTCGAGCGCAACGTAGTCGACAGGGGCGCCGATGACGCCGATCTTCGGGCTGGCCTGGGGAACACTCGCCTCGTCCGCAGCTAGACCGATCTTGACCGCGCCCAGGCAACGCAGCCTCTCCAGCAGCAGACCGCCCGCCTCCTGCGTATCGATCTCGGAAGGTGTCATCGAGACGTCCAGGCCGATGTCCCCGGCCATTAGAAAGACGCACGGAAGGGTCGCATCGGCTATGCTACAGGCGATCCCGCGGCCATCTACCTCGAAGACGTCGGTGCGCTGTGACGATCCGAACAGGGGTCGGTGCGGCATGAAGTATTCGAGAGCGACTCGAGCGCCCCCGTCCGAGACGCCTGGCATTTCAAAATTACCGTCGTAGCGCGGCTTGCCACCCGACATCGTGAAGCGGGAATCTACGCGCATTCCCGAATTCAGATTCACCATCTTCACCAGGACTTCCCCATCGGTCGCAGCGATCGCTAGGCCGGCCTCGACGGCAAACTGTGCCACTGCGGAAGAGAGGTTCCCGCAGTTCGCACTCCAATCGACGACGGGCCTGTCGACGGCGACCTGGCCATGAATGTATTCGATGTCGACGCCGTTTCGTGTCGACGCTCTGGCGATGATGATTTTCGAAACGGAAGAAATGCCTCCACCCATGCCGTTGAGCTGTCGCCCGTACCGGTCTGGGCTTCCCATCAG
This sequence comes from Devosia psychrophila, assembly GCF_000971275.1. GTDB lineage: Bacteria > Pseudomonadota > Alphaproteobacteria > Rhizobiales > Devosiaceae > Devosia > Devosia psychrophila. The sequence continues at coordinate 486 of NZ_LAPV01000164.1, read as the reverse complement.
CGACAGAAGAAGACGATCCCGAACTTCGCCGGGTGGCGGAAGATCCGATTCAACGAAAAAAACGCCTTTGCTCGTGCCGCCGCGCATGTAGACGGCCCTGACGGGTACCTGGCCGGTTTGTTCAGACGTTGTCATGTGCACCTCGACCCTAGAGATGGACCCGCGTATACGCATGGTCAAATATATCTTTAACCCTCCTGTGATCGGTTTATTATATCAATGAACAACTTCAGTCTGAGGCGGCTCCAGTACTTCGTCGTGGTGGCGGAAGAACTTCATTTCCGTCGTGCGGCCGATCGGTTGGGGGTTTCGCAACCACCGCTTTCGATGGCCATCAACACGCTAGAGCAGGAACTGGGTGCGGTGTTGTTCGAGCGCACCCGTAGAACGGTCAGCCTCACACCGGCCGGGCATCGCCTGCTGGTCGACGCGCGCAAGATCCTGGCCGCGATCGACGACGCGGCCTACGCGGTCAAACGAACGGCC
>NZ_LAPV01000163.1 GCF_000971275.1 Devosia psychrophila | reverse complement strand
CCCCTGATCGGCATACCGCGTGATGGCTTCGCGCACATTGCCGCGCGCAAGATCGAGCGAGGCATCGCGCATCCATTGCTGCTTCTGACGGTAGATATTTTCCAGTTCCGCATAGCCGATGCGATCGACCAAGCCACGGAAAGCGGCGCCGGCCTCGATGGGCTGCAGCTGTTCGGGATCGCCGACCAACACCAATTTCGCGCCGGCCGCCAACACGGCCGACACAAATTCTGCCATCTGCCGCGAGGACACCATGCCCGCTTCGTCAAGCACAAACACTGTACGCTGATCGAGTAGATCGCGACCCTTGCTCCAGCGCAATTGCCAGGAGGACAACGTCCGGCTTTCGATACCGGCTTCTCTCTCCAACCCCTCGGCGGCCTTACCGGCCAATGCAGCGCCGAGCACGCGATAGCCAGCCGCTTCCCAGGCCTCGCGCGCGGCTGACATCATCGTGGTCTTGCCGGCTCCGGCGCGACCGACCACGGCGGCGATCCGTTCGTATCCGGTCACATGCTCGATCGCAGAGCGTTGTTCGCCGGAGAGCCTGGCATGCCGCCGGAATACTGTTTTTAGGACTGCCCGCTCGACCGCAAAGCCCCTGCCCTCGGCAAGCCGCATCGCATTGTCCGCCATGCCGGCTTCGATGCGGATCATGGCGCGCGTGGTGTAACGGGATCGTAGAATCTCACCGGTGTCGAGATCTACGCGCTCGCGTTCCAGCCGGACGATCTCGGGATCCCGGAGTATTCGTGCCATGATGGTGTTGAAGGTGCTGACACCATCGATGTAACGATGGACGACCTTTGCCAGGTCGCGCTCGTCGAACACACTTTTCTCCCGGCTGACAATGTCGAGCACGACAGCGGGATCGCGTTCAATCTTGCGTGCTGATTTTTGGCGCTGCGCTTCGAACAGCCGCAGCCGGTCGAGCTCAGCATCGCGACCCTCACGCTCGGCCTGCCGCTGGATCGCCTTGGCGGTAACACCGATATGGATGGTTGGCGCGATGTCGATGCCGCGCTCCGCATAGGAGCGGCCGTCAACCCGAACGTCATGGCCATTGAGCGCGAGGTGATGGTTTTGACGATTGTACCAGGCCTGGCGAATGGCCAGGAAGTCATCCTTGTCGCCGGCCCAGAGCCGATAGACAATCTGCCCGAATTTGGTGCGGACTACCGCGCCATCTTCGCCGATCACCGGCACCTTTTTGGCACCAAAACCGTCGTCGGTCAGCGGCCGCAGGGTTGTCATCAGATGGACATGGGGGTTACCTGGAACGTCATGGTAGACCCAGTCCGCGACAATGCCACGGGCAAGAATCTGCTCGGAAACGAACACGCGCGTTAGCGAGACGTTTTGATCTGTGGTCAGCTCGACTGGCAGCGCCAGGATGAACTCCTTGGCCAGTTGCGCATCAGCACGCTTCTCGAAACTCTCAACCCTGTTCCAGAACGCCTCTGCTGCGCCAGCTACGGAGCGATCGGCGATCATCGTCTGCGCCCATGCCGGAGCGTCTGGCGGTAGCACAAACTCTTCGTGCACCATTCCCGGCTTGCGCGAATAGTCGACTACCCTTCCCTCGCCCTCATGCTCCATACGCGCGCAATGCCGATAAGCAGCGGCAGCGACCGCGCTGCGGCCGGAACCGCGACTGATGAGTTGGGGCGTGAAGTGGGTGATGGCCAAGACGGTGCAGCTCCGGCAGTGATGATCGCTGTCCACCCGAACTGGTTCTTGCCTAGCGGCGGAGCCCGCAACGTTGCCTCGCAACGTATTACTGCGCCCTTGGAACCATTCCTTCGGAACGGTGGGATAATCGCAAAAAAGCTCAATGATGCCGACCTATCGGATTTGATAGGGTGTGCGGTCGCACGCATGCAGGGAAGATTATGTTGTCCTTCGGGGCATTTTTCGACCCAAGGGCAAACGACAGTGAAACAGCGCGCTACCAAACTCCGCGACGAAATCGCCAAGCTTCAGGATCAGCTTAAACAGGCAGAGACACGGGAGGCCGAGCGCATCGGACGTCTCGCTCTCAAGGCTGGCCTGGGCGATATCGAGATCGCGGACGGTGACCTCGTCAAATCCTTCGAGGAGCTGTCCATAAGGTTTCGCAAGGCGACCGGTGCGAAGGCGCCCGCTTCTGGCGCGCCTCAGAGCGGCACTCAGGCGGACTGAGCGGATGATGCAATTGGCCAGGACTGACGACCGCAAGAAGGACACCAGGGAGAAAATTCAGCTCGGCGGTCTGATCGCGAAGGCCGGGCTTCGTTATGAGAAGCGGGCGCTACTGCTCGGCCTGCTGATCGAGGCGAAACGCAATCTGGCCGCCAACGCCGAAGAACGCGCTCGCTTGTTGGCAATCGGAGAGGAAGCCTTCCGCAATGACCCCCAAGAAGCTGACGTTGCTGCTACTGCCAATTCTGCTGATGACGGCCGCCGTTTTGATGATGACGGGGATCGAACAATGGACGGCAAGTCTGGGAACGACCGCTGACGCCCAAATGGTCTTCGGCCGGATTGGCATTGCCCTGCCCTATGCCATCGCTGCCGGCCTGGGCGTCATAATATTGTTCGGGGTAGCCGGGTCGGCGACGATCCGCTATGTGGGCGGCGGTGTTGCTGGCGGCGCAACCGTCGGCGTGGCGGTTTCAATTTGGCGCGAAACCACCCGGCTTGCCAGCTTTGCCGATCAGGTGCCGACGGGCACGGTTCTAAACTTTGTCGATCCAGCGACGACGGTCGGCGCGATGCTCTTCCTCGGCGCCGGGTTGTTTGGACTGCGCGTTGCTTCGCGTGGCAATCGGGCTTTCGCCAGCAAGTCACCAAGACGCATAAATGGCTCGCGCGCCGTTCACGGTGCTTCCAACTGGATGAGCAAGGGGGAAACGAAAAAGCTGTTCCCGGAAGCCGGCGGCATCGTCATCGGCGAACGTTACCGCGTTGACCAGGATGTCGAGGCCGACCGTGCCTTTCGCGCCGACGACAAGGAAAGCTGGGGTGCGGGCGGCACGGCGCCACTGCAATGCTTCGACTGTGCGTTCGGCTCGACCCACGGCATCGTCTTTGCTGGATCGGGTGGTTTCAAGACGACATCCGTGACGATCCCCACAGCCCTGAAATGGGGCCATGGTCTGGTTGTGCTGGACCCTTCCAACGAGGTGGCGCCGATGGTGAGCCGGCATCGCCGGGCAGCGCACCGAACAGTGGTTGCACTCGATCCGGTCAACCCCACGATCGGGTTTAATGCCCTCGACTGGATTGGCCGTTTCGGCGGTAGCAAGGAAGAGGATATCGCCGCAGTTGCGTCGTGGATCATCACCGAGGCGCCGCGCGTCGGCTCGGCCCGCGATGACTTCTTCCGCGGCGCAGCGCTGCAACTGCTCACGGCCCTGATCGCCGATGTGTGTCTATCGGGGCACGTCGATGTGGCGGACCAAACGCTGCGCCGTGTCCGCGTCAATCTTGCCGAGCCCGAACCCAAACTACGCCAGCGGCTGCAGTCGATCTACGACAATTCCGGGTCGACCTTCGTCAAGGAGAACGTTGCGCCATTCATCAATATGACCCCCGAGACCTTTTCTGGCGTCTATGCCTCCGCGGCCAAGGAAACCCATTGGCTGAGCTACGAGAACTATGCGGCCCTCGTTTCGGGCGACTCGTTCTCGACCGATGACCTCGCCGCCGGCACCACCGACATTTTCATCAATCTCGATCTCAAGACCTTGGAGAACCACCCGGGCCTTGCTCGGGTAATCATCGGCGCGTTGATGAACGCGATCTACAATCGCAACGGCAAGATCAAGGGTAGGACGCTGTTCCTTCTCGATGAGGTGGCCCGCCTTGGCTTCATGCGTATTCTAGAAACTGCGCGGGACGCCGGACGCAAATATGGCATCACGTTGGTGCTGCTGTTCCAGTCAATCGGCCAGATGCGCGAGGCGTATGGTGGCCGTGACGCGACGAGCAAATGGTTCGAAAGCGCGTCTTGGATGTCGTTCGCTGCGATCAACGATCCTGAGACCGCTGACTATATCTCCAAGCGCTGCGGCGACACGACCGTCGAGGTCCGCCAGATCAGCACCAGCACCAAATCCTCAGGATCATCGCGAACCCGATCAAAGCAACTGTCGCGGCGCCCACTGATCCTGCCCCATGAGGTTCTACAAATGCGCGCCGACGAGCAGATCGTCTTTACCGCCGGCAATCCTCCGATCCGCTGCGGCCGTGCTATATGGTTCCGACGTAAGGACATGCGGAGCCGGGTGGACACGAACAGGTTTGAGCAACCTTAAGGAGCAGGCCTCCTTGTTGAGTGCCGTTTCCACAGGGCTCCGGCCGTCTCTTCGGCGCTGGATGAACTACGCGTTCCGGCCTCCGCCATGCTGCGCGGATCGTGCGATCCGCTTCGGCCCTGTGGGCTGGAAAACGACAAAGGGCCGCGAAGTCGCTGACATTTGCCCATCACCGACGTGAATCGTAAGCGCCCTGCGGATTCCAAACTCTGATTGGACGGCGCTTCCGCCCATTGTCAGAATCCCAGCATGACTGGCACACCCCAAGATATCTATTTGCGCCGCATCGACCCGAGCCGGAACATGGCGCGGTTCTATGTACTGTCGATCCAACCGACCCTGTTTGGTGGCAGCTCGGTGGTTCGTGAATGGGGACGGATCGGCACCAAGGGTCAGTGCAAGGTCGAGCTCCTCGACGACACCCAACAGGCCGAGCAGATCAAAAATTCTATTGTGCGGTCGAAGCGCCGCCGGGGCTATTCCGACGTCACGCAAGATATGTCACCGGATAAGTAGACAATCTGAGGCGCCGTTGCCTGGAAAATGGCGCGTAACGATCCGGGCCAAGACAGAGATTCGCCGCCGGCGCCGCGCCGGACCCAACGGCTTTGGTGACAATTCGCACCACGCTCCAACCTAGGCCGGCTGCGAATTCGTGCTGATGAGGTGCAAAGCAGCTTTCCCGCCCTTTACCGCTGCGACAGACAGCCGACGGTCAAATGTCGCTAGCCGGCCGCCTTTGGCCTTGGCTGAGGCAAGAAGGTAGATGTCCGTGACCTGTCCCGACGTCATTATCTTCGT
>NZ_LAPV01000162.1 GCF_000971275.1 Devosia psychrophila | reverse complement strand
GAACCTGGTGAACACCGGCCAGCGCTTGAGCATATAGTCCATGGCTTTGGCCAGATCGTCGTGGCGCGATAGGCCGGGGCGGTGCTTGAGCATCAGGGCTTCGAGCTCGTCCACCAATGGTGCGCTGAGCGCGCGCCGGGTCATGAGGCGGTCTTGCGATGAGTGGCCGTTGATGGAGCGTTCGACCTCAAGCAGGCGATCCATGCGCTGCACGATCTCGCGGGCGAGCGGGGATATCGGCGCCGGCATCTTGCCGCCCGCCTTGCGCCGGGCACTGGCCTCGAGATCTGCCAGCACGAAGAAGGCACGGCGCGCATGGCTCCAGCAGCCCGCCTCGATGATCGGCGCAGGTTGGCGACCGGCGTCATAGAGCCGGGCATAGCCGCCATAGGCATCGGCCTGCAGGATGCCGGACCAGTGGACCAGATGCTGCCTTGGATGTTCGCCGGCGCGGTTGGGCGAATAGAAGAACAGCGCTGCTGGCGGGGCTGGGCCACCAAAGGGGCGATCGTCCCGCACATAGGTCCAGATCCGGCCCGTTGCCGTCTTGCCCCTGGCCAGCACCGGCACGGTGGTATCGTCCCCGTGCAGCCGTTCGGCGCCCATGACATGGGCCGCAAGCCAATGATGCAAGGGCTCAAGCACGGCGGCGGCCGCACCAACCTGGTCGGCCAGGGTCGACAGGCTCAGCGGCACCCCTTCACGGCCATAGCGCTCAACCTGCCGGTTGAGCGGCTGGTGCTGCCCATACTTCTCGAACAGCATCATCGCCAGCAGACTGGGGCCAGCCCAGCCGCGGGCCACCACATGGAACGGCGCCGGTGGCTGGCTGATCTTCTCGCAGTCGCGGCAGGCGACCTTCTCGCGCACCGTCTGTATGACCTTCCACTGGCGCGGGATCACCTCGAGCGTCTCGGTGACGTCGTCACCTATCCGGCTCAACCGGGTTCCCCCGCAGGCTGGACAGGCACACGGCGCAGCAATGATGATGCGCTCGCGCGGCAGATGCTCGGGGAACGGCTGGCGCGATGGGCGACGGCGTTCAAAGCCGGGTGCATCGGCGACCTTGCGGGCTGCCGACTGGGCTGCCGCCTCATCCTGGCTGGCCGTGGCCTGCAACTCCTCAAGCTGAAGCTCAAGTTGATCCAGCAGGCGGCTGCCACGCTCGGCCTTGGTGCCATAGAGCTGATGCTTGAGCTTCTCGATCTGCAGCTTGAGATGGGCGATCAGCGCCTGGTCGTCAGACCGCTCAGCCTGAACAGTTGCTGGCTCGGCCCTGGCTGTCGCAGCCTCTGTCCGCGCGGCCGCCAGTGCCGCCTTGAGCGCTTCGATATCATCTGGAACGGGCGAAACGCTGGCTTGCATGACCATGATGGAATCATAGCCAGCCCCGGGCGTGAAGCGAAAAATGCCCCTACATCAGGGAAAAATGCCCGCCTATCCCGCCCGCGTCGGACGCCAGCTCTGCTGCGGGTTGCGCCAGTCGATCCCTTCGAGCAGATAGCTCATCTGGCCGCCGCTCAAATGCACCGCGCCGCCCATCGTGGAGGGCCAGATGAAGCGCCCGCGCTCCAGCCGCTTGGCATACAGCGACAGACCGATGCCATCATGCCAGAGCGCCTTGATCAGCGACCCGTTGCGACCCCGAAACACGAACACGTCCCCGGCAAACGGGTCCCGCCCCAGCCCTTCCTGGACCAGGCGCGCCAAGCCACCCATCCCCTTGCGCATATCGGTATGGCCGCTGGCCAGCCACACGCGGACATCGGAGCGAACCGGGATCATCGCAGCGCCCGCAGCACCGCCAGCACCAGCCGAGCGGGCGCCGTCGCCGCAATGCTCATCGTCGTCCCTCCGGCCAGTTTGAGCCGGATCACTGGACTATCTGCACGTCCATCCCTGAGCACGTCCGGCATCGAACCTTCGTCCTCGGCCATGACGGCGGGCACAAACACCGCGCCGGGCTGCTGGGCGTCGCGGCGCCACTTGTAGATCAAACTGGTGGACACATCGAACTGCCGCGCGATCTCGGCAATCACCGCGCCAGGCGCAAGCGACGCCAACACAATCTCTTCCCGCTCCGCAGCGCTCCAGCGACGCCGGCGCTCAGGGCCCGAAATAACCGTCATATGCATTATGCTGCGCTCTTAACTGCGTCCTTATGAGCGCAGCATCAGTGCCAGGCACCACTATCGCAAGGCGGCCCTCACCGGAGGCTTACGTTGGAAATAACGTCAAACCAGTCTGCCAAACATTGGCTACATCGTCCCCGACAACGTACCCTGTCGCGCGAATGAACCTTAGAAGCAACGATCTTGCGCCCACCACTTTAAGTAGCGCGGATAACTTTTTTGGGTCCGCGACTGAGATCACCTTTGCGAACAAGGCGACTAAGCACCCACCACCCCGCCACGATTGCCAAAAAGGCGAATAGATAGGGAAAAATGCTGTAAAGCCCGGCGCGTGGCAAAAGTACAATCTTGGGCAGAAGCATTGCCAGCGCGCCAAACCAGATCGCGTTCACACCAGACAGCCAGATCAGCATTGCGAAAGCAAACCCAAATCCAGCCCCTATCAGCACGATAGCCAGCGGATTGCTGAACCCGAACACGATAAAATCCATTATGATAGACCAGCCCAGTCCTTCGCCTTTGGCATAGCCGTCAGGTATGGTTTGTTTCGCCATGTGCTGGGCAAAATACAGGTCGCTCAGGGGACGGCGAGCCCCGGCCATCGATGACACAGCGCCGAAGCCTGGGAGGAAGGTTTGCACGAAAGCGGGCCAGGGATAGGGGGCTGCGTCAAGTGCGAGCGGGAAATATAACAGTGTCGAGCCCTGAGACCTTGCAAACCAAAGTGCTGCATTTGGCTGGATGCTCTCAAGAAAAAACTCGACGCGCGCTTCCGCGCTGTCTGCGACCTCCTGGCTGACAGCCGTGTCCGTCCTTGAGCTAAACGCGAGCGCTGCTTGAGCCAGAACAACGCAGACGACAGGCAGCATCACTGCGGCCCATGTGGGTATCCTCCAGACGCGCTTGTGAATGAACCACGCAAATAGAATAACGAACGCGATAAAGCTGGATCTGATGCCTATCAGGAAGGCCACCGCCGAAACCATTCCAAGTGCAATGATGCACAGCCACTGGATAGTTCTATTGCCAGCTGCGAATGCTAAGCCAAGGGAGATTATCAGCCCATACTGCCCAATCGTTCCCCAGCGCGTACCGAATTCAGACGTTTGTGCGTAAGCTGCCATATAGCCATCGATGCGGGAGGCAACTAGTTGCTGAACTATCCCGTAAACGGCGAGCGGGAACGCGACCAGTAGAAGCGTCACGGCGGGCCAGCACAGGGAGCGCTGCAATGTGGATGGTGTCGGAGCAGATAGGTCTCTGGCCTCAGCCCTGAACGCCCAGAAAAGCAGATAGCCCGAATGTATCGAAAGTATCGCAGGCATCACGGTAGACATAAGAGCAACAGCTCCTGCGGCTGTTGCCGACGCAATGTCCACTGTTTGGTTGGCCATTGCAAATACAGGATCCCCCCTGTAACCAAGGACGTATGAGACCAGTCGTCCTCCGATGAATAGTGTCGTGGTCATCAGAAACAAAATGTATGGCTGGATCAGGGTTTTGTGAAGCCAGTAGGCGGTGGCAACCATAGCCGCAATAGCTGCTATGAACTGCCATGATGCGATCGCCTCAGCATCGTCTAGCGACAGGTCCGCGGCAAAAAATCTCGTCTGAAAATAGGCGCCCATCGCAAGTGCGCTAAATATCCCACCCCGATTAACCGTGCCGTCATAACAGCACACCCCAAATAGTACAGTTTTTCTCGGTTGGCACAAATCTGTGCATTAAACCTGCCTTGGTCGAACAGGCGATACTTGATTTAACCATGTTAAATAAGAGACCCAACGTTATAAGTGTTGTCGCTATGACGACGAGCATCGCCGGGACGATGCGCCGGACGCGCCGCTCGTAAAAGCCTGGGATCGAAAACGTGCCTTCGGTCATCTCTCTGAAATGATCGACGTGAATAGAAATCCCGAAATGACAAAGAAAACATCGACGCCAGTGAACCCTCCAGGAAGCCAAGTCGCCCCACAAAGATACAGAAGAACGCTGACCTGAGCCCCAAGTTCCCTCCGGTTTTGAGGAGAGTCCTTGGGTTGATGTTGTAGTCCTCCTTCCATGCGCTGATCCGGTCGCGAGCCTCAGGTATCAACGAGAGCGTCTCGTTGAGGCATTCATCGCGGAAACTGCCGTTGAAGCTCTTGATGAAGCCGTTCTGCGTCGGCTTGCCAGGAGCAATATAGTGCCAGTCGATCTGCCGGTCCTGGGACCAGCGCAGGATCGCCATGCTGGTAAACTCGGTGCCGTTGTCGCTGACCACCGTCATCGGACGACCGCGTCTGGCGATGATGGCGTCGAGCTCGCGCACCACCCGTCGCCCGGACAGCGATGTATCGGCGAGCAGAGCGTCCACCACGGTCAGCACCCGCCAGCGGCGACCATCGGTGAAGGCATCGCCGACAAAGTTCAGGCTCCAGCGCTGGTTGGGCCGATCTGGCACGATCATGGGCGCCTTTTGCCCAGCGCACGCTTGCGACCGCCGCGCTTGCGGACCTGAAGCCTCTTCTCGCTGTACAGCCGCCTGAGCTTTTTGAGGTTCATCGCGATCCCCTGCCGCTGCAGCATCGCGTGGATGCGCGATAGCCAAACCGGGGTCGTTCCGACGCCACGGCCTTCATCGCTTCCCGCAGTTCCAGGTCGGCAGGCCTCGTGCTGCGATACCGCACGATCGATCGATCAACTTCAACAGCTTCACACGCCCGCCGCTGGCTCACCCATGCACCAGGCAGGCATGAACCCACTGCATCTCGCTTCGCGTCGGGCGTCACCACTAATACCAAATCCCTTGGATTCTGACTCACGGGGGATTCCCAAACGAGTTGAAGTCTGATTCAGATTCGCAAACCACGGGAGGTTTGCGATGGCGGCGGCGGTAGGGCTTCGGGTTGATTACAGTGCGGCGAGCCTACGGGCGCTGAACCGCGCCGGGAATTCCGGAGGCTGTTTGGTATAAGTTATGCGGCCATGGCCGTTTGTTCCAGTGCCGCGTAGAAGTTTGCCTCAGCTTCCGCTGGCGGGATATTGCCGATAGGTTCGAGGAG
>NZ_LAPV01000161.1 GCF_000971275.1 Devosia psychrophila | reverse complement strand
TCGACCCTCGAAAACGACGTTCGCACCTACCGTGTCGAAGGCCAGCTATTCTTTGCCAGTGCCGAGGACTTCCTCGCTGCCATGAACTTCGAAGAACAGGTGCCTCGGGTCAGGCTGGATTTGAGCATTGCGCACCTCTGGGATTTGACCGGCGTCAATGCGATCGACATGGCAGTCTTCAAATTCCGACGCGCAGGGGTCGAGGTTGAGGTCATCGGCGTGAATGAAGCCAGCGCCACCATAATGGACAAGCTGGCCGTACACGATCAGCCGGGGGCGGTGGAGCGGGTGCTAGGGCACTGACCGCCAGACGAGTCCGTAACTCTCCAGTGCGAGGCCACGTATAAGCGTCGCTTGGCATGTCCGCTTTCAGGGTGTGGTAGCGGTGGCCTCAACGACCAATTTGGGGGTCGGTACCCGACGGGCGACTTGGGGGTGGGTAGCGGCCAGGCTGCTTATGGGAAAGTGACCGGCAAAGCGGACATCCATCGATTGCCTCGTGTGGGGCCAATAAGGACCGGCAGCATTGGCTGGGCTCCCCGCGGTGAGGTCATACAGACCTCATCCACTTGCCTATGCCGATGAGATTGCGCAGCTAAAAGTTTAGAACCGCAGCGGAGGACGAGCGACCGAAGTTCGACGGTGCTCATTTCACTACATCGGGAACCCGCAAACCGGAACGTGGCTCGTTCCAATCCGTTCAGCTTATCCGAGCCCCGAAAGGATGAATGATGACCTTGCGCACCCAGAAGCTTCTTCGAGCTTCACCCATTGTGTTGGCCCTGACCATGTTGGTTGCTACTAGCCCCGTCCAAGCCCTAGATGCTCCAGCAAACGATGCGGCAGCACCAGAGGAGGAGATGGCCGCTCCGTCCGACGATAGCGGCACCATGGAGCGCGCCTCCGAGGAAATGGGCGCTGTGCTGGAAAAACTGAAGGAACTTGGCGCCAAGCCAATACACACTCTGACTGTTGAAGAGGCGCGCACCCAACCTACCCCCGCCGACGCAGTAAAAGCGTTGCTTGAAGAACAAGGCAAGAGCACTGAACCAGAGGAAGTGGCCAGCACCGAGGACATCCTGATCCCGGGATCTGCAGGCGATATTCCGGCTCGCGTTTATACCCCTGAGGGAGAAGGTCCATTCCCGGTGATAGTCTACTATCATGGTGGTGGCTGGGTGATCGCAGATCTTGATGTCTACGACGCGTCGCCGCGTGCGCTTGCCAATCAGGCACAGGCCATCGTGGTAAGCTCTCATTATCGGCAGGGTCCTGAAGACAAGTTTCCGGCTGCACACGACGATGCCAATGCTGCCTACGAGTATGTCGTTGAGAACGCAGGCTCTTGGAACGGCAATATTGACCAGCTCGCCATTGTCGGTGAAAGCGCCGGTGGCGGACTAGCTGTCAGTGTGGCGATGCATGCACGGGACGCTAAACTGATAATGCCCGACGCAATTGTTTCGGTGTATCCCATAGCTGGAGGCGAAACCGACACTCCGTCTTACCTAGAAAACGCCAATGCCATGCCGTTAGGCAAGGCGGATATGGATTGGTTCTTCGAGCACTATCTCAGCAGCGCCGAGGACCGTAACGATCCCCGCATCGACCTATATGATGAAGCCGATCTTTCCGGCCTGCCACCAACCACCATCATCAATGCTGAAATTGATCCGTTGCTGTCCGATGGCGAGATGCTAGCGGAGGCGATGACAGCAGCGGGCGTTGAAGTGGAGCAGAGAACGTTCGACAGCGTGACCCACGAGTTCTTCGGGATGGCAGCTGCAGTGCCTCTGGCTTTGGAAGCTCAAAACCTTGCGGGTGAGAAACTGCGTTCGGCCTTTGCAGACGAGTAGCGACTTCTGCCGACAATAGCTCGTGGGCCAGCGTCTACGATAAAATCTTCACTTAAACTATCGCCACACCTGTCAAGGTGTGGCGATCACATGTGATGCCTGTAGCTCGGAGTATTATGGCAGGATCCGACCGGATACGGTGCTCCTTTTCCGGCGATGGCCCCGCAATACGGCCAGGTATACATTTGAGTTCCGTGCACTCACGCCGCGCCAACGCGAAAAGGCCAGTCAATGTCCCACGATCAGCCGTCATCCGATGAACATGCCGCCATGCGGGACGCCGTCGACCGGGCGCTGCGAGCCAAGGAGCAGTCGGGGAAGGCGGGCATCGGCGCTGCCATATTGCGCGACGGCGTTGCGATAGGTAGGGGCGAGAACGAAGTCAGACTGCAGTCCGATCCGACCAAGCATGCCGAAATGGTTGCGCTAACAGAGGCGGCGCATGCCCTGGGGCATTCCGACCTGTCCGGCTGCGTCATGATCTCTACCCTGCAGCCTTGTGAAATGTGCCTCGCCGCCATGCGCTTCGCTGGTATCGAGCGGGTCATTTTCGGCGCGACGCAGGAGAAGGTTGCGGCGAAGTACTTCATGTTTCCCCACCTTTCGATTACTGACTTTCAAGCTGCAGGAAAACCGTTCGAGGCCATTGGTGGGCAATTCGAAGCCGAACTCTTGCCACTCTATATCGGCGGGCAGGAATAGGCTCATCACCGACCGAACGCGGCAACAAAATCTCGTTGAAACCGCAACGAACAGCCAAGGAGCGGCAGCTTTTGGGAGTATGGCGAGCCAGACTTGAAGGGCCGAAGTGGGGTCGCTTGCCGACCGGCTCGTCTGGGGTGGAGTGCGGACAGTCCGCTTCCGGGTCAGTTACCATGGAAAGCTGACGGTCTCTGTCACAGTGCTTTAAATTACGCGGGCAGCCCTACATAGTTGCACAACGGTGATCGGGCCCGATATTGCCGAAAATCTGAAACGCCTTTAGGGATTTTGCTCCAACGCGTTAACGCCATACGGGCGCAAGGGTTTGTGATGTCGAGAAATAAGGCTGACGCGCAGAGCGCGCAGGAACGCTGGCGCACCCTTTCCGAAGTGAGCCAGGCCATCCGGATCGCTAAAACCCCGGATGAACTGCCCTTAATCGTGTCTACGATCATCGGCAAGGCGATGGGTGTCAGCCGCGTTGGTTACGGTCGAGTGGATGATGCCACCGCCACACTCTACGTTGACCGAGATTATACAGCGCCAGGTGTGAGCACTTTGGCCGGCGCCACGCCGCTGCTCGAATATGGATCCTTCATCGATAGCCTGCGCAACAACGAGTCCATCGCCATTGCTGATGTGCGGCTCGATCCGCGCACGTCGGCGGCTGCCAGTGCTCTCGAAAGCCGCAGCGCCCGCTCCTTCATGAATGTGCCGATCATTTCACGCGGACGGCTCGCCGCCGTCCTGTTTGTCAACCACGATGAGGTCCGTGATTGGCAGGAGGAAGAGGAACAACTTCTGCAGCTTGCTGGCCAAGGTCTGGTGGCCACATTCCAATTCCAGGCTGAGGAAAAAGCGCGCGAACTGAGCGATGAGCGGTACCGCGTGTTGTTCGAGGCGTCTAATACTGGCTTCTGTGTAGCGGAAGTCGATGACCAAGCGACGGATGGCGCCGGCGGCACACGCATCGACTACCGGGTAATCGAGGCCAATAGCGCCTTCTACGAGCAGACCGGATTCCCTCAAGCCATCCTTAACCAATGGCTTCGAACCGCAGCTCCAGGTCTGGAGGAACATTGGTATCAGACTTATGGCGAGGTGGCGCGGACCGGCGTGGCCGCCCGGTTTGAGCAGGGGTCGGATGCGCTGGGTCGATGGTTCGACGTGTCTGCCTTTCGGGTCGAGGATGCTGAGGTCGCCATCCTCTTCACCGACATATCCGCCCGCAAGGCAGTGGAACGGCAGCTAGTTGAGATCAACGAGCATCTCGAGGAAACCGTCCGCAACCGCACAGCTGATGTCACGCTGTACAAGCAGATCGTGGATTCAGCCTCCGCACCCATCTGCGCTTTCGATACCGAGTTAAAACTGATTGCGTTCAATCAGGCTCATAGCGACGATTTCTTCCGCATCTACGGATATCGCGTGCAGATCGGCGACGTGTTTCCCGATCTATTCCTTCCAAATCAAGCTCCGGTCATCCGCGCCTTCATGGAACGCGCACTGGACGGCGAGGTCTTTTCAGTCACCCAGGAATTCGGCGACCCCGACCTGGTGAAGCCCTATTGGGAAGTCGCCTATTCGCCCATTCGTGATGAAGCCGGCGTCATCTTTGGCGCCTTTCATTATGCCAACGACGTTACGAAAAGGGTGCGAGCCGAGGCAGAGCTTGCCGCGGCTCAGGAAGCCCTCCGGCAATCTCAGAAGATGGAGGCGGTTGGGCAGCTTACCGGGGGCCTTGCCCATGACTTTAACAACATCATTGCCGGCATCAGCGGCAGCCTGGAAATGATGTCGACGCGTCTGGCGCAGGGACGTATAAGCGACCTCGACCGCTATATCTCTGGAGCCAGCACCGCGGCCAAGCGCGCCGCCAGCCTGACCCAGCGACTGCTTGCCTTCTCGCGTCGCCAGACCCTTGCGCCAAAGGCAACCAATCTCAATACATTGGTCAATGGCATGATGGATCTGGTTAATAGAAGCATGGGGCCAGAGATCGAGGTCGAGACTGCAGGCGCCACTGGCCTATGGACAACCTTTGTTGATGCCGGGCAACTTGAGAACGCGCTACTCAATCTTTGCATCAATGCCCGTGATGCGATGCCGGATGGGGGTAAACTGACCATTGAGACGTCCAACCGATGGATGGACGAGCGGGGTTCCCGGCAACATGCGCTGCAGCCGGGACAATACGTTTCGCTCTGCGTCAGCGACACCGGCACTGGCATGTCCAAGGAAATCGTGGACCGCGCGTTCGACCCGTTTTTTACCACCAAGCCGATCGGTCAGGGAACCGGTCTCGGTCTATCAATGGTCTATGGTTTTGCCGGACAGTCCGGTGGCGCAGTGCGAATCTATTCCGAAGTCGGCAAGGGCACGATGGTCTGCATCTACCTGCCGCGTCGTGCCGGTGATGCTGCTGCCGACGACGCGCAAATAACGATTGGGATTGAAGAACTACCCGGATCTCCCAGCGGTGAAACAATTCTGCTCGTCGACGACGAGCCGCTAGTTCGCATGATTGCCACGGAGGCGCTCGAGGAACTCGGTTATCAAGTTATCGAGGCGGGTGAAGGTGCTACGGCGCTCAAGATCCTGAATTCGGACAGACGCATCGATTTGCTGGTCACCGATGTCGGGCTGCCCGGCGGCATGAACGGGCGCCAGGTTGCCGATGCAGCACGGGTGGCCAGGCCTGATCTCACGGTAATGTTTATTACTGGCTATGCGGAAAATGCAGTCCTTAACCACGGCCATCTCGAGCAGGGTATGCACGTCATGACCAAACCGTTCCAAATGGATTCCTTCGCGCGACGGGTCAAAGACCTCATTTCAGGAACTTAACAGCCGAATTGGGTTGTACGTGTGAACCTGAGTAGCGAGTAGAAAGCGTCTGCTCGATGTCCGCTGTCGGGATCCATTAATTTGGCCGTTAGTGACTGGAATGAGGTCCGAATCTACCGATTTTCTTCTTGCAACCACGCCTGCTTAAGGGCCACCTAGATTTGGGGTTGTCTGCCTGGGGCCGAGCCGTGAGCCGGGGCTTGGATCCGCTATGGATTGTGGCGAATGCACACGATAGGGATGGCCAACCAGACACTACCCGCCTGTCTCAAATCCAGCACTTCTTCGCATAATGCGGCCATCCGCATCTAATTCTCGGCGTAACCTAGCCCAGTTGATAGCCGAACAATCGAACCGGCATCAGCCCTTCGAGCCATTCCTGTTCTGCCCAAATTGGCGAAAGTATCCAGCTGGAAGTAATACCAACGGGGATTATTTGTGACTCGTTTTGGATTCCTTCTTCAGGGAATTACTGATTCCATGGGGCGAAGGAAATTCGCCCATGACAGTCTCGGTTCGGATCAGGCAGGATTATTCGTCGCAAGAGCTTCGGCGCCTGGCATCACGGAGCAAAGACGCCAATCAAAGC
>NZ_LAPV01000160.1 GCF_000971275.1 Devosia psychrophila | reverse complement strand
AGAGCAATAGTCCTGTCGAAGCCGAACCGATCCAGGCATGGGCGAATCTCCTTCGCCCCCATCGAACCAGCAAGCGTGTCGCTTGGGAATCCCCAGAGAGTCACAACCAAGAGTCGTTGGTATTACCTGTCTGGCCATCGCCGCGAACCGGGCGTTGATCTGCCGGGCTTTGCCAGAGCCGATCCGATCGACCGCAGTCTTCATGTTGTCGAAGATGCCGCGACGGAGGACGCCGCCCAGCACCCGGAACGCCTGGGTCATAGCATCGAACAGCATCTCGCGGGTCTGCAGCGGATAGGCCCGAACGATGAACGCCCGGCTGTGCGACAGCTTGGTGTGGGCCACCTGCAGCTCGGTACGCTCGCCGCCCAGCATGGCCCAGTCTTCGCTCCAGTCGAACTGGAAGGCCTCGCCCGGCCCGAACACCAGGGGAACGAAGGTACCGCGCCCGCTGGTTTGCTGTTCGCGCTGCCGTTCCGCTTTCCAGGCCCGCACAAACGCAGCCACCCGCTCGTAAGAACCCTCATAGCCCAGTACCACCAGATCGGCATGCATCTGCTTGGCCGTGCGCCGCTGCTTGCGCGATTTACCGGCTTCCACGCGCAGCCAGTCGGAGAGCTTTTGCGCAAACCGATCAAGCTTGCTGGGCCGCGCAGGAACCTTGAACTTCGGCTCCACCGTGTCAGCCGCAGATACTTGCGAATGGTGTTGCGCAACAATCCAGTGCGCCGCTCAATCTCCCGGATCGGCATCCCCTCACGGAAATGCCAGCGCCGGATTACGCTCAATAACGCCATGTCGATCACTCCAGTGCTCCCCCGACAAACAGCCAGGGAACGATCAAAACATGGGTCAGATCTCAGTGAAAACTTATGCCCCTAGAGGGTCAGGTCTCAGTGGCGATCAACAGTTCCAGGATTTGGCAGCCATCCTGGTTCCTTCGTCGTCCGACGAGACCAAAACACTCTGGCTGCTATAGATCTCAAGCCAGAAATTTCCTTCGGCTGGCGCTAGGTAGCTGCGCCTCGCGCATTCTCGTCACTTGTTGCCGCGATCAGGGCACGCGCCATCTGGACCAGAGTCTGCGCGGCATCGCCGGTGGATAGCGCCTGCGAACTGACAAATGCGCCATTGATGACCACGGTCAACTGAGTTGCCAGCAGCTCCGGGTACTGGACGCCCAGGCGTCTAGCAATGCCCTTGAGACGAAGGTAAAGCGCCTGCTTATGGCGTCGGGCCACAATACGTGCGGGATGTTCTTCGTCGGGAAACTCGGCTGCCACATTGAGTTGCGGACAGCCACGATAGTGGGGCCGACCGACCCGTTCTGCGATCCAGGCGAGCTGGCCCTCGAGCTCAGCTGCGCCATCCTCTGGGTGGACTGCCGCTACCCTATCCCAATTAGCCCAGAAGTCTTCGTCCTCCCGCTGCAGGAATGCCGCGATGAGCTCATCCTTCGTGCGAAAGTGCCGATACAGACTGGTCTTGGCCACGCCTGCCATTTCGACGACCAGGTCAACGCCGACCGCGCGCACGCCCCGGCGGTAGAATAAGTCCGAGGCGGTGTCGAGTATCCGTTCCCGCACATCCGCCCGAGCGACAGCCGGCTGCCCGCCACTTCTCTGTTCCATCATGCGATCGCTCCTTCTGCATGATCACTAGCACGGCTTAGCTTGACACACTACAGACCTGTCTGTAAAAACAGACAGGTCTGTAGTGTTGGAAGCGACGAACATGAGTGCTGATTTTTATGAGGCCGAGGGCGCTCGGCCAACTGTGGCCGTCTATGGTGCAGCCGGACACACCGGTCGCTTTGTTCTTCAGGAACTGTCGCGCCGGGGCTTTCCTATCATCGCCATTGGACGCAATGCGGTAAGGTTAACGGCCCTGAGCCTCCCCGACGGTACCCGACGGGTCGTGGCCACGTTTGACGACGCCGCTGCAGTAGGGCGCGCGCTCCACGGTGCTGCTGCACTCATAAACTGTGCCGGACCGTTTCTGGATAGCGCTGCGCCCCTGGTTTCCGCTGCTCTGCGGGCGGGCATTCCCTATCTCGACATAACGGCCGAGCAAGCCAGTGCTCAGGCAGTCTTCGAGCGATTTGGCCTGGCCGCGGAACAGGCTGGCGTCGTGATCATCCCCGCCATGGGCTTCTGGGGTGGCCTGGGCGATCTACTGGCGACCGCTGCGATGGGGGACTGGGTCCAAGCTGACACAATTCGTCTCAATATCGCCCTCGACAGCTGGAACCCGACCGAGGGCACCCGCATCACCGGGCAGCGGAATACTGCGCGCCGGCTGATCGTCTCCGACGGCAGGCTGCAGCCGCTGGCCGATCCGGCACCACAGCATACTTGGTCATTTGCCGCCCCTTTCGGCAGGCAGGAAATGGCCGAGGTGCCGCTTAGCGAAACCATCCTGCTCAGCCGCCATCTCCAGGTCGGCGAGATCCATAACTATGTGAACACCGCGTCGTTGCGAGAGCTTGCCGATCCGACCACGCCTCCACCAACCGCGGCAGATGAGTGGGGCCGCTCGGCCCAGATTTTCCTCGTGGACGTTGAAGTCCGGCAGGGGGATAAGGTGCGCCGCAAAGCCGCCCGCGGACAGGACATCTACGCGATTACCGCGCCGCTAGTGGTGGAAGCCGTGCAGCGTATACTGACTAGCCCAGACCAGCGGAACGGCGCTTTCGCCCCTGGCGACCTCTTCGACGCACCGAGCTTCCTGGCAGCACTTGCTCCACAGCTCGAGCTTTGGTGAGTGTTGCCGTCAGCGCAGCGGCAGCGCCTTGCCCCTGGATCGGGTTTGAGTTGACTCGGGAAACGCCGTCGCAAAGGCCTGCGCCATGTCCGCCGTTTCCGCCTCTATCCAGTCAACGAAGGCGCGAATCTTGAGTGTATCGAGTTTCCGCTCGTCGAACACCAGCCTGTAGCCATAGTGCGAGGCAAGCGGAATGCACGGACAGGTCACCAGCCGCCCCTGTGACAGATCTTCATAGGCCAGTGCGTATGGTGCCAACGCGACCCCGTGTCCCGCCACCGCAGCCTGGACCAATAGTCCGGCGTGACTGAAGCTGCGGGAAAAATCGTAACCCGGATTGCGCCTGCCGTTCTGGCCGAGAAAGCGCAGCCAAAGCTCCAATGTTCCCTCATAGAGCAGCGGTTGCTCCAAAGCCTCGTCCAGCGATGCCGCACCGACCTCGGGGCTGACGACGACGACGAGGCTATCGCGAAACAACAGGTTGTCGGCGGGAGCGTTGGTATAGCGCAACGCGATATCGCAGGCGTGGCCGTCGGTCGATACCATGGCGTCATTGGCTTCGACGCGCAGATCTAGCTCGGGATATCGCTGCCCGAACCGGTGCAGGCGCGGTGCCAGCCACTTCATGGCCAGGGAATGGGTTGTCGACAGCCTCAGCACGCTGTCGTCATCACTGCCGCGCAGCATGGCCACCTTGGTCTGCAGGTTTTTCAGCATGTCGCCGAGCGAGGCAGCGAGGTCGCGCCCTTTGTCGGTGAGGACGATCTTGCGCCTGTGCCGAATGAACAGCGCAAATCCCAGCGTCTCTTCCAATTGCTTGACCTGCAGACTGACAGCGGCCGGCGTCTTGTGGAGTTCGAGGGCTGCCTAGCTGAAGCTGCTCCAGCGCGCGGCACATTCAAAGTCGAGCAATCCGGAGAGTCGCTTCAGGGGCTGGTTCATGCTGCCAGCGTAAATTTTCCTAGTGCAAAGCGCCAGCATTTATCGTTTGTTCTGGCCTTTCCAGCGCGATATTTCGAGATATTTTAATGCTCGAGGATAAGCATGCCTAAATCCGTTCTCGTCATCGGCGGTACCCGTTTCTTTGGCCGGCTGCTGGTGCGCCGCCTGATCGAGGAGGGCCACGCGGTAACCCTGGCCACGCGTGGCATCGCGGCCGATGATTTCGGCAATGCTGTCGAGCGTGTGCGCGTGGATCGTCGCGACCGGGAAGCCATGATAGTGGCCTTCGCCGGTGGCCCCTTCGATCTGGTCTATAACCAGATGTGCTACAGCCCGCTCGATGCCGCCATATCGGCCGAAGTGTTCGCCGGTTGCGTAGACCGCTACGTCATGACCTCGACCATTGAGGTCTATGACCACATCCGAGACACGATCCTGCGGCCGTTCATCTAGACCGACGTCAACCTGACGCGGGAATTCATCGACCTAGGGTATCCTTGGCACGATCCTAATCTCGCCGAGGCCAGCTATGCCGCGGGCAAACGGCAGGCCGAGGCTTTTTTCACGCGCGACGGCAGACTGCCGCTGGTTGCCGTCCGCGTCGGACATGTGCTGGCCGGCCTCGATGACTTTACCGGTCGCCTGGCCGACTATGTCGGGCGGGTTGAAGCCGGCGGGCCCCTCCTGCATTCGCCGGGAATGGACGACGCTTCGAAAGCGCCGGTCTCCAGAAGCGCGCTCAAAGGCTTTCTGATCACCTTGGGTAATCCCAAGGCCATTCTGTTCTTCGGCGCCTTCTTCCCCATGTTCATCGATCCGGCCACCGGTCACTGGATAGTCAGTTTCTACGCGCTGGGTGCGCTGTTCCAGATGGTGAACCTACTCTATTTCGCCGCACTGATACTGGCGGTAAGCCAGTTGCGGCGGAGCGGGTTGTTCAGACGCTGGCCGGCCGCGCGAACTAACGTGATCTGCGGCACGGGGTTGTTGCTGTGCGCCTTCTTTGTGCTGGCGAGCGCGTTCTTCTGAGCTCGCGGCGCCGCCGATCTGTTATACCCATTTCACACAAGCGAAGTAGGATGGTCTCCATGCCCAACCCAAGCCCAGCGCCTGCCACCGTCAAAGCAAGCTTCTATCTGTGGGTCGGCGCGGTCGTCACCGCGGTCGCAGAGCTGAGCGTGCGTCTCGTTGATGCGCCTGAGGGCTTTGCAGCAGCGGTCATGACAGGTGTTCCTGAGCTAGCCGTCCGCGGCTTTGCCTACATCCTTCTACTGGCGCTCGGCTGGTTCATGCTGTCAGGGCACAATTGGGCCAGGTGGACGCTCCTGATCATCTTCGGCGGCCTTGGTACTTTTTCACTTGTCTTTGAGCCGCTGCAATGGCTGGCAGAGGGTGGTGCCATGGATGATTTTTTTGCGACAGCCAGCACTGCAACCTGGGCCATGAGCGTCAGTCGCGTCCTGCACGTCGCCTGCGTCTGGAGCGGCGTGGCGCTGATGTTCGGAGGGGAGGCCAACGCCTATTTCAGGATAGGTCGCCAAGCCGCTGCGGTCTCTTAACGCCTGCCGTAGTTGCGGTGCCGAAACAAATCGTAGCTGCGGCTGGTGAGCTGGGCGATTGGCGCAATCGGTAGCATATCGTCACGGCGGAGCGACAATCAGCCGGAGCAAGCCGTTGAAGAAGGGTTCACGGCGCAGGTGTCCGTGTTTGCGATCCCAAGTGCCGTCGGGGAGCTCCCGACCAAGGTGTTCAACGAGGCGCGGACCTGTCCGCCGTCAGCACCCATGGCACAGATTCAGGGTTGAGCTTTAAGGAGTGTTTTGGTCTCGTCGGATGACGAAGGAACCAGGATGACTGCCAAATCCTCGAACACCAAGAAGCCCACCGGGCAGGTGGTGAAGGACATTCGCCGGGCGACCCGACGGCACTTTTCAGCCGAAGACAAGATCAGGATCGTGCTGGACGGCTTGCGTGGCGAAGATAGCATTGCCGAGCTGTGCCGCAAGGAAGGCATCGCGCAGAGCCTGTATTACACCTGGTCCAAAGAGTTCATGGAGGCCGGCAAGCGCCGACTGGCGGGTGATACGGCGCGCGCTGCTACCAGTGATGAAGTCAAGGATCTGCGCCGTGAGGCTGGTGCGCTCGAGGAATGCGTGGCTGATCTGACCCTGGAAAACCGTCTGCTTAAAAAAAGCATGATCGCGGATGGGGACGAGCCAGAATGAGATATCCCGCATCCGAAAAGCTCGAGATCATCAGAATGGTCGAGCAGTCGCACCTGCCAACCCGTAAAACGCTGGACCGGCGTGGGAA
>NZ_LAPV01000016.1 GCF_000971275.1 Devosia psychrophila | reverse complement strand
GCGACGGGATCTGCCGCTCCGCTCAATGACCAGCTCTGCGCCAGCCCCCGTAGCTCACCCCGGCCAGATCGGCCAAAACAACCGCCCGAGTCTCCTTCAGGCTGGATAGAAGTTGGGGGCAACGTCAAAGCCATCAGGCTTTTTGCGACCTTCATCTCACCACCGGCGGGCGGATGTTTGCAATTGATGACGCGTCTGTTGCTGCGTCCATCCGCTCAAAGACCTTCCAGCTGCAGGAGCTCAGCATTACGCCGCGGCTGACGAAAGATCGACCCATCCATAATGTGTGGACGAAGAAAATCGCCGGCACGGACATCGTGCTGATGAACCCCTCGCAGCGAAAGAATGAGGGTGAGCGTACGTATCGTCGGGCGCTTGCCATAAGCGTAAACGCTAATTTTGGCGCGGAGCGGCAAGCTATTCGCGAAGCCGCAAAATTGGGCCATGGACTGATCAATGTCCGACTTTGCTGGAACCGCATATCGCAGTTTATCCGCGGGCCAGGCGACGAGGCGGCGATTTGGAATGACCTGGGCGTGGTGCTAAACTTTTTGGCTCAGGTGGAGGTTTACGTTGCCGCTGTGCGAGAACAGCGTCCAGCAGACCAGCAGGAGCTGCAGCAACGGCTGGAAGCCTTAATGGCTTCGCGAAATGGGCTACACTGGGCAACTGCCACGCCGACAGTGTCGACTTCGATCGAAACCAGTGTCCGTTCCGACAGACCAGTGCCTTGGCTATCGAAGACCAAGATCAGGGTTAGTCGACGATGGAAACATCTGAGCTGATCGGCATTAGCAAGCCGTTGCAGATGCAATTCGGATTCAAGTATGCCCGTCGCGCGGGATGAATCTTTAGAGCCACGCGGCAAATACCAAGGTCTAGAACGAGCGAAACAATGAGGGTCAATCCGGGCAGAGAACCGCCGTTTTGAATGGGCAAGGCAAGAGGGGGACAATATTGCTGCTAGGGGCAATTGCGACCCTACCGTTCGTGGGCGTTATCGCACACCCTGAAGACATGGGCTTCCGCGGGACCAAGTACAGCTGATCACGCGGCAAACGGCAGCTTGGATCGAAGAACTCAACTTTACGCGGCAGAGCTGGACCCCAATCCCACAAGGCCAAGTTGCGATCGTCGGCATCTGCACCCGGCGCAAAAATGGGCAGGACAATGCCGCCGACGCCGCGAGGGACGAGTTGATCATCGATTGACCATGAGGCGGGCCGATCTCTATTGGCGGGGCGGTTGCCCATACGCATGTCCTCGTCCGCAATAGCGAGTGCCGCCCTACCCTACTATCCCCAATCGAGCCGGGGTGACTGGGGCTCCGAGTTCATCTCTAGGACCTTGACCTCTGGGCCCATCAGAAGGGCGTCATCCTGGACTTCAGCAGATTTGGAAAGTCCACCGACAATGCCTTCATCGAGTCTTTCAATGGCAAGTACCGGGCCGAGTTCCTGAACGCGCGCTGGTTCGTCAAACTTGACCACGCCCGGGCCAAGATGGAGGAATGGCATAGAGACTACACTAAAGTTCGTCCCCATAGCGCCTTCCGACAACAAGATGCTGTTATCGCTGATAAACTGCTCAGCCGCAGCCGGCCCAACCTGAGCAGAAGCGCGGAGAATTGCCCGTTCGAGCGGTCCAAACTTCGGGGGCAGGTCAATACCAATCCAAACGTGGCAGCGAAATTTGAGGCTTTATCGTGTGCCAGCGTATCTTTATTGCTACGTCGCAGAACGAGCTTCTCGCTTCGTTTCGTCGGAAATCACAACATATGTACAAAAAGCTTCGATCGGCACTTGCAAACCTCCCTCGTGTTTGGAAGCGCGTTATTCTGATCGCATTTGATATTATAGGTCTGTCGCTCGCGCTTTGGGCAAGCTATGCCCTGAGGTATGGCGCATGGGTTTTTCCGAATACGCTGGATCAGGCCGCCATTATCCTAACCGGCCCCCTGATAGCTATTCCGGTATTTGTGCGCATGGGCCTGTACAGGGCGGTTATCCGCTACCTGCCAGAGCGCGCCATCTGGACCATTCTTCAGGCGATGACCATCGCTACTGTCTGTTGGGTGGTGCTGGTCTTTCTTTCCGAAATGTCTGGGCGCGGCGTCGTGCCGCGTTCCGTGCCAGTTCTGTACTGGGCCCTTGGGACGGTCCTAATCGGCGGTAGTCGGTTCGCCGCCAAAAAATTCCTTTGGGTCAGCAATGGCATGCGCTCTTCTGATCATCCGGTCGCCATCTATGGGGCCGGCGAAGCGGGTGCCCAATTGGCTATGGCACTACGGCGTCAGGGCAACAAGTTTATCGTCGGCTTCATCGATGACAGTCGTGCGTTGCAAGGCCGAGACGTAGCAGGTTTGCGCGTGTTCCCACCGTCGGATTTGTATATTCTTGTCGAGCAGTATGGAGTTAGTGAAGTAATCCTTTCAATTCCGTCGCTTAACGCGATCCGTCAAAAAGAAATCGTAGCCAAAATAAGCGGCCAGGGAGTGAAGATAAGAACTCTTCCTCACATTGCTGATCTTGTGAGCGGAAAGTACCTCGTCAATCAAATTCGAGAAATTGATATCGATGAATTGCTCGGGCGGTCATCAGTCCCCGCCGATACCCAACTCGTTCGAGAGATGGTCAAGGGAAAGACCATCATGGTCACCGGCGCCGGCGGTTCCATCGGGTCTGAACTCTGTCGGTTGATTGTCAAGTGGGCACCCCAGCGTCTGGTTCTTTTCGAGGCAAACGAATTTGCGCTTTATCAGATCGAGCGCGAACTTTCCGCGGTGCGAGACCGCTCAATCGTACCCATACTTGGCTCAATCGTGGACAAGGTGCGGGTGGAACATGCGATCAACAGTTACGGCGTGCAAGTCGTGTTTCACGCCGCAGCGCATAAACATGTGCCATTGGTTGAAGTAAACGCCCTAGAAGGCATCCGCAACAACGTGCTTGGCTCGCTGAACGTGGCCGATGCGGCATTCAACAATGGCGTTGAGAGTTTCGTGCTCATATCTTCGGATAAGGCTGTGCGCCCCACCAACGTCATGGGTGCCACCAAGCGTTGGGCCGAACTGATTGTCAGGCAGAAATCCATCGAAGCCTTGGCAAAGGGGACGGGGCAGCGCTTTTGTGCGGTCCGCTTCGGCAATGTTCTGGGATCGAATGGCTCTGTGGTTCCATTGTTTAAGGAGCAGATCGCCAAAGGCGGGCCTGTTACACTAACCGATCCTGAAATGACGCGCTATTTTATGTCCATCCATGAGGCCGCTGAATTGATCGTTCAGGCGGGGGCGCTGTCCCAAGGCGGCGATGTATTCCTGCTCGAGATGGGAAGCCCGATTTTGATCCGCGACCTGGCGGAGAACATGATTCGCCTTGCCGGCTTCTCGGTGCGAGATGATGAAAGCCCGAGCGGGGACATTGAGATTGTTGTGACTGGAAAACGTCCAGGCGAGAAGATGTACGAGGAGTTGTTCTACGACGAAACCAGTGCCAATTCCACGCGGCATCCCAAGATCTTGCGCGCTGCTAGCAGCGACGCAACGCACAAAGACCTAGAAGTTGCGTTGCGCAGTCTGATTGCCGCTCTGGACGCGCAAAGTGAGCGCGATGCGCGTCATATTCTGTTCGATTTCATAAAGTAGTCCCGTCCCGTGGTTGGGCCCGTCACACTGGACGTCGCGCCAACCACATGCGGTTCAGACCGTAGACAAATTTTGTAACGTCGATGTCGACGAAGCCAGCGTTCTCTATCAGAGAGTCTACGTCCGAGGGGCGCATACCCATCACTTCGCCGTCGGCGATGTCGCGGTGCTTGTCCTCGCTGTACCACCATATTGCATGCCCTACGGTCCCGATGATATACCCGATCATCGTGATAATCAGCAGTCCACCAGGGCGCAACACGCGTAGAGCCTCGGCGAGGGCCTGTCTCCGCTCAGGGATGTGGTTAAGGCAGGCAATGAACGTAACTGTATCGAAGGTGCCGTCTTCATATGGCAGCGAGGTGCAACCGGGCACAATTGTGCAGCCGCCGCCCCAATCAACGACATCAACGCCCTCGCTAGCCATAGCCTTGTCTGACTGGCAAGTGTCTCGGGAATTTTCACGGTGCAGCTTTACCAACATGTTATCGCCAGCGCCCACATCGAGGCACTTTCCCTCGATCGCCTTCAGCACGACGCCTAGTCGCTCCGCGCGCAATGACGTTAGGTGCCACCGCTCGCTGACATGGTCGGGAAGAACGACCATGCGTAAAGGCGCGCCGATGAAATCATAGATCGACTGCAAGGTCGGTTTAGGACGGTGTAAGGCCCACTCCGGCGGCGCGCCTACGAACATTTCCAAGCTCTGTTCATTTTGCATTATCTGCTCCTTGCGCGGAGGGGGCACCGGCTTCGGCTACAAGTCTTGCAGTTTGCATCTGTGGAAGCTGGGATAGACGCAATTGGCTGATCTGGTCTGCTATGAGGCCCAATATTATCAAGAGCATACCGAGAACGACCGTAAGTAGTCCGGCAGCCGGAATGCCCAGCCTGACCCAAGCTGCAACAATCGCGCTGTACGCAGTTCCGAGGACAATGAGGCCAATCCCGCCAGTCAAGAACACGCGCATGGGTGCAAAGAGCAGTACCGAACGCACAAGCATGAAAATCGCTTCAACGCCGTCGCGCAGGCGAACCGTAGACTGCCCAATCCGCTCGTTTACCGATATTGCTTCAAACGAAATCGGGTAACGGCGCTCTACCATAATCAGCGTCGTCACGAGGCTGGCGCTGAAACGGTCCGGTACAAGCGGCAAATAGCGAAGGATGACATCGCGCCGAAAGACCCTCAAACCGCAGTTCAGGTCCGAACCTGCATTGATCTTGAGGCCTTTGCCGACAAGCCTTATCAACCACTTTCCGGCGCCACGCACCATTGATACCGAGCGCTGCCTTTGGCCAATCACCGCGACGAGATCTTTCGACTGCACCAACTCCACCATGCGCATGAGATCTTCGACGCGGTGCTCATTATCAGCGTCGAACCAAGCGA
Organism: Devosia psychrophila; assembly: GCF_000971275.1. Taxonomy (GTDB): domain Bacteria; phylum Pseudomonadota; class Alphaproteobacteria; order Rhizobiales; family Devosiaceae; genus Devosia; species Devosia psychrophila. Next base: position 14,666 of record NZ_LAPV01000016.1, on the reverse strand, counting down.
CGTAGTCGCGGCTGGCATGTTGCATTCCGGTCTTCAACGACGCACCCTGTCCCTGATTGAACGCGTGTCGGATGACCTTCACGCCGTGATCGACCCCGACCTGAGAAGTCGCGTCAGTTGAACAGTCATCGACTACGATGATCTCCGCGCCGCGCAATTGCGACAAAAGGCCTTCCAAGGTAACGCCCAGGCCCGCTTGCTCGTTAAAAGCCGGAACGACAACGCTCAGGTTTTGCCAACGCCTATTTTGTTCCATCCAGGGCGGCTACTTTTTTTGAGTGCGCATGCATATGTCGCACGGTGGCGTGCGATGATTGCCTCATAGCGTTATATTGAGTGGTTGCAAATTCGATTCCTGAAATTTTAGGTAATCGACGGACAATCGTTATTGGAAGTATCGGATTCGGATTTGCCTGTGATTTTCACAATTCAGCGCTTGACGTTTGCCATTGCATCGATCGCGGCCGTCATTTTTCTTGTGGCACTGCTTGGTGCGCTAGTGTGGGAACAGAGTGGCCCTACACTGTCATCGGACATTTCTGCCGAGACAATTCAGCCCTTGGATGAGCACGCCTTCGCCGTCGTTTTGCCGGTGATGCCGTGGGTTTGGGGTGGTTGGGGAAGACATCCTGCGGTGTTGTTGGAAGATAGCTTGCCACTGGCGGCTCCCGATTCGCTCCAAGGCGACGTGGTGCTTTTGGGAGCCGGAAGGTATCTCAATCCCAGGCCTGCGGAACTCTACTTTTCTACTAGCGACAATTCCGATCCACGGACAAATGGGCGGACATATACGATCCAGAGGCTCCCTGGCGCGCCGCTCTCCTTGTTCGGGATATTGCTGGCCGGCCTGGCTTTTTTTGTCACCCTTGTCCTTCGTCCAGTTTTTGCGAGGGCAGGTCAGGTTCTGCCGGCAGTCTTGCCGTATTTAATTTTCGTGCTGGTTGCGATCGGCTGGACTCTGGTGGTGGTTTCTCCGGAACCTCAAATCATTCCGAATGGCGATGGCGGAAATGTAGCGTCAATTGTCGCGGCGCAATTGCACCCCGATCGTTTTGCCGAGGATCGGGTATTTTCTAGGCCGCAGAATTTTCAGTTCTATATAACCGCCATGATTCCAGCTGTGGCAGGACTTACTCTTCTGACCGGGGATATCGGCACCTCTTACATGATGATGAGTATGCCACTTATTCTCCTGCAGTTGGTCGGCTTTTATCTACTCGGGCGTGAACTGTTCGGTGGCAGGCTTTGGCCGGTCGTTCTTGCGCTTATATCAATACCGCCGGTCTATGTATTTTCCGGAGAACTTTGGGGGATGTTAGCCTCCGCACTCACCCGCTCGGCATTTGCCGCAGTCTTCCCGTTTCTGCTTCTTGCTGGATTTCGGGCTTCCCGATCCTGGCACGTGATTCCGATCATGCTGGCCTGTGGCGCCACCATCTATATCCACCCTGTCAGCGCACCATCGGTTGCGCTTGGCATCTTCGTCATGTTGTTTGCTGCCAAGCCACCAATGACCACTTGGCCCCGGCATACTCTGTGGACATTTGCGGGAGGGTGCGTGTTTCTCTTGAGCATAATCCCGTTTGCCCTGACTTCGGTGAGATCTGCGACAGGGGCCGGAGCCAGCCAGCTCGAAGTTGCCAAAACACTCGCCGATACGCTGCGCGCCAATGTGGGCGATCAATACTACAGTGCCGTGCTCGCCATCCGGCAGTTTGCCGAAACCATCATGGGGACCGGCCTTTCGTGGGTATCGGCCCTCTGGGTACTAGGCGCGGCGGCACCTATCGTGTTGTGGTGGCAATATCGCGAACAACGCTCGCTTGGGCTTGTGTTCTTCGCGCTTGGCCTGGGCCTAGGATCGTTTGGCGTAGCGCTAGCTGACCAAAGCCTTGCTCAACTGAGAGGTGTCGAACCCTATCAAATCGATCTCATTCGAAACATCAGGTTCTTTGTTCCCCTGCTTCTAATCGCGCTGGTCTGGTGGGCGGCGAAGGCGAGTTCATCAACGCGTCCCGTACCTTCCGCCCTGGTGCCTGCGTTTGGGGTGGCGGTCCTTATCGGCTGGTGGATGCACTTCCCCACTCCGTTTGTCTCCTATGCGCGAGAGACACTTTTGCGGTCACCAACCGTCGGCTTTGCACCAGGAGAAGACGAGCGGCGCGTTATCGGCTATATCGCAACGCTCCCCCCAAGCAGCCGAGTGCTACCACTACCCCACAAATCCAATTCCGAAGAGGTTGGCAATGTCGCTCTCGCCATACGGTACGCGGCACTTCAACCGATAGCTTACCTCTTCAAGGACATGAACTTTCTAACCTATTCGGCGAGCTCCGAACTTCAGTCTTGGAGCGTCGCCACGCGCGAGCTTGACAACGCTGCCACCGATCTTACAGGCACAGCGCTCAGATCGGCGATTGAATTGACCAATGCAAACTACCTCCTGATCCACGATTCCGCCTCACCGGCTCTGAAAAAATCAGCTGGTCAACTTGGGGACGACCCGATCACATTCGGCGCGTGGACCTTGGTTCCCATTCGAAAGGGCCTGTAGACTATGTGTGGAATTGCCGGGCTGGTTTCATGGAACGGCGCATCCGACAGGGCGGTCGTTCAGAGGATGACTGACGCGTTGGCACATCGAGGTCCCGATGGCGCCGGTGTTGCCTCGCTTACGCATGCCGTTTTCGGCCATCGTCGATTGGCAATTCGCGACCTGTCCGAGGATGGTCACCAGCCGATGTTCGATCAGGCTGGCGACGTGATGGTGACTTTCAATGGCGAGATCTACAACGACGAGGCACTGCGCAGGCAGATAGAGCAAGAGTCCGGCTACAGGTTCAAATCCCGGTGCGACACAGAGATATTGCCGATCGGCTGGAAGCTATGGGGCGAGAGCCTCTTCGCGCGGCTCGAGGGCATGTTCGCCATCGCCCTGTGGGACAGGACTGCCAATACGCTTGTTCTTGCCCGTGATCCTATTGGGATCAAGCCGCTTTACTACGCCCAGAGCGGGGATGCAGTCCTCTTCAGCAGTGAGCTGAAGGGCATATTAGTCTCGGGGCGTTTGCCCGGTGCAATCGACCCGCTCGCATTCCACACCTATCTTGCAACGGGCTATCCGGACCCAGACCAAAGTCTTGTTGCAGGCGTAAAGCAGTTATTGCCGGGGACCTATCGGGTTGTCACCGAACGCGATGCCTGGACAGAAACATATTGGCGGCCCGCGCGCCCCAGCCGGATCGTTGATGGGCAGCAAGCTCTGGACCAGTTGGCCGATGTATTGTCGGCGACCTGCGAGAAGCTGTTGGTCTCCGATGTGCCCGTCGGCCTGATGCTGAGCAGCGGCATCGACAGCGGCATACTTTCCATGCTCGTTCCCGGAGCCAACATTCCGGCATTCACTGCCCGTTTCAGCGATGCGACATTCGATGAGGGTGCGGGGGCACAAGTGCTGGCCAGCCAGGGAGGCCACCCATGGCACCCCCTCGTCGTCGACAGGCAATTCGATATTGAAGCCGATTTCCGGGCGGTAGCTTTGGCCGTTGATGGTGAGCTCGCAGATTCGAGCGCCTTGGCGCACTACATGATATGCCGTTCCATCAGGGGGCATGTCACGGTTGCCTTGGCGGGGGATGGTGCAGACGAATTTTTCGGCGGCTATGACACCTATGCAGCCACTCTTCTGGCGTCATATCTGGGAGGGCCGCTGACACGGGGCCCCGCAGGCCTTGCCGGCGAACTTTTCGCGAAAATGTCGGCGACGCACGAGGGACGAACCGGCCCACTACAATTTCTGTCGAGGTTCGGTGCCGGCCTCGCCGCACCCGAGGGCGCTCATCATGCGGAGTGGCGCAGGCTCGCGCCCCGCTCCTTGCTCGACCGGCTATATGGTGACGCCTTGGCGCCGATGCTGCGTCTCGATCCGCTCGCGGGCTACCGCGCCGCCTATCGGGATGCCCCCGGCGCGGTGCTCGACAAGGCGCTGCTCTCCGATCAGACCTATTACTTGCCTGGCGACATGCTAGCTAAGGTCGACCGAATGAGCATGGCGCACGGCCTCGAAATCCGCGTGCCGTTTCTGGAACGTCCGGTCATGGAACTTGCCGGCGACATCTCGGTGGACCTGCTAGTGTCCGCCGCGGGCAAGAAGAAAGCGATCCTGCGGGACTTGGCGGCGGCTCTGGGAATAAAATCTGACCTCGTCAAGCAAAAGAAGCGCGGGTTCAACGTACCGGTTGCCCGGATGCTCCGCACCGATCTAGTTCTACTTGCGAGGCGTTTTTTCGAGGCCGATGCAGACATATTTTCCCCACTGCTCAAACCCGATGCCGTGCGCGGGATTTGGAAAGAGCATGAGGCGAGAAAAGCGAACCATGGCTATGTATTATGGGCGCTGCTAATTCATGCCGTCTGGCGCGAAGCACATCCATCCTGATGTCTCGTGTGCGTGTAATTTGCCAGTGTGGCACCCGTGCGCCACTCGAATTGACGGTAGTCTTGGAAGATGGATCCGATGATCAAGCGTATATTCGATGTTTCGACAGCGGCAGCCGTCTTGACCGTTTTTTCGTCGGTCCTGCTGATCGTGGCTATCGCCGTGGCAATCAAGCTCGGCCGACCGGTAATCTTCAAGCAGGCCCGACCCGGACTGAACGGGCGCCCATTCAGGATGCTCAAGTTCCGGTCCATGGCCGATGAGAAAGATCCCCACGGGAACTTGTTGTCCGATGCCGTCCGGCTGACCAAGTTTGGCAAGATGCTGCGGGCAACGAGCCTAGATGAGTTGCCAGGCCTCTGGAACGTCTTTTGTGGGCAGATGAGTCTGGTCGGCCCTCGACCACTGCTTATGGAGTATCTGCCGCTATATTCTACTGAACAGGCGCGCCGGCACGAGGTTCGCCCGGGCCTGACCGGGTGGGCCCAGGTCAACGGTAGGAACGCCTTGTCGTGGGACGAGAAGTTCGCCCTCGACGTCTGGTATGTCGACAACCAATCCTTCTGGCTGGACATCAGGATCTTGGGTATGACCGTCGCCAAGGTTTTGCGGCGCGACGGCATAACCGCCGAGGGTTCGGCGACAGCAGAGAAATTCAGAGGATGAGGTTGGGCGCTGCATAGCGACGTGCCAGCTGGAGCCTGCTCTTTCGTACCTCTTGCCGGACTTGGCTTGCACGCGGGAGCGTGGTAGTGCTCCGATCAATGGTCGGTTCACAAAATCATCGGCCTCGATGCTTCGAAACGGCCCGTTCTTAAGTTACCCAAAGCGACGGGAATCCGGCGCCAGGCCGATAGGCAAGAGCCACTAATGCTAAATACTCCATTCTCGCCCTGGCCCAGTTTCGACGCTGACGAGATTGCGTCGGTGGGCGCCGTCCTCGCATCGAACAAGGTAAACTACTGGACAGGCGATCTTTGCCGGCAATTCGAGACGAAGTTCGCGTCCTGGGCGGGCGCGGAGTTCGCGGTTGCCCTGATGAATGGGACGGTGGCGCTTGATCTCGCGCTGATAGCCTTGGGCATAGGGCCCGGCGACGAGGTCATCGTTGCGCCTCGCACGTTCATCGCATCGGTTTCGACCGTCGTCACTCTGGGTGCAGTGCCGGTTTTCGCCGACGTTGATCGCGACAGTCAAAATATCTCGGCGGAGACAATTGCAAAGGTTTTAACGCCGAGGACCAAGGCCATCATCTGCGTTCACCTTGGCGGTATGCCTTGTGACATGGACCCGATCATGGAACTTGCGCGCGCTCGCGGCCTCAAGGTTATCGAAGATTGTGCTCAGGCCCATGGCGCGCTCTATAAGGGGCGCAGTGTTGGCTCGATCGGCGACATCGGGGCGTGGTCCTTCTGTCAGGACAAGATCATGACGACCGGCGGAGAGGGCGGCATGGTCACGACAAACGACCGTGCGTTGTGGTCGGCCATGTGGTCCTACAAAGACCACGGCAAGAGCTGGGAAGCCGTTTACCAGCGCTCTCATCCCCCTGGGTACCGCTGGCTCCACGATTCTTTCGGAACAAATTGGCGGATGCTTGAAATGCAAGCCGCAATCGGTTTGCTCCAACTCGAGAAGATGCCGGACTGGACGGCAGCACGGGCACACAATGCAGCCGCGCTCGCCTTGGCATGCCGACGGCACGGTGGGCTGCGCGTCCCTCAGTCCTCCAACACCTTCAATCACGCCAATTACCGATTTTACGCGTTCATCGAGGAGGAACACCTCGCCATGGGATGGACACGCGATCGTATCATTGCGGAAATTGTCGCACGGGGCGTTCCGTGCTTTCAGGGGTCCGCATCGGAAGTGTACCTGGAAAAGGCCTTCGAGGGCACCGGTTGGCGGCCGCAGGTGCGGTTGCCCGTTGCCAAGGAACTCGGCGAAACAAGCGTGGCTTTCCTCGTCCATCCGACGCTGACCGAGGCTGAGATCGAAAAGACCTGTTCGGTGATCGACGCCGTTATGGTGCTGGCGAAGGCCTGAACGGCGTTCCTTACGAGTGGATCAGGACGTCTGAACCAATAGCAAACCGACCAGTACCAAGCCGATGCCGACGCCGAACTTGGGCGACAGTGCCTCCCCGAACACGAAATATGCCAAAATCGGCACCAGAGCGGCACCAAGCAATGAAAACGGATAGGCGCGGCTAAGGGGTATCTGCGTAAGGACCCAAATCCACATACCCGCCGTGAGTAGGTAGAGCAGCAGTGCGGCCATCAACCAGGGCGACAGCGCCATGGCCCACAAGGGCTGTCCAATCTTCCCCTGAATGTCAGAAGCCGCAAACTTGAACAGTACTTGCCCCACCGCGAGCAAGGCGGCAAAAAAGCAGCAAATGACGATCTGTATAAATGTCACCATTTTATCCAATCTCTTGATGCTGTCTGGCAGGCAAACTTTGCCGGTTTCGGCGTTGATTGCTCATGCAGCGTCCGCCACGTCTGACGTCTTGGCGGCCCTGTAAAAGCCGAAGAGGACGGTCAACGTTGCCAGGCCACTTCCTGTCATGAGTGCAAAGCTCAGCCAGAAAATGTAGACGTTGGGCAGGAGCGTGTACGCAGCGATCATTCCGAAAAAAGGAAAGAGTACTGCGGCTATGTCCCTGAGGACGGACGCCCCGGCGTTTATCGATCGAGCCATGATCAGCTTGAGCAGTACAACAAGCACTGTTTGGCCAAGCATCCACCCCCAACCTATTCCCTGCGTTCCCATTTGTGCAGGTGCGAGCAGAAAGAACGCTGCGACGGCGCCTACGCTGATTAGCACAGCAACAAATGTCTGACGACCATGGCCAAGGGCCTGCGTCGCTTCGATCAGAAACCGGCTATACCCAAGCAGGCTGACTGCCGCCGCCACCGCGAAGGCAAAAGGCATCTGGTCGCGGAACATGTTGGCACCCACCAGCAGGGCACCGCTCAGCAGCGTGCATATCGTCGCGAAGTAGGTCAGGTGAAACAGTACCAGTATATCACTCAGCGGGCGGAGGCGACGTTTGGTGGCCTTCGGGTCGTTCCGGCCGTGCTTGGGCAGAAGATATGCAAACAGAACTGTCGGATAAATCGTGGCCACGAACCATATTGCTGCAGTTAGATCGTAGAAGAAGCGATAATTTCCAAGCGCTTCCCTCCCGAGAGAGCGAGCGATGTAGACCGATGGCAGTTCCTGAATGGCCAGCAACGCGAAGGCCGCGCCGAAAAAGGTCCCCAGCATTATGAAAGCACCCATCGTCGGTCGTCCCGTGGGGCGCTCCGCTAGTGCGAAGCGGCGGCGCGTCCACACGAGGGAGACAATACCGAGGACGGCGCCCTTCATGATGATCGCGGCGATAGCCAAGACGATCGAACCTGTTACCAACAAGACCGACCAGGCGAACCCGTGCCGCAACAGCGTCGCGCCAAGCCGCAATATGTAGACGGCACCAAACCTTTTCTCTGTCGCCAGGTGGAAGCTCAGCCTCGTTGACGGGTAGGACAGGAGATGTTCGGCGACAGCGATCGCGGCAATCAGCGATCCGCCGATATGAGATTCGGGATCAGCAGGAAAAAGCAGGTCTCCCGCCAAGATCAGGACCACCGAACCGATCAGGATCGGAACCAAGGCCCAATTCAGGAATTGGACGGCGAGGGCCTGCGCATCTTCCTCGGTGTGACTTGCGCGTGCGGTTTCCGCCACTGCCAGGGATGCTTTCAGCAGGGACATCTCGACTATGAGAAATATCGACATCAGGGCGACATAAATGCCGTACGTGCCGTAGCCTGCGGGTCCTGCTAGGCGAGAATAGATAAATATCGCCCCGACATTGGTCACGAACGATAGGGCGTTGATCCCGTAAAGGCTCAAGAATTTAAGCATCATGAACGCCCGTTACTGTCAGCGTCGTTCAGGGCACGCTCAGGCGGCGTGTGCGCGAAAGGCATCCTGGTACCGCCGACGCCAAGCTTGGAGCATCAGTACGTTCCACAGGAAATGGTGAAGATGACCCTTTCCCGCGTAGAATGCGTCGCGTGCTTCCTGGACCGTCGCCGCGTGCCTCGGGTTGGATTGCTGGAAGGCTGCTAGATTGGCCTCTGCCCATCCGCGCAGCGGACCTTTCAGCCAGCTCTCGATTGGCACGCCGAAACCGGCTTTGGGTCGCTCGAACAACTCTGATGGCACGTGTTTGGCCAGAATATTGCGCAAGACGCTTTTGGTCTGCCCGCCCTTGATCTTTTCCGAAATCGGAAGGCTCCAGGCTAGGGAAAACAGGTGGTGATCGAGATAGGGAACGCGTGTCTCAAGTGCCACCGACATCGCCGCCCTGTCCACCTTTGCCAGGATATCACCTGGCAAATAGGTCAGTGTGTCCAGCATCATCATGAGTTCTGCCAACGGGTGCCCATCACCCGAGATCTGCGCATAAGTCCGCCCGAACAGTTGCTCCAGCGCCTTTGTCTTCACCAGTCCCTCGTCGCGGCGCACGAGGCTCAGATAGAGGCCAAGATCGCCGTCCGAACGCAGGGCGCCACCGATCTTGTTGAGCTTCTCGCTGGCCAGTCTGACCCGGTTTTCGCCGGCAATTTTTCCGAGGGCGGTGATCAAGCCTGCAAGACGCGGCTGCGCGACGGCTGTAAGAGCATGTCCGACCGGAGCACGCAGGAATGAGGGAACGCCATCACGAACCCGCTCATAGCGCGTTGCCAGCAAATGTCGATTGTAGCCCCCGAAAACTTCGTCGCCACCATCGCCAGAAAGGCAAACGGTCACCGACTTGCGCGCAATAGCTGAAACAAGGCGTGTGGGGAGTTGCGAGGAATCTGCGAACGGCTCGTCATAGGTCTCGGGAAGCTTCTCGACGAGCGAAAGGGCCTCGCTCCAGTCTAGCATAACCTCGGTGTGATCGGTTCCCAGATGTTTGGCGACCGCGCGTGCATAAGGCGCCTCATCGTAGGCTGCATCCTTGAAGCCAATAGTGAAAGTCTTGACGGGCCGATCCGATTGCTTTTGCATCATCGCCACGACAAGCGAGGAATCAATGCCGCCCGACAGGAAGGCTCCAAGTGGAACATCCGCCAGCATCTGATTGCCGATGACCTTGGACAGACGCTCTTCGATCTGTGCGGCAATCTCGGTCTCGGAGGCTCGGGTCCGTACCGCGTTTTCGCGAGCGTCGAGAGCGGCCTGGGGCGCGCTCCAATAGGGTATTGGCTCTGCGCGCCTCGTACCGGCGGTCAGGCGCACGAAGCTTGCGGCAGGAACCTTCCACACATTGGTGAACGGCGTACGCGGCTCTGGGATGTAGCTGAGTGCCAGGAACATATCGGTAGCGTCGTGGTCGTCTATACCGACGAAACCCGGATAGTCTAGGATCGAGCCGAGCTGGGACGAGAAAACGATGCCTTCATTGGTCTCGCCGACGTAGAGGGGTTTCTCGCCAAAGCGGTCTCGAGCCAGCCCCAGTTCACGCTCTTTACGATCCCACAGGCCGAAGGCGAACATGCCGTCCAACCGAGAAAGGGCTATTTCCAGGCCCCATGTTTCGCACGCGGCGAGTAACACCTCGGTATCCGAAGAGCCACGCCAGGTGATCGAAACCTCGTCATCGAGCTGTTTTCTCAGGTCCTTGTAGTTATAGATCTCGCCGTTCAGCACGATAACATATCGTTCCGACTGCGACACCATTGGTTGAGCCCCGCCCGGCGACAGGTCGACAATAGCCAGGCGTGTGTGGCCCAAATGGACACCAGCATCATCGTCCTGGAAGGCGCCGCGCCCATCGGGGCCGCGATGATTAATGCGATCGGTAATGACGTCCAGCGCTCGATGTGGGGCTTGCTTGCCCGGCGCGGTCAGGATTCCGGCAATGCCGCACATGGCAGTTCCTTTCGATCTGGATTGTCATCGGACCACACTATGGAGTGCTGGCAGGCGTCAGACCACAGGCGTCAATAATGGAGTTGGCGACGTCGACAGCACGGTACTTGGTCAGTGCCATATTTCTGCTTGCCGCGCCCATCTTTTCGCGAAGCGCGGCGTCAATAGCAAGCTTGCTCATTGCATCAGCAAGTTCGTTGATCGCCTTGATCGGAACCAGCAGCCCATTCCAGCCGTCGCGCACTGTCTCCCTACACCCCGGCGCATCGGTTGTGATGACCGGTCGTCCCATCGCCATGGCTTCCAAGACGGAGCGAGGGGTACCTTCCCGGTATGACGGAAGGACGTAGATGCTGGATGCGGCTATTGCTGGGCGGACGTCGGCGAGTTCGCCGTGATAGGTCAGGACGCCATCCCTAATGGCGTCTTCAAGCAATCGCGGGTCCAGCGCGGCTGGATTGGGATCCCTGGGCCCCACCAGATGGAAGCGTGACTCAGGATGTCGCGTGGCTGTAATCCGCGCCGCAGCGATAAACTCGGCAATTCCCTTATCCGCTACGAGTCTCGCTATCAGGAGAAAGCTCGGAGTAGGGGCGAGAGGCACAGGTGCGAAATAATCGGTATCAACGCCGGACCCATTTACGATAGCCGTTCTCGCTCCATGTCGTAGTATTCCAGCTTGCTGGAATGCGGCGAGGTCATCTGGGTTCTGGAAAAGCACATTGTGCGCGCGACCAAGGGCGAACCGGTAAAGCAGCCTAGCGGTAACGTTGACGGCACGTCGTTTCATCGAAGGCTGGCCATCCGTGAACGCATAGCCCAAGCCCGTAATGATGGCGCAACGTCTCGGAACGCGTGCGAGTGCAGCAGCCAGGGTTCCGTAGATAACTGGCTTTATCGTGTAGGCCATTACCAGATTTGGCTTTAGGCGCTGGAATGCGCCAGCAAGTTGCCAGAACGTGCGTAGGTCCTGTGACGGCGAAAGACCGGACCGGGCCAAGTCAATGGGCGTGAAAGTAACATTCCGTGCGGCGAGCCAGCCTAACGTGGGCTGATCTGCTGGAGGAGCAATGGCGTGAACCTCATGCCCAGCATCCAGTAGAGCCTCTATGAGCGGTCCGCGGAAATTGACGAGGGAGCTCGCTAACCCCGCGACTACTGCAATCCTAGCCATCACGGAGCGTGGTAGTAAGACAAGTACCACTCCACGAAAGCCTTGATGCCCTCGTCCACCGATGTGGAAGGACAATAGCCCGTCAATGCTTGAAGCAATTCTGCCTTGGCATAGGTCTCGCGCACATCGCCGGGCTGCATGGGCAGCATGTTCTTTTTGGCCTGATGCCCAAGTTCACGTTCGATAACTGATATAAAGTCGAGCAAGCCGACGGGTTTTCCACCACCGATGTTGACGACTCTGTGAGGCGCAGCAGGGGAAAGCGAGTCGACGGCACCCACAACGGGCTGCCCGGCAACTGGTGGAGTATCGATCAGCCGAACGATGCTCTCGATCAAGTCATCGATGTATGTGAAATCACGACGCATATCGCCTTCGCCATATACATCGATGGCCTCATCGTTCAAAATTGCACGAACGAATTTGAACAACGCCATGTCGGGGCGTCCCCAAGGACCATAGACCGTAAAGAAGCGGAAAGCGGTCGTTGGAAGCGACCACAAGTGCGCATAGGAATGCGCCATATTTTCGGTGGCTTTTTTGGTCGCGGCGTACAGCGTGATCGGGTGGTCTGTTCTATCGTTCTCGCCAAAGGGCATGTCTGGATTGGCGCCATAAACTGAGCTTGTTGAAGCAAGCAGGAAGTGATCTGGCTTGTGCTCGCGCACCAATTCCATGACGTTGAAGGTGCCAATCAGGTTCGCTTCAATATATGCGCGCGGATTTTCCAAACTGTATCGCACGCCCGCCTGCGCGGCCAAATGCACAACGACATCAGGCGATGCCTCTGCAAATGTCTGGGACATCGCATCGAAATCTTCCAGCATGATTTCATGGGCTTTGAACGAATTGGACTTGGCAAGCATGGCATGGCGCCGATGTTTGAGCGTCACATCGTAGTATGGCGTCATCCCGTCAACGCTTGTAACCTGCCAGCCGTCAGCAAGCATCCGTTTGGCCAGATTGAAGCCGATGAAACCTGCGCCGCCCGTGATAAGCACCGACCGCTTGCGTGAACCAAGGTCTGTCATAGGAAGATAAGCTTTCTCGATAAGGCGGACGCTGCCTCCTTAGACGAAGTCAATCTTGGTCGCAATCGTGGCATAAATATCGTAGCCCATTGTGGCGGGCGAGCCTGCAAGCCAATCTGTCGAGCTCCCGGGCAGGTAGGGCTGGCATATGCAAGGTTGCCCCCCGCGAGACAATCTTCTAATAGCCTTCAGCAATTGCGGGCTGCCACCAGGGGTAAGAAGTTGACGACTGAAGCATCCATATTGTCTCAGCGCCGGCTGGCAGTTGTCGGCCTTGGTTATGTCGGTTTGCCCGTCGCGGTGACATTCGGCCTCAAGGGCGCCAGCGTTCTTGGCTTTGACATCGACAAAAAGCGCGTAGCAGCGCTGAAGGCAGGCGATGACTGGACTCTCGAAGTCGAACCGGCCGATCTGATTAGTTCCAAGCTCGAAGTCTCGGACGATGTCGCAGACCTGAAACGCGCGGATTTTTTCATCGTAACCGTCCCGACCCCGATCGATTCCGCTCGCCGTCCGGATCTGACTGCCCTCCTAAGCGCATCTAAAAGCGTTGGAAGCGCACTCAAGAAGGGCGACATCGTCGTCTATGAGTCCACCGTCTACCCAGGAGCAACTGAGGAGGACTGCATTCCCGTTCTTGAGAAACAGTCCGGGATGAAGGCAGGGGTAGACTTCTTCGTTGGGTATTCCCCTGAACGTATCAATCCCGGCGACAAAGAGCACCGTTTCGAAAATATCCGGAAGGTTGTTTCCGGCCAGGACAAAGTCACCGCCGAGATTATTGCCGCAGTTTATGGCGCAGTCGTGAAAGCCGGCATTCACATTGCCCCTTCGATCAAGGTCGCCGAGGCTGCAAAAGTCATCGAAAACGCTCAGCGCGATATCAACATCGCGTTTATGAACGAGCTCTCCGAGATATTTCACTTGTTGGGGGTGGACACCTCCGATGTGCTCGCCGCCGCCGCGACGAAGTGGAATTTCCTGAACTTTACGCCGGGTCTGGTTGGCGGACACTGCATTGGCGTCGATCCCTATTATCTGACCTACCGAGCCGAGCGCGAGGGCTATCACCCGCAAGTTATTCTCGCCGGCCGACGTGTAAACGATAGCGCCGGAGAGCGTATTGCGCATGAATGCATCCGCCTGAGCATGGCTGATGGTCGCGCTGTCCGTCGTGTAACTGTATTGGGCGTCACTTTCAAAGAAGACGTTCCCGATATCCGCAACACGCGTGTTATCGACATTGTCCGAGAACTTGAGAAATTTGGAATCGAAGTGCAGATAGCTGACCCGCTTGCGCGGGCGGAAGATTTGATCCACGAGTACGGATACAAGCTTACTGCGTTGAACGATCTCGCCCCGGCGGACGCTATCATTCTTGCAGTTCCCCACCGCGAGTTTGTCGAGGGCGGTTGGGCGTTAATTTCAAGTGCTCTCCATAATGACAAGGGCGTGGTGCTCGACGTCAAAAGCAAGTTGGATCCGGCCCGCAAACCAGAAAACATAACGCTCTGGCGCCTTTGACAGTGTGTGCCCGCTGGGATTGGCCCGTCGGTATGTGTAGCGGACTGCCATCTTCGGCGTTTGATGGACTGTGCTTGGAGCTTGGCGTTCCTTTGCGAAAATAGGACGGCAAATTGTCTTCATCTACTCAGCCTAGCCCCACCTATCGGACATTTGCTGGTGCCGTACTGATGTTTGGTGCGGCGCTCAGCTATGCAGGCGGGTATTGGGCGGCTTATACCAAATCCCTTGGATTCTGACTCACGGGGGATTCCCAAACGAGTTGAAGTCTGATTCAGATTCGCAAACCACGGGAGGTTTGCGATGGCGGCGGCGGTAGGGCTTCGGGTTGATTACAGTGCGGCGAGCCTACGGGCGCTGGCGCGGGCGAGCCGGGATGGCAACCATGTGCGACGCCTGCTGACGATGGCGACGATTTATGAGGGCGGCAGGCGGAGTGAGGCGGCGCGGGTGGGCGGTGTTGGTCTTCAGACCGTGCGGGACTGGGTATTGCGGTTCAACGCCGCCGGCCCTGATGGCTTGGTCGATGGTGTCCCGCCGGGCGGCATTGCGTTGCTGGACGATGCCCAGCGCCGGGCCCTGGCGG
>NZ_LAPV01000159.1 GCF_000971275.1 Devosia psychrophila | reverse complement strand
ATCTGCCCATCAACCCGCCCATCCCGCCCATCTTCTTCATCTGCTGCAGCTGGCTGCGCAGGTCGTCGAGATCGAACGAGCCCTTCTTGAGCTTGCGCGCCATCTTCTGCGCGTCTTCGGCAGAGACGTGTTCGGCGGCCTTTTCGACCAGCGAAACAATGTCGCCCATGCCGAGAATGCGGTCGGCAATGCGCGAGGGATGGAAATCCTCCAGCGCATCCATCTTTTCGCCAACGCCGATCAGCTTGATCGGCTTGCCGGTAGCAGCCCGCATCGACAAAGCCGCGCCGCCACGGCCATCGCCGTCGACGCGGGTCAGCACGATACCTGTAATGTTGAGGCGGCTGTCGAACGAGCGCGCGACGTTGATCGCGTCCTGACCCGTAAGAGCGTCCACAACAAGGAGTATCTCGTGCGGATTGGCGATGGCCTTGATCTCGGCCGTTTCGGCCATCAGCTCTTCGTCGATATGGGTGCGACCCGCGGTATCGAGGATCAGCACGTCATAGCCGCCGAGACGGCTTTCGCGCTCGGCGCGGCGGGCGATCTGCACCGGGTTTTCACCGGCAACGATCGGCAGGGTATCGACGCCAACCTGCTCGCCGAGCACGCGCAGCTGCTCCATGGCAGCCGGACGGCGGGTATCGAGCGATGCCAGAAGAACCTTCTTCTTCTGGCGATCGGTGAGGCGCTTGGCAATCTTGGCGGTGGTGGTGGTCTTGCCCGAACCCTGCAGGCCCACCATCAGCAGCGTGACGGGCGCTTTGGCATTGAGGTCGATCGGCGAAGCCGTTGCACCGAGCACCGCGACCAGCTCGTCATGCACGATCTTGACGACCTGCTGGCCGGGGGTCACCGAGCGGGTGACTTCGGCGCCCACAGCGCGCTCGCGCACCTGTTCGACGAAGGCCTTGACGACTTCGAGAGACACGTCGGCCTCGATCAGCGCGCGGCGGATTTCGCGCATCGCTGCATCGACGTCGGCGGCATTGAGCGCGCCGCGTCCGCGGAGACCTTCGAAGATTTTGCCAAGCCGGTCGCTTAAGCTGTCAAACATTGTCCGTCCTTGTTTCCGCCGGTCGATCCGGCAGAGATAGGATCCATCAGTCCAAACGCCAAGCTCACCCGCGGGCGCAACGCGCTGGCGGATGGTGGCCTCCGGGATCGATTTATACCCTTGAGGGGTCCCGGTCGGCTGGTCAGGAGCAAAGCCTGATGAATATCGTGCGTTTAGGCGAAAGGGGGTAAAGAGTCAAGGAAAGCGCTCAAAGGCTGCGGCCGACGGCTTTCATGAGCATGCCGCGCAGGCCCTTGGGCATGTTGAGGACTGCGTTTTTGAATAGCGGGCGCAGGGTTTTGTCCCAGAGGTGGAGCAACACTATGCCGCGCGGGGTGACGGGCAGGGCGTAGTCGCGGACGGTTATCACTTCGGTAGCCCAGGTCAACTTATAGGGCATCACCGGCACCATCAGGTCGGCACCATGCAGGCCCACATCGGCGCAGGCGTGGATCACTTCTCCTAAGTGCAGCTTGCCGGGACTTTCTTCGCTGTTGCCGAAATCGCGGCTGGCGATGAAGGCGTAGTAGCGCTGTTTGTGCAGGAAGCCCCATTGCTCGGCGATCGGTTCGCCGTTGTGCAGCAGCGACATCGCCATCAGTGGCATGTCGTTGCGGCTCGGTAGCGCGGTGCAAAAATCGGCAAAAGTCGTGTCGCGAAAGGCCCGCGAGCTCAGGCCTTGGTCCCGGAGGCGTTCGGCACGGCCGGACAGCGTGCGTTCGATGACGCCGAGGCGCTCGTGGGCGTTTTCGGCGACGTGATGGATCAAGGCGCCGTCGCGCTCCAGCCGGTTGCGGGCATTGCGTAGGTTCTTGCGCGTCTTGGGCTTGATGGTCTGAAAAAACGCCGCGTAATCGTCAAAGGCGCTGAACGACACATAGGGCGCGCCTTGTTCGGTGCCGGTGACCATGTGATTGGCCGGCATTCCTTTGGCCAGAACGCTGTCGCTGCGCACCTTTAGGAAGCTCACCGCATCGCAAGGGGCGGCGCTGATGGCGGCGCGCAGCAGCCGGCTTACGGTTTCGCGCGGGTCGAGCCCGGTAGCGATCAGAGCATCGGAATATTGGCTGAAGGCATGACCGAGCGGCGCCAAAAAACTCCGGAGGCGGGTGCGAACCAGCTCAAGCGGCAGCACCGCGACGAGCCGCTGCCCGTCATTGAGCGTGGCAACGACCGGCGTGAAACCGGTGTTGCCGCGCGTGGCTTCGAAATCGAAAATAGCGCGCGCCCAGCCGCTGCCCTGGAACAGCAAAGCACCTTCGGCGTCGTTCTCGAGGCCTTCCCATCGCTGGGCGATTGCGTCGAACGCCTCGCGGGTCTGCACCACATCGACGCGCAGGGCATGAGCCCGGGCGGCGGAGCGACTGGCGGTACGAGTGCGCGCCCGCTCATCGGCTGCAGGAAGGGCGGTAAACAAGGTCATTTGCTGAAGAAATAACCTTCGATGTCGCGCACGCCTTCCGGCGCGCTCGGATCGACCTGGAAATCGACCTTGTAGACCTTCTTCTTCTGCGGATTGAGCGGGCTGAACTTGACCAGACCCGCCAGGCCCAGCTTGGCGAGATAGGACGCGCCGGTCACCTGCTGGCTGAGCCTGTTCATGCCCAGCTTGGAGCGCAGGAAGCCATTGGCATAATTGACCGCATAGTGCTTGCGCAGCTCGTCGGTCCAATGCTCGGTGGTGAAGCTGACATTGAGCATGTTCTCGTTGACCACGCGATGCGGTCCGTTGAGCGGCCAATGCAGCATCTTGCCGGCTTCGAGCATATGCACTTCGGCATAGTCATCGAACCACGGCTCGTAAGGCATATCGGTTTCACGCAACTGGCCCAGGATCAGCTTTTCCAGCGCCGGCTGGGAAATGAACGGAGCCGTGTTGGGATAAACGAACACCTTCTTGGTGCCGCGGACCTGCCACAGGCTCTGGCCGGGCACGTCCGAATGATATTTCACCGAAACATTCGGCGAGGAAATCAGGATGGTCAGGTTACGCTTGTAGCTCAAAAAGCCAGGAACGCGGTCCTCGAACTCGGCATAGAGGCTGTCGAGCAGCGCGCCATAGGCCGGATCGACCCTGGCCGGAGCGGTCAGGTTGACCCAGATATTGCCGGATTTGACCACGTCGAGCACTTCATGCCCGGTAAGGCCGGTGATTTCACCTTCGCGGCGCTTGGGCGGATTGCCCGGCGTCTTCTGCGAGTAATTGACGTGGTAGGCTTCACGCGGCGACTTGTCGATCAGACGCGCCAGCGCATCGTCGGTAAACAACGGCGAGCTGACGAGCCTATGCGACAGCGCCAGCGAATGATTGCCCCAGAGGGACGGAAAATGCGGCTGCCAGTCAGTGATGATCTGGTCGGTCAACATGGTCATGTTCATGGCGCCGGGCTCCGAAAGCTGTGGCAGAGGGTCGATGCTCTACATCTGGCGGAAAACTAGCTCACCAGACCGGCCTTGGCGCGGCCAAGCTCGAACGCTGGTTAAGGCGCCATGAAGTGCGAAACCCTTACAAAACATAAATATTTTTACGCAGCTCCTCACGCTCTCCGCAAGCGAGAGGGGCAGCACCGGGGCCGGACTGGCATTTTTCACGCGCATCCGCCATATAGTGTCCAGCAATCAGTAACCCATTGCGGAACCTTGCCGTGAGCGCTGTCCCCTTTATCAAGATGAACGGCCTGGGCAACCAGATCATCGTCGTCGACATGCGCGGTCGCACCGGCCGGGTGACCTCTGCTGCAGCCATCGCGATCAATGCCGCGCCCGGCACCAAGTTCGACCAGATCATGGCGATCCACGATCCCAAGATGGCCGGCACCGTCGCCTATATCGAGATCATCAATTCCGACGGCACGCTTGCCCAGGCCTGCGGCAACGGCATGCGCTGTGTCGTGCAGGCGCTGACTGTCGAGCAGGGACGCCAAAGTTTTACCTTTGAAACCGTGGCCGGCATTCTGTTTGGGCAAGAACGCGATGATGGGCTGATCACCGTCGACATGGGCATGCCCAAGTTCCCCTGGTACGATATTCCGCTGGCCGAGGAATTTGCCGATACCCGCAAGATCGAGCTGCAGATCGGGCCGATCGACGCCCCGCTGCTGCATTCGCCCTCGGTTGCCTCGATGGGCAACCCGCAGGCAACCTTCTGGGTGCATGACGACGTCTGGAACTATGCGCTCGACCGTTTTGGGCCAATGCTGGAAAACCACCCGATCTTTCCAGAACGCGCCAATATCTCGATTGCCCAGGTCGTGGCGCCGGACAAGATCATCCTGCGCACCTGGGAACGTGGCGCCGGGCTGACCGAGGCTTGCGGCACCGCTGCCTGCGCGGCCGTAGTAAACGGCGCACGCACCCGCCGGACCGGCCGCGCGGCCACCGTGACGGTACCCGGCGGCGACCTGTATATCGAATGGCGCGACGACGACCATGTCGTGCTGACCGGCGCGGCCGAACGCGAATGGACCGGCACGCTGGACCCCGTTTCCGGCATCTGGGCGCGCAATGACGTGGCGGCCTGATGGCCGTGCAAACGCTGACATTTGGTTGCCGGCTCAACGCCTACGAAGCCGAAGTGATCAAGATCGAAGCCGAGAAGGCCGGGCTCGACAATGCGATCATCATCAATACCTGCGCCGTGACGGCTGAGGCGGTCACCCAGTCCAAGCGGGCTGTACGCAAGGCGCGGCGCGAAAATCCGGACGCCCGCATCATCGTCACCGGCTGCGCCGCCCAGACTGAAGCGCGCAGTTTTGGCGACATGGCCGAAGTCGACCTCGTCATCGGCAATGCCGACAAGATGCGGGCCGAGAGCTACACCCCGTTGCTGTTTGGAGTGCCGCTTAACGACAAGGTGCAGGTCAACGACATCATGAGCGTGCGCGAAACCGCCGGCCATCTGATCGAGGGCATGGACGGCCGCGTGCGCGGTTTCGTGCAGGTGCAGAACGGCTGCGACCACCGCTGCACTTTCTGTATTATTCCGTTCGGCCGCGGACCATCGCGTTCGGTGCCGATGGGCATGGTGGTCGAACAGGTCAAAAAGCTGGTCAGCAATGGCTATCGCGAAGTGGTGCTGACCGGCGTCGACATAACCTCATACGGCCCGGACCTGCCCGGCATGCCGACGCTGGGCAAGCTGACGCAAGCCATTTTGCGCCATGTACCCGACCTGCCGCGGTTGCGGATTTCATCGATTGATTCGATCGAGGCCGACGAGGCGCTGTATGACGCCTTGGCCAGCGATCGCCGACTGATGCCACATCTGCATCTGAGCCTGCAGTCGGGCGACGACATGATCCTCAAGCGCATGAAGCGCCGGCATTCGCGCGACGACGCGCTGGCAATCGTCAGCAAGCTGCGGTCGCTGCGCCCCGACATGGTGTTTGGTGCCGATATCATCGCCGGCTTCCCCACCGAGACCGACGAGATGTTCGACAATACATTGGCGATCATCGGCGAGGCCGACCTGACCTATCTCCACGTGTTCCCCTATTCGCCGCGAGAAGGCACACCTGCTGCCCGCATGCCCCAAGTGAGCCGGCAGGTTGCACGACAGCGGGCTGCCCTGCTGCGTGCCGAAGGTGACAGGCAATTGGCCAAACTCTATGCGTCGCGAATCGGCAAGATCGAAACCGTGCTGGTCGAATATAGCGGCATTGGTCGAACCGAGCAGTTCGTGCCGGTCGCCATGCCGGGATCGCCACCGGGCGAATTGCTGGCGGTTCACGTTACAGGGGCCGATAATGATGGCCTCGTGGGCGACGTCCTGCGGCAAGCGGCATAATTGAAAGACCACCCATGACCGACAACAAGCCGGGATTCTTCAAGCGCCTGTTTGGCCTCGAAACGCCGGTGGTGCAGCCACCTGCGCCGCCCGAGGCCGTTCCGGAAACGCCGGCGCCTGCACCCGCCCCGGTGGAGCCGCCGCCAGTTCCACAACCGGCGGCTGAGCCGGAACAAGCTCCCCTGCCCGGCCCGCCCGAAACCACGCCCGACTATGTCGAGGAAATCGAGGAACAGGCGGCGGCTGAAGCGCCCGCACCGACGATATTCGTGGCCATCGATCCGCCTGCCATTGTGGAAGTGCCGGTCGAGGGGCCACGCCAGAGCTGGTTTGCGCGGCTGACCACGGGCCTCAAGCGTTCGTCCGACCAGTTGACCGGCTCGATCACCTCGGTTTTCACCAAGCGCAAGCTGGACAATGCGACGCTGGAAGAGCTGGAGGACATCCTGATCCAGGCCGATCTCGGCATGGAGACCGCCACCGCCATCACCGAAACCCTGCGCCGCGACCGCTTCGACCGAGATGTGTCTGGGGACGATGTCCGGGCGGTGCTGGCCGCCGAGGTCGAAAAGGTGCTCGAGCCGGTGGCGCGACCGCTGGTGATAGACGCTAGCCGGAAGCCCTTCGTCATACTGATGATCGGGGTCAACGGCTCGGGCAAGACCACGACCGTCGGCAAGCTGGCGCAGCAATTTGCGGATCAGGGCAAGTCCGTCATGCTGGCCGCTGGCGATACGTTTCGCGCTGCCGCCATCGAGCAACTGCAGGTATGGGGCCAGCGCACCAATGCGACCGTGATCAGCCGGCCCGCGGGTTCAGATGCATCAGGCCTCGCCTTTGATGCGGTGACCCAGGCGCGGGCCGAAGGTCGCGATATCCTGATCATCGACACCGCCGGCCGCCTGCAGAACCGCGAAGAACTTATGGGTGAGCTCGAAAAGGTCATCCGCGTCATCAAGAAGGTCGACCCGACCGCGCCGCATGCTACGCTGCTGACGCTGGACGCCACCACCGGCCAGAACGCGCTGAAGCAGGTTGAAATCTTTGGAAAGCGGGCCGGCGTTACGGGATTGGTGATGACCAAGCTCGACGGTACGGCGCGCGGCGGCATTCTGGTCGCCATTGCCAAAAGGTTCGGTCTGCCGGTGCATTTCATCGGCGTCGGGGAGAGCGTCGGCGATCTCGAACCGTTTACGGCCAGCGAGTTTGCGCGGGCCATTGCCCGGACCGACTAGGCAAGCTGCGAAAAGTGGGTACCGTTTTTTTCACGTCAAGCTTGCGCCAGGCAGTTATGGCCGGCGAGTTGCGGGGCAAATCGCGTCAGGCCATAGCCGCAATCTTACCATGCTTGGGGACTATCCCGCCTTGCATGCATGAGCCGTTGCCCTCACATTGCGGCCTGCGTCGCACACAAGAGTTCTGAAGCCATGACCGAGAAAACTGCCGAGCCCGAGATCAACTGGGAGGAATTGCGCCCCCAGATCATCAAGATGGCGCTTGAACTCGGACCGCTCGTGATTTTCTTCATTGCCAACGCGCGCGCAGACATTTTCGTCGCCACCGCCGCGTTCATGGGTGCCATGGTCATCTCGCTGGTGCTGACCTGGTTCATCCTCAAGAAGATCGCTATCATGCCGCTGGTGACCGGGGTCGTGGTGCTGGTGTTCGGCGGGCTGACGCTCTGGTTGCAGGACGACACTTTCATCAAGATCAAGCCGACCATCACCAATTCGCTGTTTGCGGCGGTGCTTCTAGGTGGCTTGGTGTTCAAGCAGTCGCTGCTGAAATATGTGTTTGGCGACGTCTACAAGCTGCGCGAACAGGGCTGGAGCAAGCTGACGCTCAACTGGGGCGTATTCTTCTTGGTGCTGGCCGTGGTCAACGAAATCCTGTGGCGCAATTTCACCACCGACACTTGGGTCGCCTTCAAGGTTTGGGGCGTCATGCCGCTAACCGTGATCTTTTCGATCAGCCAGGTCAGCCTGCTCAATAAATACGCGCCAGAGGCCGAGCCCAAGCACATGCCGCCGATCGTGGTCGAGAGCTAGTTCCCTACCCGAAAAGCCCGATCACCACGCCCTGGATCAGCAACACGCCGAGCAGGTGCAGGCTGTCGATGACGGTCAGCGACCACTTCATGCCTTCATAGCGGTGGTTCATGATCATGCTGGTCAGCACGAAGCCAAACCACAGATGCGCCGCAACGATCAACCCGCTGGCCGCGGTGATATCGCCTACCATTAGGGGCGTCAGCAGCGCCAGGAAATAGGCCATCACCAACTCGACCACCGCTGACCATATGAACGGCGTATAGCCGACGCCGAGTTGTTCCTTGGTGCGGTAGAGAGCGGCCATCCATTGCCTGGACAGGCCCACATACCAGGCTGCGCCAAAAGCGTAGCTGGCGACGGTGGCCAGGATCACGGCCAGCCAATTGACGGCAAGATACGAAATCAGGATGTCCTTCCAGCGCTGATGCTCCCGAGGGCTCCGCGGCTACAAGCCGCCCATCTGGCAAATCAGCTTCCATTGCTCTGCGGAAACCTTCGACACCGACAGCCGCGACAGTTTGACCAGTTCGAGCTCGGCCAGTTCCGGCGTCGCTTTGACCGTGGCCAGCGTCACCGGCTTGGGCAGAGGTTTGACTGCTTCCATATCGACGCATTCCCACACCACTTCGCCCTTGGCATTGAGATCGGCTGTGCCGTCAGCATGGGCAAGTCCCACCACTTTCATGATGCCGACGATCTCCTTGCCGATATTGGAGTGGTAGAAAAATGCCTCGTCGCCGAGCGCCATCGCCTTCATGTTGTTTCGGGCCGCGTAATTGCGCACCCCGTGCCACTCTTCCATCTCGCCGCGCTGGTTCTTGGCGACCAGATCATCAAACGAGAATACGTCCGGCTCGGACTTCATCAACCAGTAAGCCATCGCAATCAGGCTTTCGGCGACATATGATCGTAGGCCAGGCGCCAGGGCTTGATCTCCGTGCTGGCGAAAATGCCTTGTTTGACGAATGGATCGGCGTTGAACAGTTCTGTCGCTGCTTCGATTGTCTCGGCTTCGATCACCACCAGCGATCCTTCGGGCTTGCCATCGGCGTCGAGCAGCGCGCCCGCAAGGCGCAGCTGCTGCCCGAGGCTTTCGAGGTGCTGCAAATGCACCGGGCGCACGGCAAGGCGTTGGTCGATCGAGCCCGGCTTGTCCTTGGCGATCATGGCAAACAGCATGCAATCAGTCCTCTCGTTTAAGCGGACGGGCCATCAGCCCGGCCACAACAGTAGCAATATTGGCGCGACCGCTTAGCACGGCCTGCACGGCGGCAATCAGCGGCGCATCGACATCGAGGCTCCGGGCGAGCGCATCGGCGACGGGCGTGGTGGCGACGCCCTCGGCCAGCTTGGCGCCAGAGCCAAGAATTGCCTCGGCCAACTGGCCGCGGCCCAGCGCCATGCCAAACTGGTAATTGCGCGACTGCACCGAAGTGCAGGTCAGCGTCAGATCGCCCAGCCCCGCAAGGCCGGTCAGCGTTGAGGTGGAACCGCCCATGGCCGAAACCATGCGGCTCATTTCTGCAAACGCCCGGGCGATCAGCGCGGAGCGCGCCGAAGCACCGAGTTCAGCGCCTTCGATAGCGCCGCAGGCCAGCGCATAGACATTCTTCAACGCGCCCGCGATCTCGACACCAATCCGGTCATCGGCGGCATAGGGACGGAAAGACGGGCCTGCAAGAGCAGCGGCGAGGGCAGAGGTGGCTTCGGCATCGTCACCGGCGAGTGTCACGGCGGTGGGCCGGCCTGCGGCGACATCGGCCGCAAAGCTGGGGCCGGACAGCACATATGGGATAGCGCCGGGCGCCATGTCGGCGAGGATCTCACTTTGGCGATCAAGCGTGCCGGTTTCGAGGCCCTTGGCGGAGAGCACGACGGGCTTGCCGGACAGCAGCGCCGGATTCAGAGCGCCAAGAGCAGCGCGGCTGGATTGGGCGGGGACGGCCAGGATGACGATGTCGGACGACTGCGCCACGAGGCTGGCAGAAATCCCCCCGAGCAACACCTGCGCGCCAAGATACCGGCTGTTGGTATGTGTGGAATTGATCTCATCGACCTGGGCAGCATCGCGCGCCACGATGCAGACTTGACGACCGGCCATTGCAGCCGCCTGCGCCAGAGCCGTGCCCCAGGCGCCGCCGCCGATAACACTGATTGTCTCAAGCTGCATCAGCACTGACCTTCATGTCGTCGAGATCGAGCGGCCAGCGCGGGCGGGCGACAAAGTTTAGATCGTCATGCGCGCCGAGGGCATAGCGCTCGGCACCGGCCCAGGCGATCATGGCGCCGTTGTCGGTGCAAAGCGCAATTGGCGGCACCACAAGCGTAGCACCGGCCGTGGCACAAACCGCCTTTAGAGCCGTCCCGATCGCCTGATTAGCCGCGACGCCGCCAGCAACCACCAGCCGCATCTCTTGCCCGGGAAATTCCGCCGCGAACCTTTCCAGTGCCTGACGCGAGCGGACGGCAATGACGTCCGCCACCGCGGCCTGAAAACTGGCGGCAATATCGGCGACATCCTGATCGCTGAGCGGCGCCAGCGCCTCGGCCTGCAGCCGCACGGCAGTCTTGAGACCGGAGAAGGAAAAATCGAGCCGCGCTTCACGCAGCAGCGGACGCGGAAACTTGAAGCGTTTCGGGTCGCCGGACTTAGCGATGGCTTCCACCGCCGGACCTCCGGGGTGACCCAGCGTCAGCAGCTTGGCGACCTTGTCGAAGGCCTCGCCCAGCGCGTCATCGATGGTAGTGCCCCAGCGCTCATAATCGCCGACGCCGCGCACCAGGACGAACTGGCTGTGCCCGCCTGACACCAGCAGCATCAGATAGGGAAATTGCACCCCATCGGTCAGCCGCGCCGTCAAGGCATGGCCTTCGAGGTGGTTGACCGCGATCAGTGGTTTGTCGAGTGCAGCGGCCAGCGCCTTGGCGGTGGTCAAACCGACCAGCACGCCGCCAATAAGGCCCGGCCCGGCGGTTGCTGCAATGGCATCGACGTCACTGAGTTGGATACCCGCCTCGCGGCAGGCCTGGGCAATGATGTGGTCGAGATAGGTGACATGGGCCCGCGCCGCGAGTTCGGGGACGACGCCGCCAAATGCCGCATGTTCGTCAAGCTGGCTGCGCACCACATTGGAACGGATCACGCCTTTGCCGGATTGATCACGCATGACGATTGCCGCCGCGGTTTCGTCGCAGCTGGTCTCTATGCCGAGGATGATGGCTGGCGCTTGCCCGGTCACGACGAACTGGTTACTCCGTTGGTGCATCAACGAGATGCGCCCTCTGCCTACTATAGGACATTCCGCCTTTGCAATCGCCACCGTCTTTCGCCAGGATCGGAACCCGTGGTAGCCCGCTGGCGCTAGCCCAGGCGCGCCTGGTCCGCCGCTTGCTCAGCCAGACCCATGGCGTGGCCGAGGATGATATCGCCATCGAGGTAATTTCGACCGGCGGCGATCGCAGTCAGGCCAGCAATGCCAGCCTGATCGAAATCGGCGGCAAGGGCCTGTTCACCAAGGAAATCGACGACGCCATGCTAAGTGGTCGCGTCGATATCGGCGTCCATTCAGCCAAGGACGTAGCGACGCGCCTGCCCGAGGGTATCCGGCTGGTGGCATTCCTCGAGCGCGAAGATGTGCGCGACGCCTTCATGTCGGTGAAGGTGCAAAGCCTCGATCATCTGGGCGAACGCGCCAAATTTGGCACTTCGTCGATCCGCCGCGCCGCACAGGTGCTGCGGGTGCGTCCCGATCTTGTGATCGTGCCGTTTCGTGGCAATGTCGGCACGCGGTTGCAAAAGCTGATCGATGGTGTCGCCGACGGCACTATGCTGGCCATGGCCGGGCTAAACCGGCTTGGCGAAGGCCACCGCGCTACGGCGCCACTTGATCCCGAGATTTTCATGCCGGCTCCGGCACAGGGCGCCATCGGCCTAGCCGTGCGCAGGGACGATGCGCGCATGACGGCTTTGGTTGAAGCGCTGGATCATGCCCCAACCAGCATCACCGTGACCGCCGAACGCGCCATGCTGGCGGTGCTCGACGGCTCCTGCCGCACGCCGGTCGGGGCCTTGACCTCATTGAGCAATGGCACGCTGACGGTGAAAGGGCAGATCCTCAGCCTCGATGGCAAGACCGCCTTCGATAGCGCCGCGACCGGCACCGATCCCGAGGCGCTGGGCCGGCAAGTCGGCGAAGACCTGATTGCGCGGGCCGGCACCGAATGGCTGGCGCAATGGGCGGCAAATTCATGAAGATGCTGGTGACGCGGCCCGAGCCCGATGCACAATCGACGCTAGCGCGGCTGCAGGCGCTGGATATCGAAGGCGTGGTCGCGCCGGTCATGATAAGGCAAGCGCTGGACGCCAGCCTGCCGCCGCCTGATGGTTTTACCGCCATGGTGCTGACCAGCGCCAACGCCGTGCGCACCATGGTCGAGCGCGATGTGGTCGCCACCTATGCCCACCTGCCGGTGTTTGCGGTGGGTGACCGTACGGCCGCCGATGCCGGCGAGGCCGGCTTTGTCCGCGTCAGCAGCGCCGCCGGCTCGTTCCAGG
Source organism: Devosia psychrophila (assembly GCF_000971275.1). Lineage (GTDB taxonomy): Bacteria > Pseudomonadota > Alphaproteobacteria > Rhizobiales > Devosiaceae > Devosia > Devosia psychrophila. The sequence continues at coordinate 106,702 of NZ_LAPV01000159.1, read as the reverse complement.
ACCTGGTCAATGCCATGACCATTGCTCGAATGCGCGGACCGATCTTTTATCCGACCGGAAAACACCAGAGTGCAGACCTCGCCAAGGCGCTCGCGCCGCTCGGCGTCATGGTGGCGACGGCAAAGATTTATGAAATGGTGGCAATCTATGCGCTGCCCCAAGCCGTTCTTGATGGCTTGGGCAGCGGCGAAATCCGCGCCGTGCTGGCCTATTCGCGCCGCACCGCCGAGATATTCGTTTCGTTGACGCAGCAGTTCGACCGGGCGCAGCGGCAGTCGATCGCCATGCTGTGCATGAGCGAGGCGGTTGCCGAACCGCTACTGGCGGCGCACTTCAATCGTATCAGCCTGGCCGACCGTCCTGACGAAGATGCAATGATGGCACTGGCTTTGGCTTTTGTGCGCGAGCAAACTGGGCCATGATCGGCTCCAACGAGAGGACACCCTGGAATGTCGGACACGACAGGCAACGATCCCAAGCCGGTTTCAGGCAAACCTGAAGCCAGCAAGCCCGAGATCAAGTCCAGCGCGGTGAAACCGCCGGTGCTTGACCTCAAGGCGCGCGAAACTGCGACCAGTTCCACGGCCAAGCCGGAGCCGACACCAGCGGCGAGCGAGCCCGCGCCGAGTGAGCGGCCGAAGGTGTCAGACAAGCCAGTGCGACCGGCCAGCGCAGGCTTCCCGGTTGCGGCCACTCTGGCGGGCGGTGTGCTCGGCCTTGCCGCGGCCTATGGCTTGGCCTGGGCCGGGCTGTGGCCAAGCACGCCTGCCCCCGCAGTCGTCGCCGATCCGCGCCTAGCCAGCTTTGCCACTGCCATTCCCGAACTTGTAACGGTGACAGAGACTACACAGTCCGAATTGGCGGCCCTCAACCAGCGCATCGGTGCGCTGGAACAGGCTGAACCGACGACTGCCGTGGCTGCTGGTGTCGATCTGGCGCCGTTGCAGACTGAACTCTCCAGCCTGACCGAGCGCGTCGATGCCTTGGCCAATGCTCCGGCCGAGCCGAACAATGCCGCGACTCTGCAGACCGAACTGGCCGCCTTCAGCACCCGAATCGATGAACTGGCGGCTCGCATCGGCACCGCCGAATCCGGGTTGCGCACGTTGGACACCACCGTCACTGAGACCACCGCAACGCTTGCCAGCCAGCCCACCGACATCGGCGCCGTGTTGCAGCTGCCACTGATTCTCTCAGGCTTTGAGACTGCCTTTACCACCGGTCGTCCCTATGCGACCGAACTTGCGGCCTTGCGGGCTGCGACGCCCGACGCTGCCATTCCCACCGCCATCGCCAATAATGCTGAAAGCGGCCTGCCCCGCCCCGATGTCATCGCGCGGCGGTTCTCCGAGGTGCTGCCCGCCATGCTGGCCGGCAAGCCGGGTAATCCCGATGCGCAATGGCAGGACGGCGCCATGGACTGGTTCCGCTCGGCGATCGCGTTGCGCCCCACTGGCGAAATCGAGGGTGATAGCCCCGAAGCCGTGGTCAGCCGCCTAGAAGGCGCAGTAGCCCGCCGCGACTTTGCCGCGGCCGAGACGCTGCTGACCGGCCTGCCGGCGCCGATGCTGGCGGCAGGGGGCGACGTGCCCGCGCTGATCGCCAGCCAGGCCGAAGCCAGCCGCTTCCTCGACAGCCTGCGCTCCAGCGCTCTATCCGGCGAGGCGCTGCAATGATCCGTCTCGCCTCCTGGATTGTCGGCAGCCTGATCATTACCGCGCTGGCGGCATGGATGATTTCACTGCCTGGCACGCTGACGCTGGAAGTCGGCGGTTATCGCATGGAACCCCGGCTCGGCGCTGCCGTGCTGATGTTCATTTTGATCGCGATAGTGGTGATCGTGCTGTGGGCCATCGTCCGCCGCATCCTCACCGCACCTCGCATCATAGCGCGACGCAACCGCGAACGCCGGCGCGAACAGGGCGTCGAAGCATTGTCCGATGCTATCGTGGCTCTGCAGGCTGGCGACCCGGCCCGCGCGCGTTCGCTTGCCCGTGAAGCCCAGGCCCGCCTGCCCGCCAATGCGGCGGCGCGACTGCTCGAAGCCAGGGCCGATCTGGCGCTGGGTGACATGCCTGCCGCCCGCGAACATTACCGGGCACTGATCGCCAACGAAAAAACTGCCGTGGCCGCGCTCACCGGTCTTTACGACCAGGCCCGCACCCAGCATAGACCTGACGCGGCGCTGACTTTTGCCCGCAAGGCTCTGGCGCTGGCTCCCTCCAGCGGCTGGGCTGCCGATGCGGTGTTCGACGATCTGACGAAACGTAGCCAATGGGCCGAGGCCGTCGCCATGGTCAATGTCGAACAGGCATCGAGCCGTGAAGCGCGCGCCGGCAAACGTCGCCGCCAAGCCGTTATCGAAACCGCTCGCGCTCGTGAAGCCGAAACCAGCGCACCCCTCGCAGCGCTCGACCATGCCCTGACGGCGCTGAAACTGCTGCCCGACTTTGTTCCGGCCGCATTGATCGCTGCACGGATCCACATCAATCGCGGCGACACCCGCAAGGCGATGAGCCTGCTGCGCCGCATCTGGCGCGCTACCGGTCATCCTGACATTGCAGCGCTTTATGCCCACGCCCAGCCGGGTGCTTCGGCTGTGGAGCGGCTTAAACGGCTCGGCGAGATCATCGAGACGCCGCCAGCTCATCGTGCCGCCGGCATGGCTTTGGCCCGTGCGGCCATCGATGCCTATGACTGGCCGCTGGCTCGCAAGTCGCTGGCGCCCTTCATGGACACCGATGCCACCCAAGGCGTCGCCAGCCTGATGGCAGAAATCGAGGAGGGCCAGAGCGGCGACCAGGGCAAGGCTCGCGAATGGCTCAGCCGCGCCGTGCGGGCACCGCGCGATCCGGCCTGGACCGCCGACGGTTTGGTCAGTGACGAATGGGAGCCGATTTCCCCGGTCACCGGCAAGCTCGATGCCTTCGAGTGGAAAGTGCCGATGACGGTAACCCATCGGGCGCCGGCGCCACTGCCGGTGGCTCAATTACCCGCCGATGCGAGCTTGCCTCTTGCACCGGCAACAATGCCAACGTAAAAGGCCAACCGTTGCCGCTTTAGCTCAGTTGGTAGAGCACGTCATTCGTAATGACGGGGTCAGGTGTTCGAGTCACCTAAGCGGCACCATTTTTCAGCCAGCTCACACGGCGGTTGGTTCAGCGCGCTGGTTTTCGATAACGCGCAGGCGATGCGCAACGCGAGCGGTCGGCGCCACTATCTTGCGCGGCCCAAGGCCCGGCCCAAACAGCGCATCACGCTCGGCTGGCGTCGACATGAAGAACGGGAAGCGGTCGGCGACGCGGTTGCGGATCGTCGGCACTTCGGCCGCATAAAGGCACACCGGAAAGCGCAACTCTCCCCAGTTTCGCTCGTCGCCCAACCGCTCGGAACCGAAAACCCGGCGATAAAACGCTGCATGTTCTGCCCGCACCGAGGCAATGCAGTAGCGGACAGTGAAATACTCGCTAGCCATCGCGACGATGCGCAGCGTTAGATAGGGCAGTGCCGGCAGAGCAAGTGAAGCGTCATGGTCGGCCGTGAAGCGGCTCGGATCGATATAGCTGTCGCCCTGATCAAGCTTCGGATCAAGGATTTCCGGCCAGATCGTGCGGCTGGGTGATTGCCGATTGCTGCTGGTCACGTGATGAAAGCGGATCGAGCTGACCAGGATTCCGTCGATATAGACGCCAAAACAATAGCAGTTGTCGGCATCGTCGTAGACGTCCCGCGTGATTTCCTGGGAATTGATCGGCACGAAATCCTCACGCCGATAGGCTTCGTAGCGCAGCCGATAGACCGGGTCGAACTGCTCGTCGAGCGAAACCCTGCGATACTCGACGCGATCGAGCAGATCGATCAGCGTGGATGCGAAGCGCGATGAACTCGATTGGAGTTGCGACGCTGTACTCATTGCTAATTGCCCCATTAATGCGGGCGGACATTAACTGTCTGTTATCTATAATGGCACGCGCAAAAATCGCGCTGCTGTCTTGCGTAACCTGTCGTTTCGCAGAATTTCCAGCGAGGAGAAGGGTTAAAGCGCGTTAACCACGCCGACGGGTACTGGCTATGGGCTGGACATTTCCGTTGAGGCTGCCGATTAGCGCGCCAATCTCGCTCTCGGCTACCGGACGGCTGAAATAGTAGCCTTGCACCTGCTGGACATCGGTGTGTTCGAGCATGGTGTTGAGCTGCTCTTCCGTCTCGACGCCTTCGGCGACCACGGTCAGGTCTAGATCCCGCCCGAGGCGCGCCACATTGGCCAGCAGGCGCAACGAGCGTGCATTGTGTGCGATGTCAGACACGAACGACCGGTCGATCTTGAGCTTGGTCAGCGGCAGCGTGTTGAGATAGCTGAGGGACGAGTAGCCGGTGCCGAAATCGTCTAGCGCAATGGCAATGCCACGCTTGAAGAAGCCGGTCAGCAGCCGTTGGGCAATCTCGCGCTCCTCGATCACGGCGGTTTCGGTCACTTCGATCTCGAGGCGCGATGGCGCAAGCCCGGAACTGGCGAGCGCCCCGTCGACGAGTTGATTGAGATTGCTGACGCGAAAATCCCGCGCTGAAATATTGACCGCGACGCAGACGTTGTCCGGCCATTGGGTGCATTGCAGCGTCGCCCGCTGCAACACCCAGGCGGTGATGTCTGAGATCAGGCCCATTTCTTCGGCGAGCGGAATGAACGTCGATGGTGGAATCATCCCCAGTTCGGGGTGGCTCCAGCGCGCCAGCGCTTCGCAGGTGACGACCTTGCGGGTCTTGAGGTCGAGCAGCGGCTGGAACGCAAGCGTTAACGCGTTCTCGCGAACGGCATCACGCAGGTCGCTCTTGAGCCGCTGGCGGTAGTGATAGTCGATATCCATCTGCGCGTGGAACTGCTGGCTGCGCGCCTTGCCGTCACCCTTGGCCGAATACAGCGCCAGGTCGGCCTTGGTCATCAGGTCGTCCAGTACTTCGACGGCCAGCGCGCTCGTGGCTATGCCAAGGCTAACGGTTACCGACAGGGTCAATCCATCGAGCACGAAAGGATCGGCGAAGGCCGACAGAATCGATGCCGCGTCCTTCTGGGTCTGCGCATCATCGCCCGCCGTGCCGCTGTAGATGACGAATTCATCGCCACCCAGCCGCGCCAGGATCGTCTCGGGCGGCATGGCCCAGCGCAGGCGATCAGCGACCTGCTCCAGCAGATCATCGCCCACGATATGGCCATACGTGTCGTTGACATGCTTGAAGTCATCGATATCCACCAGCGTCAATGAGACCAGGCGAGGCTCGGCTCCCAAGCGTAGTCGCGCATTCATGTTGTCGCTGGCCAGTTCGCTGAAATAGGTGCGGTTGGGCAGGCTGGTCAGCGTGTCGTGCCGTGCCATGAAGGTTATGCGCTCTTCGGAGGCGATGCGCTCGCTGATATCCTCAAATAGCAAGACGCAGCGCTCGCGGCGTGAGCTGACGGTGACTTCGTAAAAACGATCTGCAGGCAAGCACAACAGCACCTTGCCGGCAGATCGCGTACTGATCAAATCAGCCAGTCTATCGATCGCCGTCGTGGGCAAGGCCTTGCTATCGGCAAGATCAGACAGCACCGAGCCAAACGGCTGGCCCGCGAGTCGAGCAGGGCCGATAAAGGACAACAGGCGCTCTGCCCGTTCATTGGCAAAGGAGATAACCCCGCGCTCGTCGAGCATGCAGAGACCATGCTCGAGTGTTGTCATTGCCATGTCGAGTTCGGCAGCAAGGCGCGACGCCTCGTCTCGTCCATGGACTGCACTAAGCAGAATGGATCGAATGTCACCAGAAAGCTTTCTGAAACTGCTCAGCATTACGATCAGCAGGATTGCCAGCACAGGATGATAAATATCGTTGCGCAACAACAAGCCAAGTGACAGCGGCACAATGACCATCGTCATTTGTAGGGTGACCAGCCGATCCAGCCCAAAATTGCGGGCGCAGATGCCGACCATGACCGCGATCGTTAAGGTGGAGGCGACGAGTTCCGCATAGGGGTCCTCGACCAACAGCATGCTGACCATACACCACAGTCCATAAACGGCAGCCAGTGCACAACCGATGGCAACGGCGCGGTTTTCCCACCGCTCGGCCGCAATAGCGTCGTCGCTGCTGATCGCTGCTTTCCAAAACGCTTGCATGTTCAGGTAGCGCACTATGCCAATGACTATAAATGCAAAGGCAATGAGGTAGAGGGGCTCGGAACTGGCGCGATATGCCGAAATTCCCGCCGCGAACGCGCTGGCAATGGCACCAGCAAGCATTGCCCTCCGATCACCATAGACCGAGCGGATAATCGACACGTAGTCGAGAGCCGGCATTGTCTTTCTAGCCGAGGTGAGCACTCAATTCCCCCTGTTCAGGCCGATCAGAGCGCCTGAGGCATTAAGAACGCCTTGCCAACGCGTCAACTGCCCTTTGGATGCGGTTTTTTCACATGGGAGAGTGAATGTGTCCTTAATGTCGGAACATGAATTTTAATTAGCGCTCGGCTTTAGCCTTGAGCGCCGCTATGGCGGTGGTTGGGGTCATCGCGGGATCATTCCAGAAGTCATTGGCCACATCCCAGACCGAAGCGACCCAGCCCAGCGTAGCCGTCAGGTGGGGGGTAGGCAGTGCGAAATCAGGCCGGTCGAGCGCCTGCAGCACCTTGCGCGAGCACGCGTCGATCCCCCCATGCGCATCCACGCGAACCGGTGTAGAGCCCTTCGCGGCGGCGAAGTGGGCCTGCACGGTGACATCGACCACGGCTGCGGCAAAGGCCCGTTCGGCCGCCTCCACCTCGGGCGAAACCCCGCCCAGCAGGCCCCAGCTATCGACCGTCACCGGCACATGGGCCGCACCCGGCACGAATATGCAGCCAAAATCGCGCGCTTCGGCCTTCCCGGCAGCGTGCCATTCACCCTTCATCCAGTCGCCCTGCAATTGCAGCAAGGCCTTGCCGCTGATCACCGCACTGGTTGCCATGTTCCAGTCGCGGTTGATCGCTTTGTCGTCGGCGCGTTGCTGGAAGCGACGCAGCCACTCGAACACCTTGATCAGGCTTGGATCGTCGAGCACTGCCGCATCGACAGTTTCGCCGTAGAGCCCGGCATAGACGCCCGGAGCGGCAAGGCTCGCGACCAATGCATGCGTGAGATAGCCAACCTGCCAAGGCTGTGCGCCCATGGCGATGGGATCAAAGCCTGCCGCCTGAACTTTGTCCAGATCGGCCCACATCTCGTCGAGCGACGTCCAGCTTTCTGGATCGACGCCAGCAGCCTTGGCAACAGCCCGATTGTAAAAGATCATCGCATCGGCATGAATGGTGGCCGGCGCCTTGACTATGGCGCCATCGACGGTGATGGCATTGCGGACCACCGCGGGCAGTTGCTGCAGCACCCCGCTGGCGGCAAATTGTTCATCGAGATGCAGCAACTGTCCGCGTTGCTCCAGTGAGCGGTAGATATCCGGCTGCAATTGCAGGAAGACATTGGGCGGGACGCCGGCATCGATCAGCTCGATGACATTCATATCGCCATCTGCATCATGCGGAATAGCCAAGGGCAGCCAGTGGTTTCCCTCGGCTTCCAGTGCCCCGCGCAGCACGTTGAGCGCCGCCAGTTCGGCAGGCGAGGCCCAGTTGTGATAGACGACAATATCGGCAGCGCTTACAGCCGGAATAGCCATGGCCAGCGCAACGGCTTGCCCGACCAGTCGCTTGGTCCAATTCACGCGATGTCCTCCGGCCTAAGTCTTTTGTTTTCCACCACGCTGCGACCAAACTGCTTGCCGGCGCGTTAAAGCAGGCTGCGGCAGGTGGCAGTTGCGGCGAGATATTGGGATGAAGGTGAACGCATGGTCGACAAGCTGACTACTTCCGAACGCGATGCAGGACTGCGCAGCCTCGACGGCTGGACCCATGATCAGGCGGCAGACGCCATCAGTCGCGTCTTTAAGTTCAAGAGCTTCTCCGAGGCCTTCGGCTTCATGACCCGGGTGGCCCTCGAAGCCCAGAAAGCCGACCACCATCCTGACTGGTCCAACAACTACGATACCGTGACGATTTCCCTTTCGACCCACGACGCCGGCGGGTTGAGCCCAAAAGATATTGCGCTCGCCCGAGCCATCGACAAACTGCTCGACTAATGGAAATTGCGCCCCCCCGGCAGAGCAGCGTAGGCTCGCCGACGCGCCATTTCAACGTCTCGAATTCCATTGCGGTCCCGGCTAGAAATTTCATGAGGGCCTGACTTGCCTTCGTCGGCACGGGCGACAACCGCGTCGCCAAGGTCTGTGCCATGCGACAGGTCGAGCAGATGCGGCGTCAAATCTACCATGTCTTCGACAATAAGATGCACCACGAGACCTTCTCTCTGCAATGTACCCTTGGCCGCCAGCATGCGGCTCGACAGCAGCGTCTTGCGCATGGCGTCATCCTCGAACAGTTTCGGCCAGACGACGAGATTTGCCACGCCCGTCTCGTCCTCAAGGGTAACGAAGATTACCCCGCTTGCTGTTCCGGGCCGCTGCCGAACCAGAACGAGCCCGGCAACCTCTACCCGCAATCCAGATTTGACCGTGTCGAGGTTGCGAGCTCGCGTGGTTCCGCGCGCATTGAGCATCGGCCTCAGGAACTCCACTGGATGACCTTTGAGGGATAACGAAAGCGTCGCATAATCGTGGATGACCTCTTCCCCGGGCTGCATGAGGGGTAGATTGGCTGCGTCCTCGACGGGGTGGGTGACAGGCGGCCCGGCGGTCGCAAACAGCGGCAGCATTTCGGCCCCGTGAGCGCCAACCAGCCCCTTGACGGCCCAGAGTGCATCACGCCGATTGAGCCCTATGGATTTGAAGGCATCCGCCCTGGCGAGTTTTTCGAGGCTTGCGATAGGCATGCCGGTGCGCAGCCAGAGATCGCGGACCGAGACATAGCCTTGGCCACGCGCGGCGACGACTTTTTCCATGTCTTTTTGCGCCAGTCCTTCTACCATTCTAAGGCCTAGGCGAAGAGCCTTTTTGGTATAGATATGCTCCACCATTTCGGCATGCCGGGGCCAGATATGCTGGCGGATATCGTGCTGCGCATCTTCCAGCGAACAATCCTTGTCTGACGCATTGATGTCGGCCGGCAGGATTTTGACACCATGCTCGGTGGCATCGCGCACCAGTTGGCTTGGCGCATAAAAGCCCATCGGCTGGGAATTGAGCAGGGCGCACACGAAGACATCTGGGTAATGGCATTTGAGCCAACACGAGGCATAGACCAAGAGGGCAAAGCTCGCCGCATGGCTTTCGGGAAAGCCATATTCCGCGAAACCTTCGATCTGCGAAAAGCAGCGCTCGGCAAATTCCCGGCTATAGGCCCGCGGATTGTTCATCATGCCGCTGATGAATTTATCCTTGAACACGCCGATTTTGCCGGTCCGTCGCCAGGCGGCCATGGCACGGCGCAACTGATCGGCCTCGCCAGCCGTGAAGCCCGCGCCTTTGATGGCCATCTGCATCGCCTGTTCCTGGAACAGGGGAATACCAAGGGTCTTTTTCAAGACCTGATCCAGAGGATCATCTGGATCGGCCTTCCAGAGTTCCTTGCCCTCACGACGCTTGAGATAGGGATGCACCATGCCGCCCTGGATCGGGCCGGGCCGGACGATGGCGACCTCGATAACAAGATCGTAAAACACCCTTGGCTTGAGCCGTGGCAGCATGGTCATCTGCGCCCGGCTCTCGATCTGGAACACGCCGATCGTGTCGGCCCGATGCGTCATCTCATAAACCGGCACGGCCTTTGCCGGCTCGCGGTATTCCTCACCCAGCAGCTCCGCCAGTTTGACGTCCTTGCCATAATGCTCCTTCAGTAGCCCAAAAGCGCGCTGCAGGCAGGTCAGCATGCCCAGCGCCAGCACATCGACCTTGAGGATTTTCAGCGCGTCGATGTCGTCCTTGTTCCACTCGATGATGGTCCGGCTTTCCATGGCCGTTTTGGAAATCGGCACCAGGCTTTCGAGGCTATCACGCGTGATGACAAAGCCGCCGACATGCTGGGAAAGGTGACGGGGAAAGCCGCGCAGCACTTTCACCACCTCGAACATCTGTGCCAGAACCGGATCGTCAGGGTTGAGCCCAAGCGTTTTCACCTTGGCCAGATCGAGTTTGGATCCCCATCCCCAATGCAACTGGTTGAACGCAGCAACCGTATCGTCGGAGACGCCAAACACCTTCGCGGCTTCCCGAATAGCGCTCTTGGAGCGGTAGCAAATGACATTGGCCGTCAACCCGGTGCGCTTGCCGCCGTATTTTCTATAGATATATTGCATCACCTCCTCACGCCGCTCGTGCTCGAAATCGACATCGATATCGGGCGGCTCGTCGCGCTCGGTGGAGATGAAGCGACCAAACACCAAGGTGGCCTTGCGGGGGTCGACCTCGGTGATTTCAAGGCAATAGCAGACCGTTGAATTAGCGGCCGAGCCCCGCCCCTGGCACAAAATGCCGAGGTCATAGCGGGCATGACGGACGATATCCTGCACCGTTAGGAAATAGGCCGCATACCCCTTTTCGTCGATCAGCTGGAGTTCGTCGCGGAGCTGTTTGTCAGTGCCCGGCGGCAGGCCTTCGGGAAAGCGCCACGCTGCGCCCGCCCAGGTCAGACGTTCCAGCGTTTGCTGGGCTGTCTCGCCATTGCCAATGGTTTCTTCGGGATAATTATATTCGAGCTGGCTCAGTGAAAATCCGATCCTGTCGGCAAACAGCCGCGTTTGGGCGATGGCATCGGGATGCTCGCCAAACAATCGTGCCATTTCTTCAGGTGGCTTGAGGTGTCGCTCGGCATTGGCCGACAACAGCCAACCGGCATCTTCCAGCGTTTGATGCTCACGGATACAGCTCACCACATCTGCAAGGATACGGCGGTTCGGCGCATGATAGAGCACGTCATTGCTGGCGATCATGTAAGCTTGGTGGCGGCGCGACAAGGCCGCGACGCGATTGAGCCTTGCCCGGTCCTCGCCGTCCAAACGCGGCATGCCGGCAACCCACACCCGCCCGGGAGCTGCACCGCTGAGCTGATCGAGGGTTTTTTCGGTCAGGCCCCAATCTGCCTCGTTGGGTAGCAGGATGAAGAGCTGCCCCTGCGCGTAGTTTTCCGGGGGGCCTTGTTGATCCGGCAATGCACTGTCTGAACCCAACAAATCGGCGAGATGCAGGACAGGCTTGCCCTTTTCACCGCGTTGATTGGCGATGGTCAGCAGTTTGCACAGACGGCCATAGGCAACACGGTCGGTCGGATAGGCGATGATATCGGGCGTGCCATCGACGAAACGCAGCCGCACCCCGACGAGGTAACGGAAATGGGCTGGGCGTTTCTCATGGTCGCGCGCAGCCACATAGCCACGCACCACGCCAGCGAAGCTGTTGAGGTCACAGAGGCCAAAAGCGGGCAGGCCCAGATGGATGGCCGCCGAAACCAGTTCCTCGGGATGGGACGCTCCGCGCAAGAAGGAAAAGTTGCTGGTCCCGATCAGCTCGACATAATCGGGCGCCGGCTTGGCTGGCACCGGAGCAGACCTGGACTGCGGCAGGTGGATGATCTGGCTCATGGAAAAAATCCGTGCAGATACCAGGACGGCATGGTCGGGCCGCCATAAAATCCCAGGCGAAACACCCAGAAGCGACGCCCATCCTCGTCTTCGACCTGATAATAATCGCGCGCCCGTGCTTCCGGTTCGTGCAACGGCAGGTCAGCTATGTAAAGCGGCGGGTCGAGCTTATCGCCCGGCTCCGGCTCCTTCGGTTCAGGCGGTGGCACGAGTTCCAGCCGCTCGGCGAACCGCCACCACTCCGCCTCCAGCCGCTCGGGACCGGCCCCTTTAACCAGGCGATATTGCTGGCGCCGCCAGATCATCGATGCCGGCAGGCCATCCGGCACTTCGGCATTAATGGCGACATATTCCGGAACGGGTAATAGCCGCACAGGACGAGAAAGGGACTGGGCAGAGGCCATGACCGGCTTGCCGGCCTGGGTTGGAACCAGTCGCGCCGCCCTCTCCGGTATATGGCTAGCCACCATCTGGGTCCGCAGCACTGCCATTGCACCCAGACGGCTCGCCATGCGGTCATTGAGCTGGTCGAGATCCTCGGTCCCCTCTTCAACCGCAAAAGCGCCAAGCTGGCTGGCATCCAGCGCGGCGAGGGAACTGGCTGCCAGGCGGATCATGTCGATGCCGAAGCCGGCATCATATTCCCCCGACAGCCGCTCCGAACGGTTGGAAAAGAGCTTGGTAATATGCTCGGGGTCGCGCGTCAGGCGGGCCGAATTTACCGAGAACGACATCACCTTGTGGTCGACCCGGTAGAGGAAGAGATGAAAGGCCTGTGCACCCTTGCCTTGGGCTTCGAGCCGATAGGCTAGCTGGATGGCAAGGTCATGCGCACAGGCCAGAACATCGTCCATCAGCGCGATCGGATCGGCAAAGCGTCGCTCGACATGGTCTTCGGCAACTGGAAGGCGCGGAACCATGCGCTCTTCGATGACACCATAGGCCTGGTCGAGCCGGCTTAGCAGCGAAAGCCCGAATCGGGCCTGCAGCGGCTTGCGCGGCCGCTGGCGTAATTGCCCGATAGTGGTGAGGCCCATCTGTGTCAGCGTGGCCACCTGCTGCTCGTTGAGCCGCAAAGCATGCACCGGGAGGGCATCGAGCAACGCGACCAGGCCTTCAGCTTCCACCACCTGACTGCGTGAAAAATGGCTGACGGCCCAGGCCGAACCGATCGTGGGCGCAATCGCACCGGCCACGGTATAGCCCAACAGGCGCAGCCGGGTCAGCAGCATGCGCAGCATGGCATGCTCACCCCCAAACAGGTGATCCACCCCCGTTATGTCGAGGACCAGATCCCCGAAGCGACTGACATCTTGCATCACCGCCACCATTGGGCTGGCATTTGAATGCCAGTCGGCAAAATCGGCAAAGCCGGCCTCGAGCAGGGGTCGGTTGATTTCCCTGACCACAAGCGCCGGCACCAAGGCCCGCGCATCAACCAGGCTTTGACCCAGATTGATACCCGCCTGAGCGGCCTCGCTATCCAGTGCCACGATCCTGAGGCCACCCTTGATCTTTTCGTAAAGCGCCAGGGGTTCGGTCAGGCCTCGATCAACCCGCTTCAGATAATCGGTGGGCCAGCTGCACAGAAACAGCACGAGAAAGCGGCGCTGCCGGGCGGACGGGCGGACTGGGTCGAGGAGTGAAGTTTGAAAATCCATTTTCAGTCCATCCCAGAACCCATTCGGCATGCTGTCTGAGGAGAGATCCGCGTTCGAGCCGAACCTGCCAGCGCGCGGGGCCAGGCGCCCGATCGTCATATTGCTTGCGTCCGCTGCGGGTCGGCAGCAAATGCCAGCGCAATTGCGCCGCACTGCTTTGACGTTGCGTGCCGTAGCGCAACAGGAACATCGAACTTCCGGCACTGGCCGCGCGCATGCTGAGCCGCCGGCTGGCAGTAAAATCGAGCAGTTTCTGGTGACCGGCAATATCGGCCACCACCCCCGCTACCGCCCTGCAGGCAATCGCCTCCTCGGCGGCCCACAGCAACTCACCCATATTGGCTGGACGCACCAGGACCATCGCGTTCGGGTCAAGCCCGAAATGGGCAAGACCCGGCCCATAGGGCATGCCCAGTTTCTGCGCCTCGTCCGCCAGTTGCAGATAAACGACGGCAATTCGGCTGGCCGTCAGCAGGCCGCGCATTTGGGCCAGAGCAAACCCGAGGCCTGCTCCGGTGTTGCGGCGGTCATCCGTAAATATTTCTTGCAGCAAACCGCCGGCAAATTTCGGAAAACTCCCGTCCTCGACCTCAACTCGCTGCCGAGCCTCGGCCAGCGCTGGTTTGCGCTCAATATCGGAAATGGTATCCCGCAGCGCGGCGATGCGCTGTTGGCGATCGGGCGAGGTCATTCGCACCAACTTCTCTATGTGAACAAAACAAGAACATGGTGACTCCGAATCTTTCGAGAGTCGAGTCTTATTCGCGCAGCGACAGTCACATCGAGTGTGGCGCTTCCGCATCAGGCCCGTTCAAGAGCGATTCACAGGCTACGGGAGCCATTGAGCAAATCCGCTGGACTGCTAACTCTATTGGGGCCTGCCTCCCGGCGCGCAAACCCTTTCGTTGTTCCTGCCCGCTCCCCGAAGGAGGCTAACGCCCGTGTTCGAGGCCATTACCCGTCTGTTCAATCGCCCCGAAGCGACGCTGGACAAAAACGATCCCAAACTCTCAGTTGCGGCGCTGCTGGTGCATCTGGCTGCGGTCGATGGCCAGATGAAGGACGCCGAGCGCAACGCCATCAAGGGCGTGCTGCAGGACCATTATGGCCTGGATGAGCCGAGCGTGGATAAGTTGGTCAAGGAAGCCGCTGTGCGCGATGCCGAGTCGGTGGATTTTTATTCCTTCACCAGCGCCATCACCCAGCTCGAGATGCCGGACCGCATCGAGATTGTCCGCATGATGTGGATGGTAGTGTTTGCCGACAAGAATAATCACGAGCTGGAGGACAACATGGTCTGGCGCATCGCGGAGCTGATCGGCGTATCCAGCCGTGACCGCACTGTGCTGCGCAACCAGATCGGCAAGGCGCAGCCGGAAGCCTGAGCCGCTACCAGGCGGTAAATTTGCCGATGGTTTCGACTTCGTCATTGCCGCAGTCGAACTTGCCCGATTTATCGGCCGCTGCCCGCGCCAGCGCGTTGGCATCCTTGTTGGCCAGCGCATCGACATAGGCGACGTGGCAGGTATTGCCATCGACCAGCTGCGTCACCACCAGCACTTCGCTCTTGTCTTCGCCGGTGTCCGGGTCAGCCGTATGATAACGCACGATGGTGGCAATCGGCATCCAGCGGCCCAGCGCATTGGACAGCCGCCACTCCATCTTGGGCCCGAGGTAATTGAATGGCGACAGGCTCTGGGTACCATTCTGGTTGGCATCGATATTGAAGCCATATTCGAGCGAAAAGCGCAGGTCACCCTCGTTGACCTTGAGCGGATAGCCCTTGTAGCCGGGGCAGGACCAGCTGGCCCCGAAATCATCGGCATCGAGCACCAGGCACTGGTCGAGATCGAGGTCGGTATAGGAACTAATGAAGGCCGCATGAGCCGGAACGGCAAGCGCCAGGCCGGTCAGGACAGTCGCCAGCATCAGTTTCATCATCTTGCCTCGCTTGTATTGGAAGGACTGCTCTCGTGCCAAACTGGCTTGCCTTTGCGGCCTGTTGTGGGCACAACGCCAGCGACTTTGTCGCCTCCCCGATGAACGAGAGCTGAAGCCATGAACATCGACGCCATTCCAACCGGCAAGAATCCCCCCGACGACCTCAATGTCATCATCGAAGTGCCGATGGGTGGCGAGCCCATCAAGTACGAAATTGACAAGGCCAGCGGCGCCCTGTTCGTCGATCGTTTCCTCTATACGCCGATGCGTTACCCCGGCAATTACGGCTTCGTGCCGCATACCTTGTGCGGCGATGGCGATGCGCTCGACGTCATCGTGATGAACTCGCGTCCTTTGTTTCCCGGCGCAGTGGTGCGCTGCCGCCCGTTCGGCGTGCTGTTCATGGAAGACGATGGCGGCCAGGATGAAAAAATTCTCGCCGTGCCGGTTTCCAAGCTGACCAAGATGTATGATTCCATCAAGGACATCGGCGACATGCAGGAAATCCAGGTCGAGCGCGTCAAGCATTTCTTTACCCACTACAAGGATCTCGAGCCCGGCAAGTGGGCCAAGATTTCCCATGTCGGTGGCTATGAGGACGCCAAGAAGGTGATTCTCGATTCCATCGAGCTGCACAACAAGTCGAAGTAGCGCCAGGTGAGCGGCCACGTCGTCATCCTCAACGGCGCGCCGCGCTCCGGGAAATCCTCCATCGCCAAGGCCATGCAGGAGACCCCGCCCGGCCACTGGATCAATCTGGGTGTCGATGCCCAGAACCGGAGTTTACCGGAGGCGCTGCGGCCGGGGATAGGCTTGCGGCCAGGCGGCGAGCGGCCGGAGCTGGAACCCTCGGTGGTGCGGCTTTATCTGGCGCTGTACGAGAGCATCGCCGCCCATGCCGCACATGGTTTCGACGTGGTCGTCGATGTCGGCCATCACGACTTCTATTCCCGACCGCTCAACATCCTGCCGCAATGCGCCCGGATTTTGGGCGAGCTGGATGTACTGTTCGTTGGCGTCCGCTGCCCGATCGAGACCATCATGGCGCGGCGCAATGCCGATCCGCAGGGCGGCTTTTATGCCGGCGGCGACGCGGTGCCCGAACCGGTGCAGCGCTGGCAGGCTGCGGTGCATATGCCGGGAATTTACGACCTTGAGGTCGATACCGGCACCATGAGCCCCGCGGATTGCGTTACGGCTATTTCAGTTGCCCTTTCCCGTCCCCACTCGGCCTTTGCCCGGCTCTCCGCGACTTCGTGATTTGCCCTGCCCCCCGGCCGAGGCGCAGGCTGCGGCTTTGGGGAGCACGCCGTGAAACTGTTTGGGACAATTGCCGGAGCACTGCTGATTTTGGTCGGCTTGCTCTGGATCCTGCAAGGCAGCAATATAATCGGCGGCAGCGTTATGTCCGGCCAGA
This sequence comes from Devosia psychrophila, assembly GCF_000971275.1. Classification (GTDB taxonomy): domain Bacteria; phylum Pseudomonadota; class Alphaproteobacteria; order Rhizobiales; family Devosiaceae; genus Devosia; species Devosia psychrophila. The sequence continues at coordinate 90,095 of NZ_LAPV01000159.1, read as the reverse complement.
GCCAATGGCTTTACATTGGCATTATCGTCGCCCTGGCCGGCGCGGGGATAGTTTATTGGGTACGGCGCCGCTAGCGATCCAGTCCGATCCGGGCCAACAGGCGATCGCGCTTGACTGGTGGTATAGCGCGGCGCCGATATGGCCGATCAGCAGAGCGATCAATACGCGGGCGACGATGCCATGCACCGTCACAACGCCAATCAGGCTGCAAATGATGGCGTAGCCGCGCAGCAGGGTGAACTGCGTTTCAGGATCGGTCGCATTGGCCTCGGCCAGCCCGCTGATCAGCATGCCGAATATGGCGATGGCCGTCAGCCAGTGGAATGGTTATTGCGACAGTGCCATAGCAGGTGGGACTGCTCTTGGCGCTCATGGCATTCTCCTTGCGGCGAAACCGATCAGGCGATATATAGCACGCTATGTTTTTAGATAGCAAGCTATGTAAATGGCCCTGACCCGCGAGAGCTCGGCCGGCTATATGACCAACTGGGCTGCTCGCCTGTTTGCCCGGGAGCTGGAGCGCCAGCTTGCCCCCAGCGGCATCGCCCCAGCCTATATGCCGGTGCTGTTCGCCCTGGCCGATGGCAGCGCCCTCACTCAGAAGGAACTTGCCCGCCGCGCTGCGGTGGAACAACCCACCATGGCTGCCACACTCAACCGCATGGAGCGCGACGCCATGATAATCCGAACCCGCGACCCCGAGGATAAACGCAGCGCGCTGGTAGCGCTGACGCCGCTGGCACAGGGCAAGATCGAAACAGTGGAGCGCGTCGTCAGCGCCATCAACGAGCTGGCGCTGGAACAGCTCGTCCCCGACGAGCGGCGTCAGTTCATCGCCCTGCTCGGTCGCGTTATTCGGGTGCTTGAAGCCCAGGATGGCGCGCTGGGCAATTGAGCCACCTATCCCGACTTCTTGCTGTAGGTCAGCACCATATTGCCCTTGCTGGTCTGCTGGCTGCTGACCAGTGCAAGCCGGGTACGTGGCGTGCTTTCGTCGAACAGGCGGCGGCCATGACCCGCCACCACCGGATGAATGATCAGGGTCAGTTCATCCATCAAGCCGCCGATCAACAACTGCCGCACCAGCGACATGCCGGCCATGGCCGAGATGGTACCGCCCGGTTTTCTCTTGAGATCGCGCACGAAGCCCTCGAGATCGCCTTCGATCAGCGTGGAATTGCTCCAGGTCAGGTCAGCCGGCTTGAGCGTCCTCGAGGCGACGAATTTGGGCACATTGTTGATGAAGCTGCCGAAATCCTCATCCTGGCTGGCATTGGGCCAATAGCCGGCCCATTCCTCGTAGCCCTTTCGGCCCATCAGCACCGTATCGACATCGGCCATGACGGCAGTCAGCAGCGTGCCCAGCTCAGCGTCGAAGCTGTCAAACTGGAACAGGTTCGGCGCCTCGGCGACACCATCGACGGAATAGAATAACCCGGCTGTGACTTTACGCATTTGATTTCTCCCCAAGGCGCCAGTGTGGGCCCCATCTGATCAAGCGACGAGCGAGATGGGAAGGCTTAGACAAGGCTGCGGCGAATATTCAACACGGGTGCCCGGACGGTCGAATGACCTCCGGTGCAGAAGAACGAGCGGGCCCCGAGACGGCAACCGCCTCGTAGGTAGTAATAGTAGTGAGACGAAAGCCGCCTCGGGGCGTCGGGATTTTATCGGAAGGCAGATCGTGACCCCAGCGTTTGCCTTAGCGCCCGCCCGATTGTCACCTCCGCTCAGCCCAGGGCGAAGCGCGACCTTCTCCCTCCCAACCGTCAATCCGGACACCGGTCGCTGCAGCGCCGCTCGTATCCCGGAAGATGGGGGGATTATGCTGGATGGCATGGGGGGAGGGGATAAGTTTAGCTGAGGAAGAATACCCCCCACCTCGCCTCCCCCTGGAAAGGGGGAGGAATACGGCCGGCGGTCGTCGGTTGATGGTGCCACAAACTGGATCAGCTCCTCCCCCTTTTCAGGGGGAGGTTGGGTGGGGGTATGCTTCCTGCCCACTACCCCAATGTCATCCTCGATATTGGGCCGCGGCCGAGAAGTGCCGGGATGAGCACCGCGGTCTGGCGGTTTGTGAATAAATCTCGGGATGGGTCCCGGATCAAGTCCGGGATGACATCGGGGGTGGGATGGATGTGGGATGCACCCAATCCCATTATCGTTCAACGCAACCGGCGCCCCTGCCCCGCGTTGAAAGCACATAACACAGGTACTTTTCATGACATCGACAATCGCCGTCGCCGGGGCTACCGGCAATTTGGGTGGCCGCATCGTCAAGGCGCTGCGGCGCAATGGGGCCGAGGTCTGGGCGCTGGTGCGGCCGGAGGCTGACCCGGACAAGCTGGCGGCGCTCGAGGCTGATGGCGCCCGCATTATCAAGGTCGATCTGGCCGATCAGGCGGGCTTGGTTTCAGCCTTGAAGGGCGCCGATGTCGTCGTGTCGGCGCTGAATGGTCTGCGGCCGGTGATCATCGACGCGCAAAGCCGCCTGCTGGCTGCCGCAGTGCACGCCGGGGTAAAGCGCTTCATGCCGTCGGATTATGCGGCCGACTTCACCAAGACCGCCGACGAGCCCAATCGCAATTTCGACCTGCGGCGTGAGTTTTCCGAAAAGCTCGACAAGGCGCCAATAGAGGCTGTGTCGGTGCTCAACGGCATGTTCACCGACATCCTGGCCTACGGTAATCCCCTGATCGACCTGCGCCAGCAGAGCACCACCTATTGGGGCGAGCCTGACCAGTTGCTCGATTTCACCACCATGGACGACACCGCTGAGGTCACCGCACTGACCGCCCTGGCGCCCCAGGCAGAGCGCTATGTGCGTGTCGCCGGCGATACGCTTGACGCCAAGGCCCTGGCAGCGCTCGGCAGCGAGATGACGGGCAAGTCCTTCGCCCTCAACCGCGCCGGCAGCATCGGCGAGCTGGGTGCCGCCATCGACAAAACCCGCGCCGCGGATCCTGGCGGCGAAAACGAGGAATTCCCCCGCTGGCAGCAGATGCAATACATCCGCAACATGTCGAGCGGCAGGGCCAAGCTAGAGCCGGTGGATAATGGGATGTTTCCGGACGTGCGCTGGACCAGGGTGCGGGACGTGGTCGCCCGGATGCTGGCGCGGGGGTAAGTAAGGGCGTCGAAAAGCTTCGCCAGCCGCTGCGCGCCGATCTCCCAGCTGAGGGGCGAGGCGATCAGACAAAGCAGTTGGCAACCTTGCCACGCTCTCATCCCACCCACGATGTCATCCCGGCAAGGGCCGGGAACCATCTTGAGATGGGGCCGTAGCCGCAAGGTAGCTGGAACGACCACCACGATCTGGCGGCGCGGGGATGGATCTCAGGATGGATCCCGGATCAAGTCCATTCTGTGCGGATCAGTCCAGATCAAGGATGACCGCCTGCATGAAGGGCAATCTCATTCCACCCTTCTTCCATATTGGAGATTCTTGATGCTTGCCGGAGCGAGAACGTTGACCATCGACACCAGTAGCGGCCCTGTACCCGTCGAAATCCGGCTCTACCTGCCGGAGCCCTACGACACCATGTTCCATGCCCGTTATGAGATCGATTGGCCGGAGGGCATGGTGAAAAGTCATAGCGTCGGCAATGACGCAATCGCTGCGCTGCATGGGGCAATCGAGAAAATTGGCACCGAGCTTTACCTGAGCAAGCCGCATCACGACCGAACTTTGTGGTGGCTCAAGCCATGGCTGGGTTATGGCTTTCCGCTGCCGAAGGGGGCTCGGGACCTGTTGATCGGACATGACCAGGAATTTTATGGACTGGATAAATAAACAAGGCCCGGAGTTTCCCCCGGGGCCCGCTTGATCCGTCCGCCCTCGTGGTTTGACTAGCGCACCACGAGGGCTGCATTCGCGCCTACCCCAAGTGCGCCAGCACCGCCAACAGCAGCAGGGCCACGATATTGGTGATCTTGATCATCGGGTTCACGGCGGGACCGGCCGTGTCCTTGTAGGGGTCGCCGACGGTGTCGCCGGTGACCGAGGCCTTGTGGGCGTCGCTTCCCTTGTGGTGGGTGACGCCTTGGCTGTCGGTGAAGCCGTCTTCGAAGCTTTTCTTGGCGTTGTCCCAGGCGCCGCCGCCGGCGGTCATCGAGATGGCCACAAAGAGCCCGGTGACGATGACGCCCATCAGCATGGCGCCAAGGGCCGAGAAGCCGGCTGCGGCGCCCGCGATCCAGTAGATCACGAAGAACACCACGATCGGCGACAACACCGGCAAGAGGGACGGCACGATCATTTCCTTGATCGCCGCCTTGGTCAGCATGTCGACGGCCCGGCCATAATCGGGCTTTTCGGTGCCGAGCATGATGCCGGGGTGTTCCCGGAACTGGCGGCGCACTTCGACCACCACCGATTGGGCGGCGCGGCCCACGGCGGTCATCGACATGCCGCTGAACAGGAAGGGCAACAGCCCGCCGAACAGCAGGCCGACCACAACATAGGGATCGGCCAGCGAGAAGGTCAGCGGACCGAGGCCTTCGAAGAACGAGCCCGGCGCCGCATTGGCCGAGAAGTAGATCAGGTCCTGCGTGTACGCCGCGAACAACACCAGCGCGCCGAGGCCGGCCGAGCCAATGGCATAGCCCTTGGTGACGGCCTTGGTGGTGTTGCCGACAGCGTCAAGCGCGTCGGTATTGTGGCGCACTTCCTTGTCGAGACCGGCCATTTCGGCGATGCCGCCGGCATTGTCGGTGACCGGGCCGAAGGCGTCGAGGGCCACGACGATGCCGGCCAGCGCCAGCATGGTGGCGACGGCAAAGGCGATGCCGAACAGGCCGGCGAGGTTATAGGTGACGATGATGCCGGCGATGATAACCAGCGCCGGCAGAGCGGTGGATTCCAGCGATACCGCGAGGCCCTGGATGACGTTGGTGCCATGGCCGGTGACCGAGGCTTCGGCGATGGAATTGACCGGGCGCCGATTGGTGCCGGTGTAATATTCGGTGATGACGATGATCAGGCCGGTGATGACGAGGCCCGCCACGCCGCACCAGAACAGGCTCCACGGGGTGAAGGTCTTGTCGGTGGCAACGATCTCGACATTGAGATCGCCGAACACGAACCACAGCACCGGCAGCAGCGCGACCAGCGACAGCACGCCGGTGGCGATGATGCCCTTGTACAGCGCGCCCATGATATTGTTGTCGGCACCGAGCTTGACGAAGTACGTCCCAATGATGGACGTCACGACGCAGGCGCCGCCGATGGCCAGCGGCAGCACCATGCCGGCAAGCTTGAAGGCATCGGGCAGGATGATGGCGGCCAGCACCATGGTGGCGACGATGGTCACCACGTAGGTTTCGAACAGGTCGGCCGCCATGCCGGCGCAATCGCCAACATTGTCGCCGACGTTATCGGCAATGGTCGCCGGGTTGCGCGGATCGTCTTCCGGAATGCCGGCCTCGACCTTGCCCACCATGTCGCCGCCGACATCGGCACCTTTGGTGAAGATGCCGCCGCCGAGACGGGCAAAGATGGAAATCAGCGAGGCGCCGAAGCTCAGCGACACCAGCGCATCGATGACGGTACGGCTGGTCGGATCAAAACCCAGCATCTGGGTCAGCACGAGGAAATAGAGGGTGACGCCGAGCAGGCCAAGACCGGCGACCAGCATGCCGGTGACAGCGCCCGACTTGAAGGCGAGATCGAGTCCACGCGCCAGTGACGAAATCGCCGCCTGGGCGACGCGCACATTGGCCCGCACCGAGACGTTCATGCCGATAAAGCCCGCCGCGCCCGATAGCACCGCGCCGAGCAGGAAGCCGATGGCGGCATAGATGCCGAGCAGGAAATAGGCCGCGATCAGGATGATGACGCCGACAATGGCGATGGTGGTGTACTGACGCTTGAGATAGGCTGATGCACCTTCCCGGACCGCTGCCGAGATTTCCTGCATACGGGCGCTGCCGGCATCGGCAGCAAGCAATTGCCGGGTGGTGATCACCCCATAGACGATGGACAGAGCGCCACAAGCGACGATCAGCCAGAGTGCCAAAGTCATAGAAAAGTCCCTCTAGTTTCCTTCGAGGGACCCATCCGCGCCCCGACAGGTCCTCCAACCAGCCAAGACACGCCTCCTACGAGCCCCTCTCCATGTGCGAGATTAGCCGGATTGATTGGTTAAGCAATGGAGATTGCGATGTTTTGTCGCGGCTTCGAGCCGTCCCGCGGGGTGGAGTGCGCCAGTGGCGCGACTGGAGGTGAGAAGGCCATAAGGCCTATGGCCGCATGGCGGGGGAAGCAGGAAGGGTCCTTGTCGGCTACCCCCACCTGGCCTCCCCCTGATGAGGGGGAGGAATCCGCGCAGTGGATGTTGCGAGATGGTGCCAAGAACTGGATAAGTCCCTCCCCCTTTTCAGGGGGAGGCTTAGGTGGGGGTATTTTTGCTAAGCGCCGCAATTAACGTCGGCCCATCGCCCACCACCGCCAGCGTCTTCATCCGGCTGGTCTCGCCGCTGGTCACGGTGATGGATGACTTCGGCACACCCAGCGCCTTGGCCAGCAATGCTATCACCGCTGCATTGGCTTTGCCTTTGTCGGGCACTGCACTGACCCGGACGCGCAGCATCGCGGTGCCATCATCGCGCAGCGCGACGCCCTCGATCGCATCGCGCCCGGCGTTGGGGGTGACGCGAACGAAAAGGCTCAGCCCCGAGGGGCTGAGCCGGTAGCATTGGATGTCGCTCAAGGCCTAGATGCCGGCTGCGCGCGCCATCGGGAACAGGTAGATGCGGATCACCTGATCGATGAAGAAGATCAGGATGAAGGCGATGATCGGCGAAATATCGAGGCCGGAGAAATTCGGCATGATGCGGCGGATCGGCCGCAGCACCGGCTCGGTGAGTTGGTTCAGCACGCGCCACAGGCCTTCAACAAACCCGTTGCGGGTGTTGATCACGTTGAACGAGATCAGCCAGCTCATGATGATCATGGCGATCAGCACCCAGCGATAGATATCGAGGATGTAGAGAATGACGGCCAGTACTGCTTGCATCAGTGGTCTCCGAGGGTCCGGGATTATCTAGTGGCTAGCGGGGCTTGCGGCAAGGGGCGTGCCCAAAAGCATGAGAGCCCCGTTCCGGGTCGCACGGAACGAGGCTCCAATGACTGACATCCGGTACGCAAAACAACACTCTCCGAACCAGAGCGTCATTGCACAAAGCGTGCCAAGTGGCGGGGCCCGAAAAACCGGGGCCAGAAGTTAAATCGCTATGAACATTCGCAATTTGCGGGGTGCGATGCGTCGCAGAATGCAAGGCGGTTGCAAAATGCGAGGGCGTCAGACCTTGGACTTGCTCGGCTTCCAGGTGGCGACCTTGAGCAGGTACAGCACCACGACGAGGCCGAGCACGATGTAGCTCAGCGGATCGAGCACGACTTCAATCACCTCGTAATGCTCGTGCAGGATATAGCCTGCCAGGGTGAGGATCGTGTTCCAGATCAGTGCGCCCGAGGTCGAGGCGAGCAGGAACACCGGCAGGCTCATGCGCGACAGGCCGGCAGGAATCGAGATCAGTGTACGGATCAGCGGAATCAGCCGACCGAACAGCACGATGATCGGGCCAAATCGCTTGAACCAGCCCACCGCCAAATCGATCTCGTCGGCATTGAAGGCCATGACGCGACCGAAGCGGTCAGCGAGGTAACGCACGCGCTCAAGCCCGAACAACCGGCCAGCGAAATACCACGGCAGCATGCCCACAACGGCGCCGATAGTGGCAGCAGCCAGCACGCCGAACAGGTTGAGGTCGCCATTGGCGGCGGCAAAACCGGCGAAGGGAATGATCAGTTCGGAAGGGATCGGCGGGAAGATCGATTCCGCCAGCATGACGAGGAAAATCCCCAGATATCCGAGTTCGGAAATGGTCTGGATGATCCAGTCGGTCATGAGTCTCTCCGGGGGTACCCCCACCTCGCCTCCCGACAGGGGGAGGAATCCGTGCGGTGGAAGGGGCAAGAAACTGCCACGAACTCGATGAGTCCCTCCCCCCTCTCAGGGGGAGGTTAGGTGGGGTATGCTTGCTGCTTACGCCGACTTGGAGCCGCGCGAGGCGCGCTTGCGGTCGTTGGGATCGAGCCAGATCTTGCGCAGGCGGATCGACTTGGGGGTCACTTCCACATACTCGTCTTCGGCGATGTAGCCGAGCGACTGCTCCAGCGTCAGCTTCTTGGGCGTGGTCAGCCGCACCGCTTCGTCCTTGGACGTGGTGCGAATGTTGGTCAGCTGCTTGCCCTTGAGTGCGTTCACTTCAAGGTCGTTCTCCCTGGAGTGCTCGCCGATGATCATGCCTTCATAAATCTCGACGCCGGAGTCGATCATGATCGGGCCGCGATCTTCGAGGTTCCACAGCGCGAAGGCAACGGACTGGCCGGTGCCGTTGGAGATCAGCACGCCGGTACGACGGCCTGGCAGTTCTCCCTTGAACGGCACGAAGGAGTGGAACAGCCGGTTGAAAATGGCGGTGCCGCGGGTGTCGCTCAGCAGTTCCGGCTGGTAGCCGATCAGCGAGCGGGTGGGGACCAGCAGCTGGATACGGGTACGGCCGATGCCGGACGGACGCATGTCGGTCAGCTCGCCCTTGCGCTCGGTGAGCTTCTGCACGACCGTGCCCGTGTGCTCGTCGTCGACGTCGATGATGACTTCTTCGATCGGCTCATGACGAACGCCATCGATATCGCGCATCAGGACCTTGGGCCTGCCGATGGTCAGCTCGAAGCCTTCGCGGCGCATGTTTTCGATCAGCACGGCCAGCTGCAACTCGCCGCGGCCTGCCACGTCGTAGCTGTCGTTGTCGTCGCCGGGCGTTACCTTGATGGCAACGTTGCCTTCGGCTTCGCGCATCAGGCGTTCACGGATGACGCGCGACTGGACCTTGTCGCCTTCACGGCCAGCGAGCGGGCCGTCGTTGATGCGGAAGGTCACCGACAGGGTGGGGGGATCGATCGGCTTGGACGCGATCGGCTTGGTCACCGAAGTGGCGCACAGCGTATCGGCCACGGTCGAGGTCACCAGACCCGCGATGGCGACGATGTCGCCAGCTTCGCCGACGTCGACGGGGGTGCGCTCAAGGCCACGGAAGGCCAGGACCTTCGAAATACGGCCTTTTTCGACTTCCTTGCCTTCACGGTTGAGCGTGTGGATCGGATCGTTCGCCTTGACGGTGCCGGAAGTGATGCGGCCGGTCAGGATACGACCGAGGAAGGGGTTGCGCTCGATGGTGGTGACCAGCATGCGGAAGGCGCCTTCCTCGACGGCCGGCTCCGGCACATGCTTGATGACCATGTCGAGCAGCGGGCCGAGGTCGTCCTTGGGGCCTTCTGGCTCGATCGCCATCCAGCCCTGCTTGGCCGAACCGTACAGCACGGGGAAATCGAGCTGCTCGGGCGTAGCGTCGAGCGCGATGAACAGGTCGAAGATTTCTTCGAGCACTTCCATGTGGCGCTCGTCGCCCTTGTCGATCTTGTTGATCGCCACGATCGGACGCAGGCCCTGGGCCAAGGCTTTGCTCAGCACGAACTTGGTCTGGGGCATCGGGCCTTCAGCCGCGTCCACCAGGATCACCACGCCATCGACCATCGACAGGATGCGCTCGACTTCGCCGCCGAAGTCGGCGTGGCCGGGGGTGTCGACGATATTGATGCGGGTGTCCTTCCAGAGGAGGGACGTAACCTTGGCCAGAATGGTGATGCCGCGCTCGCGCTCGATATCGTTGCTGTCCATGGCGCGTTCTTCGACGCGTTCGTTCTCGCGGAACGAGCCGGACTGCTTGAGCAGGACGTCGATCAGCGTGGTCTTGCCGTGATCAACGTGGGCGATAATGGCGATATTGCGCAAAGACATAAGGAGCAGGCCTCTTTGGCATGATCCCAAAACCTCGGGCCGCGAAAGGGGCGGCAACAAACGGCTGAACCATGCAGGAAACAACAAGTGCCGGTCTTCCCAACAGGGCATGACAGGCGCATTTGAGGCTGCCTTACAGCAACAACCGATTTTTCACAAGCGCAGGTGGTGCACAGGTGGGTTGCGGACGTCCGGACCGACTGCGCTGCAGATGTTTCGCCCTCGTCTCCCAAGCTCTTGGTGCTGACCGCCGGCGGCGCCCAACAGCAGAATCGTCGTGGTGATTATGTCGTCGCCTTCGCCTGCCGGAATAAACGCAGCGACGATCTGAAATAGAGAAGCCCCGGCATCGCTGCCGGGGCTTCTTACTGGCCGGGAGACGGACCAGATTTATGCGAGGAACGGCGTCGCGGCAGCCAGCACGGCGTTCTTGCTGAGCGGCTTGTCGAAAGCACCGTCCCAGCCGAACTTGAGGCCGATGCGACGCACTTCCGACGCGTGGCGGGCTTCGACCGAGTGGATCTGTAGCGCCACTGTGAGAACTTCCTTGCTGCCCATCAGATTGCCTGCCTGGCCCTTGTAGGCGGCCACGCCCAGATCTTCGAAGGTCTGGCTGAGGGTGAGGAAAGTGTCGAAGTTGCTGAACACGTCGGCATACTTGCCGCCGGCGGTAAAATCGACGCCCGGTGCCTTGACGGCAGCCGAACCCAGCACGCCCTTGAGAAGTTTCACGTGGGCGTCTTCATGCTGGCCGATGGTGCGGAACACTGTCTTGTACTGCGACGGGATAATGCCAGCCGCATTGCCTTCCTTGTAGAAGGCCGATTCCAGATATTCGAGGGTCAGCGCAAAGTTCAGCGTGTCCTCGATAACTTTCGGCAGCGACTGACCGAACGCCTGGTTGGACGCGAGCGCCAGTACCAGCGGAGCGCTGGTCATGATGCCAGCGGCCTTGGCGTATTTGGAGAACATGTCGCGACGACCCTGGACAATGGTGTCGACCAGTTCAGGCTCGATGGCGGAGAGAATGGTGTTTTCGGTGTTCATTTTGGCTCTCCTTACGGCAGGGTTGCGGCGGTGACGGGGGTGGTGATGAAAGGCCCGGCGGCCTTCAGCACCTTGGATGGCAGCAGCGCGCCATCGAGGCCCTTGCCATCGACATTGCCGCGACCGACAGCTTCGGCGCTGAACGGCTTCAGCAGATCGGCGATGGCTGCAGCGTGACGGGCTTCGATCGAAACGATCGAGCCGGCAGCGACGAGATAATCGGGATTGGTGATCAGCTGGCCGGCGCCGTTATAAGCAGCAACGCCAAGGTTTTCGAACACATCGGCAGTGCCCAGCACGCTGGCGCGGCTGGAGAAATCGACAGCCGAGAAATCGACTTCGAGGCCTGGAATAGCATTGCGACCGAGCGCCTTCTTGAGGAAGTCGCGGTGGGCAATCTCATGGTCGCGGATCTGGGTCAGGATGCGCTGGTCATTCACCTGCATTTCGCTGAATGGTGTCTTGAGCACCTGTGTATAGAATGCAGCTTCGAGCTGCTCGAGGGCATAGGCGTAATTGAGCACGCCGATGTCGCCATCGCCTAGCTCGGCGCCAAGCGCAGCCGAAATACCGAAATTGGGCAGAAGGCTTCCGGCCACTGCAATGGTGCCGGCGGCGCCGCTCCACTTCAGCAGGTGGCGCCGTGACAGGCTGGACGTAACGTTCATGATTGAAGTCTCCGTGTGCTTTGCGTCTGCAAGCAGCTACGGAGCCCCAACGCATGAGTTTCGGATATTTCTGAATTAAATTTCGGCGCAACGCAGAAACTATTTGGCCCGTGACGTCGTTCGCGAGCGCTACGAGGCTTTCTTGTCACCGACCTGATGCTTGGTTGCTTCCGAATGCAGCAGGTTGGCGAGGGCAGCCGGCGGCAAGGGCGGCGAGAACAGGAATCCCTGTACTTCGGACGCCCCATGGGCGCGCACCATTTCGAGCTGCTCTTCGGTCTCGACCCCTTCGGCGGTAGTCGACATGCCCAGCGACTGGCCCAGCCCGATCACCGCCTTGATAATGGCCTGGCTGTCGCCGCGGCCAGTCAGGTCGCGCATGAAGGAGCGATCGATCTTGATCTTGTCGAAGGGGAAGCTGCGCAAGTAGCTCAGCGAGGAATAGCCGGTGCCGAAATCATCCATCGAAATGCGCACACCCATGGCGCGCAGCTCGTGCAACACCTTGAGATTGGCATCATTATCGGCCAGCAGCAGCGACTCGGTGATTTCGAGTTCGAGCCGGGTCGGCGGCAGCCGCGCGTCCGATAGCGCCGACTTGACGAGGCCCAGCAGATCGCGGCTCTTGAACTGGATCGGCGACAGGTTGACCGCGACACGGACATCGCCCGGCCAGCTCGTCGCCGTCTTGCAGGCCTCGCGCAGCACCCACTCGCCAATCACCACGATCAGGCCGGTCTCCTCGGCAATCGGGATGAATTCCGTCGGCGAAATGGTGCGTCCCTCATGGTCCCAGCGCAGCAGGGCCTCGACACAGGTCACCCGGTTTTCAGCCAGGCCCAGCAGCGGCTGATACATCAGGCGCAGTTCCTTGCGCTGCAAGGCAAGGCGCAGGCCCGCTTCGATCGAGCGGCGCTGCTGCAGATCGGCATCCATGCCGGCTTCAAAGAAATGATAGGTCGAGCGGCCTTCGCTCTTGGCCTTGTACAGCGCCAGATCGGCGTTCTTGACCAGAGTATCGGTCTTGACCCCATCGCCCGGGCCCACCGCAATACCGACGCTGGCGCCGATTTCGATCTGCTGGCCGCCGATATGCATTGGCGCGCCGATCGCCTTGATGATGCGGTCGGCGACACGGGCGGCCACCTCGGCATCCTCGATGGGCCGCATCAGCAGGGCGAATTCATCGCCACCCAGCCGGGCCAGCACGTCGGTTTCCCGCGTCGTGCCCCAAAGCCGGGCTGAGGCCTGCTTGATGACTTCGTCGCCCACCGCATGGCCCAGCGTATCGTTGACCGCCTTGAAGTGATCGAGATCGATATAGAGCACGGCCGCCATTTCGCCGCGCGACAGGCCGGCTTCGGTCTTGGCCATCTGCTCGAGAAATTCGATGCGGTTGGGCAAGTCGGTCAGCGCGTCATGGCGGGCCAGATGGCGGATGCGCGCCTCGTTCTGTTTCTGCTCGGTAATGTCCTCATGCGTCGAAACCCAACCGCCATCCTTCATCGGATGATGCTGCATCAGAACAGTGCGGTTGTTGAGCTCGTGGATATTTTTGCCATATTCGCGGCGCGCGATGACGTCGCGGCGCCACTCGATATATTCCTCGCGCGTGCCGCCCGCCTCCATGCCCATGTCGAACAGGTGGCTCAGGATATCTTCCAGCATGGTGCCGGGTTTCACGAGGTTTGCCGGCAGATTGTAGATGCGCGCATAGGGCTCGTTGCAGATCACCAACCTGCCCTTGGCGTCCATCATGCAGAGGCCCTGGGAGATATTGTTGACCGCCGCGTCGAGCCGGATATTCTGGCGTTCCAGCTCCAGCTTGCGCTTCTGCACCACTTCGGTGCGGGCGATCTCGTCGCTGATATCCTCATGGGTCACCACCCAGCCCAGCGCCTCGGAATAGATATGGGCGGTTTCGACCGTGCGCCCGCCATGCACCACTTCCTGGTTCTTGGTCCGGGCACCACTGCGATTGGCCAGCAGCTCTTCGGTATAGGTTTCGTAGAATTCGTGGGCGCTTTGGTCGGGGTGATTGCCGAGCCGGTCGCTGAGCTGCACGACCTCTTCAAGGCTCATGCCGCGATACACCGCATCGAGCGAGAAACCGTAGATATCGCGCCAGTTCTTGTTCCACATCACCAGGCGGAACTGCGGCGACCAAACGCAAAAGCCATAGGGAATGCTTTCCAGCGCAGCATCGAGCAGCAGCGCTTCAGCCTTCTCGCCCAAGCTGCCAGCGTCTTCTGCTCGCACCCGCCGAATCCCCTCGTCTAAACGCTTCTGCATGACGTTGTGTGAAAGCTAGATTGATCCCATTAATGGGGAATTAAGTTTGCTTGTGAAGGACAGGTCTTGTGACGCAATTATGACAAGGCCCAAATTATCCGTCGAGGATAATCCGGGCCTTGCAGTTGACAGCCGGATGAGTTTAGACGAGCGCCTTCTTGTTGCGGGCAGCCCAGGTCTTGAGACGCAGGCCATTAAGGCGAATGAAGCCTTCCGCGTCCTTGTGGTCATAGGCCACTGCGCCCTCTTCGAAGGTCACCAGGTCCATCGAATACAGCGAATGCGGCGACGTCCGCGCGATGACGCTGGCCGAGCCCTTGTAAAGTTTTACGGTGACTTCGCCGGTCACATAGGTCTGGCTCTTGTCGATCAGCGCCTGCAACATGTCGCGCTCGGGCGAGAACCAGAAGCCATTGTAGATCAGCTCGGCATATTTGGGCATTAGCTCATCCTTGAGATGGGCCTCGCCGCGGTCGAGCGTGATCGATTCGATGCCGCGATGCGCCACCAGCATGATGGCGCCGCCCGGGGTCTCATACAGCCCACGCGACTTCATGCCGACGAAACGATTTTCGACCAGATCGAGCCGACCGACACCATGCTTGCCGCCCAACTCGTTGAGCTTGGTTAGCAGTTCTGCGGGGCTCAGCTGGACGCCGTTGACCGAAACCGGATCGCCTTTCAGATAGCCGATGGTGATAATTTCGGGCTCGTTGGGAGCGTTTTCCGGATCGACGGTGCGCTGGGCGATGTAATCGGGCGCCGGCACCGCGGGATCTTCCAGTACCATGCCCTCGGACGAGGTGTGCAGCAGGTTGGCGTCGACCGAAAAGGGCGCCTCGCCGCGCTTGTCCTTGGAGATCGGGATCTGGTGGCGCTCGGCATATTCCAGCAGTTGCGTACGGCTGCGCAGGTCCCATTCACGCCACGGCGCAATCACCTTGATCGATGGATCGAGCGCATTGGCAGTCAGCTCGAAACGCACCTGGTCGTTACCCTTGCCGGTCGCGCCATGCGAAATGGCATCGGCACCGACTTCCTGGGCGATCTCGACCAGACGCTTGGCAATCAGCGGGCGGGCGATCGAGGTGCCAAGCAGATACTGGCCCTCATAGACCGTATTGGCGCGGAACATCGGGAACACGAAGTCGCGCACGAATTCCTCGCGCAGATCCTCGATGCGGATATCCTTGATGCCGAACATTTCGGCCTTCTTGCGCGCCGGCTCGAGCTCTTCGCCCTGACCTAGATCGGCGGTGAAGGTCACCACCTCGCAATCATAGGTCTCCTGCAGCCACTTGAGGATGATCGAGGTATCGAGCCCGCCGGAATAGGCCAGCACGACCTTCTTGATGTCTTTTGCCATGGAATGGTTCACGCATTTGCTATGGGGCGCAGCGGCCCGGAAAGTCCGGCGCACCCTATTCAGGACTGGCCTTTGGTGCAATTGTCACCGGCAAAATTGTTGAGGTCGCCGTGCCAACTTTCGTCCCCGACCTCTCCGTCGTCTTGACCTTCGCTATGGCCGGGTTGGTGCTCGCCGTGACGCCGGGGCCTGATATGGCGCTATTCGTCTCGCGCACCATGAATTTTGGCCGCACACACGGCTTTGCCGCCATCCTCGGCACCAGTACCGGCATTGCGGTTCACACAGCTCTAGTGGCCTTTGGCATTTCGGTGCTGATCGTGGCCGCCCCGGCCGCCTTCTGGGCGCTCAAGATCGTCGGCGCGCTATATCTGGTCTGGCTCGCCATCCAGGCCATCCGCTCGGGCGGCGGCATTCTGGTCACCCGCGCGGCAGGCAAACAGCCGAGCCTGTTCCAGAGCTACCTCACAGGCCTGGCGATCAATCTCACCAACCCCAAGGTCGCGTTGTTCTTCGTGACCTTCTTGCCGCAGTTCATCTCGGCCGACGACCCCGCCGCGCTTAGCAAGCTCCTCTTCCTCGGCGTCGAGTTCATCATCATCTCGCTGCCGGTCGTCATCGCCACGGTACTGTTCGCCGAATGGCTGACCACCACCCTGCGCGACAATGCCTGGGTGAGCAAAGCGCTGAGCTGGAGCTTTGCAGCAGTGTTCATGGCTTTTGCGGCGACGATCTTGTTCGCCGAAGGCCGCAAGTAGGAACGATTTCCGTCCTTTCCTGTTTTGCTCCGTTAACGAAGGGGCAAAATCCATGGACGTACTGCGTATTATCCTGTCGGTGATCATTCCGCCGGTCGGCGTTTTCCTGCAGGTCGGACTAGGCCTGCAATTCTGGCTCAATATCCTGCTAACCTTGCTGGGCTACTTCCCCGGCCTGATCCACGCCATCTGGGTCATCACCCGCGATTAGCGCCTAGACGCCAGCCAGTGCGTCGCGGTCTTTCTTGCTCAGGCGTTCGCTTTCGCTCTTGAGCTGGCCGCAGGCGGCGAAGATATCGCGGCCACGCGGGGTGCGGACCGGGCTGGCATAGCCGGCCTTGTTGACGATATCGGCGAAGCGCTCGATCCGGCTCGAAGGGGAGGTGCCGTAATTGGCGCCCGGCCACGGATTGAACGGAATCAGGTTGATCTTGGCCGGAATATTGGCCAGCAGACGCACCAGTTCGCGCGCATCTGCGTCGCTGTCATTAATGCCGTCCAGCATCACATATTCGAAGGTGATGCGGCGGGAATTGGAAACGCCGGGATAGGTGCGGCAGGCTTCGAGAAGTTGCTCGATTGGCCACTTCTTGTTGATCGGCACCAAAACGTCCCGCAGGTCATTGTTGGTCGCATGCAGCGAAATCGCCAACATGACGTCGATTTCGCGGCCCGTCGGCTCGATGAACGGCACCACGCCCGAGGTCGACAGCGTGATGCGGCGCTTGGAAAGGCTCATGCCGTCGCCGGCCGAAGCAATTAGCAAGGCCTGCTTGACGGCTTCGTAATTATACAGCGGCTCGCCCATGCCCATCATCACCATATTGGTGATGGCACGGCTGCCGTCGGATGGCACGAGGCCACCGTCATCGGGGCGCGAACCGCCCGGGAAATCGCCCAGACGTTCACGCGCCATCAGCACCTGGCCGAGGATTTCGCCCGCCGTCAGGTTCCGCACCAGTTTCTGCGTGCCGGTATGGCAGAACGAGCAGGTCAGCGTGCAGCCAACCTGTGAAGAGACACAAAGCGTGCCGCGATCCTGCTCGGGAATGTAGACGGTTTCGACTTCGACCGGCGGAAAATTGGGGTTGGCCGGGTCGCGGAAACGAAACAACCACTTTCGCGTACCGTCGCTCGAAATCTGCTCCGAGACGATTTCCGGCCGATCCAGAATGAACGTGTCGGCCAGCACCTGACGCACCGGCTTGGTAATATTGGTCATCTTGTCGAAATCGGTGATGCCATAGACATAGAGCCAGTTCCACAACTGGCTGGCCCGCATGCGCGCATCCTTGTCGGTGGCAATGCCGGCACTGCCCAGCGCTTCGGCGAGCTGCGGCTTGCTGAGACCGATCAGCGAAGGACGGCTGGCCGCTGCTGGGCGGATAGCCGACGAATGGTCAAGGTTCAGCGCAATGCTCATGGCGTGCGTAAGGTCCGGAAAATGCGGGATTGGCGCGGCCAATAGCATATGGGGACGGTTTAGGCAAAGTCACCCGCCCGTGGGGCAGCTATTCGCCTGCTGCGGGGTACTTAGGCCGGAGTGCGGGTTGATATAGAGGACAAAGACCACCACGGCCGCCAGCCCTGCGAAAAATCCCCGTAGAGCGAAAGCAATGCGAACTCGTTCATTCTTCCAACCCTTTCAACAAGCGCCTTGCCGGCCAATGTAGGCTTGCCCTTGCCCACATACAACTCACCACCACCACGAAAGCTGCCGGCGCGGGCTGGGCCGACTGTGCGATCGCGACTATCAGCGTGAAGCCGCCGACACCCATGACGGCCAAAGCGGCACCGTTGAAGTAAGTAGCACTTAGTTTTCGCTGCTCGTTGCGGACCAGCTTGTTGGCCACATCAGCACTCGGCGCCGATGGATTGCTGGGCGGCCGTGGCGCCCGAGAGCGAATAGTTCTGCGTCACCTTGATGCCGGCCGCAGTCGTGCCTTCGACCACCATGGACGAACCAGCGCGGATGGCGCTGGCCAGTGCCGTGGACTGGCTGGAATCGTCGAGCCAAGCGGCGTCGTTCTGGGTGAACAGGTTGAACACTTGGCCGCCAACGCTGATCGTCGCCATGCTGTCGGGCTGGAACACGAAGCCGGCAACGAGATTAAACTCGCTTTCGACATTCTCGCTCGGGCGATTGGTGATGTAGATATAGCCTTGGCTGTAGCCATCCGGCGTCGGCGTGATGCTTTCCGGCTTGGTCATCGCAAAGCACACCTTACCGGCAGTGTCGTCGGCTGCGTAGCTGGTCCAGGAGCGATTTTCATCCAGGATCCGCACCTGCTGGGCACTGGCATTGGCAGTGAGGGCAAGGCTGGCGATCAGGGCAAGCGCCATGGCGGACTTGAGCATCAGGACCTCATCAGCAAAAACGGCAAAGGGCCAGAGACCCTTTACCCAGATAGGGTGGACTGCCCGCTGCGGGCAACCCGAAATTACTTGCAGGCAGCGTCGATCGCGTTGACCGCAGCCGTGGCGCCCGACAGCGAATAAGTATCGCTGGTATTGGTGCCGCGCTGGCTGGTGCCCTTGATAACCAGGTTGCTGCCGCCCCTGAAGGCCGCAACGAACCCGCTCTCGTCACCCGTCGAGGCCAGCCATGCGGCCGAACCTTCGGTGACCATGGGATAGGCCTTGCCGTCGATGCTGGCGCTAGCACCGGGGCTCGTGGTGTTGAACGGGTAACCGATGATGGTCTGCACCTCGTTCTTGGTGCCCATCCCCTTGCGGTGGATGATCATGAAGTGGATCGGATCGCGGTTAGCGCCTGAAGGCTCGCTCGCCCCCGGCGTCGCCGACACGTAACAGATCGCACCCGAAGCATCAGTTGCCTGCCACGCGGTCCAGGCATTGAAAGTGCCCAGCTCTGTTGCCTGCTGCGCCTGGGCAGCAGGAGCCAGAGCCATGATCGCGCCGACCGCCAGACCAAGTACCAGGCCACCGGTTTTCGTCGTCATCGCCAAATCGTCCTCATTCTTGAAGTGTTCCCCATCCTGGGAAGCTGCCCGCCAACTTTGCCCAGAACATGATTACCAAGGTGTCAAACGCCGCCACGTCCAAACGCATTTGCATCAATTGCTGCTCAATCGCGGCGGCAATTTGACGGAACGCGGCTCTTGTGACCGGTTTGAGCCGGCTGGGTTAACAATAGGCTAACATTGGCGTGACTGTGATCAAGCGGCGAGCGGATAGCTCTGTTCCACCACATAGGGCCCACCGCCCACCGAATCCTTGCTCGAGAACAGCACGAAGCGCCCAACTGGAAAGCTCATTGGTTCAAAGCGGCCCGCCTCGGTCATGAAACGGGCAACCTCCATGGCACTGCCGCCACGCAGCCGGGCCAACGAGACATGGGGAACGAACTTGCGGCCTTCGGGCATCAGGCCGGCCCGCTGCAACACCCGCTCCTGCGCCGCCTGCAGGCGGGTCAGCTGCTCGCTGGGCTCGACGCCTGCATAAAGCGCTCGCGGCTTGTCGCCACCGAACGTGCCCAGATGCGTCAGCTTCACGTCAAAGCGGATCGAGTTGGACAGCCGATCGAGACTTTCCGCAACGTCATTGGCCGTATGGTGATCGACATCACCGATAAAGCGCAATGTAATGTGGTAGTTTTCCGGGTCGATCCAGCGCGCGCCAGTCAAACCGCCACGCTTCAGCGATAGCGCAAATCCGATATCGGCCGGAATTTCGAGGCCGGTAAAGAGCCGGGGCATGGGCCCTCCTCTTGCTAGGATCTGGAACACGATTCGCTTTTGGAGCCTAGCATAACGGGTTTGTGCGACCAGCCCATTCGTCGCACTTCGGCATGAAGTCTTGTAAACCTCCAGTCCTCAATCCATATTGTTTCATCAAGTGGCATACCAATGCCCACCGGCGGTATCAAAGACCGCTTTTCAATTGGGAAAGGAAACCGACTATGGCTGAATTTGACCGTCAGACCCTCGGTGCGCGGGCCGGCTCGGCCGCGGCTGTGGACGAGGGCCTGCGTAGCTACATGCTGCGCGTCTACAATTACATGGGTATTGGCCTGGTAGTGACCGGCGTCGCTGCGTATTTCGCCGCCGCTGCCGCCATCACCACCAATCCTGACGCCGCCGTGGGCCAGCTTGCCAATGGCCAGCTCGTCACCCAGTGGGGCGCCCTGCTCTATACCAGCCCGCTGCAGTGGGTCGTGATGCTGGCTCCGCTGGCTTTCGTGCTGGTGCTGAGCTTTGGCATCAACAAGCTCTCCGTACCCGCCGCACAGGCTACCTTCTGGGGCTTTGCGGCCATCATGGGCCTGTCGCTGAGCTCGATCTTCCTGGTTTACACCGACGCCTCGATTGCCAAGGTGTTCTTCATCACCGCCGCGACCTTCGGTGCCATGAGCCTTTATGGCTACACCACCAAGCGTGACCTGACCAACATGGGCTCGTTCCTGATGATGGGCCTGATCGGCCTGATCATCGCCTCGGTGGTCAACATCTTCATGCAGTCGTCGATGCTCGAGTTTGCCATCTCGGCTGTTGGCGTGCTGATCTTCGTCGGCCTCACCGCCTACGATACGCAGAAGATCAAGGAAGGCTATTCGGAGTCGCACGGAACCGAACTGCTGGCCAAGGGATCCATCATGGGCGCGCTGAGCCTCTACCTCGACTTCATCAACCTGTTCATGATGATGCTGCGCCTGTTCGGTAATCGCGAGTAAGCACAGCCATAATTGGTTGGACGACAAATCGGACCGTGGCCTACAAAGGCTGCGGTCCTTTCTTTTTGCCGGATTCTTGTCGTGTCAGACTTTACGCTTCGCTCGTTCCGCTGGGCCGACGTGCCCGCCATCACCGCCATCTACAATCACTATGTGGAACACACGGCGATTACCTTCGACACCGAGATGCCGGGCGAGCCGGCCATGGCGGAAAAGTTCGGGCACTTGCTCGAGCTTGGCCATCCGCTGATCGTCGCCGAAATCGCTGGCAAACTGGTGGGCTATGCCTATGCCAGCTTCTATCGCCCGCGCGCTGCCTACCGCTTCACCTGCGAGGATTCGATCTACCTGCATCCCGACGCCAAGGGTCGCGGCATTGGCAAGGCACTACTCACGGAATTGCTGGCTCAATCGAAGGCTTTCGGCTTCAAGCAGATGATCGCGGTGATCACGGCTGAGACCACCAACTCCATCGTCATCCATGAGAAGTTCGGCTTCCGCCATGTCGGACGTTACGAGGCGGTAGGCTACAAGTTCGACCGCTGGCACGACATCGTGCACCTGCAACTGGCGCTATAGACGCGCCGCGCCCTAAGGCGCGATGCAGTCCTCGACCAGTTCCAGCGTATCGTTAGAGCCTTCCAGATCAAGCGACGCGATGACGTTTTCGTCGGCTTTTGCCGTGACGATGCTTCCTTGCCGCATGGCCTCGACCAGCCCGCGTGCTTGCTCGACCGTGTCGGCGCTATAGTCATAGACTAGCCGTGTGGTGCTGCCCTCCTCGATGCTCATCGGCAGCAGGTAGCTTTGCTCGTCATCGACCCAAAAAGTAATCTCATCGGGCAAGGATTTCTTGTCGAGCTGTTCCCCATCAATCACCGTAAGGGCGATGAATGGCTGGCCGGCGAAATCAAAGCCGCTGCCTTCGCCGGCACATTCGAGGTTCAGGTAGCCGTTGGCCGGGCTGCCCCCGCCTGCGGCAAACGTGCCCATATTGAAATCGGTGCCCCAGTCCTGTGCCAGAGCAGGAGAGGCGATCATAGCTAAGGCTACCATTCCGGCAAAAACTCGCATCACGACCCTACTACGGCCAGTTGAGGGTCCAGCACCCGCAGCACCAGAGCCAGATCATGGCCCCGCTTCAGGATGCGTCCCTCCTGGTTGGTAACAGCATATTGTCCCTGACGGTTGCGCAGCTTGGGGGTCTTTTCAACGATATAGAGCGGCCGCTCGGAGACGCGGGCATAAATGGAAAACATCGCCCGCTCGCGCAGGAAGTCCATCGCATAGTCGCGCCATTCGCCCTGGCTTACCTTGCGGCCATAGACGTTCAGGATCAGCGACAATTCCTTGCGGTCGAACGCCACCACGGCGGTGACCTTGCCAGGCGCCGGACTCGCGGTTGCGTTTCCGCCCTGCACCAGCGCGAAATTGACGTTTCTGTCATTCGGTGTGCGGCTTTGCACCGTTCGCGTCGCCTTATCTGGTCAAACCACTGTCATGATTGCGGGAATCCGCCGGCGGCGCAAGGGCTGACAGACAAAAGTCGAAAAACCCCATTTTCGTCACACTTTGTCCCTGAACGCGCCCGATTGCGAGATCAGTCTGTGGTTATTGCCTCCAGTGGCTGGCATCTGGGCCCACAGAGCCCCCAAACCCAGAAGCCTGGGTGCCAGCCGTCCTATTAGTTGACCAGTCAGCTTATCCCGTCCTTGCCCCCAAGGACGGGATTTTTTTGTTCAGCGCTCGAAGGTGGCCGCGCCGAGGATATTGCCGGGCAGCCCGTCGTGCTCCTGCTGCACGATAACCGCGACGCCGTTATTGGCTCCGCTCAACGTTTCGGGCAGCGGCAGCTTGAGACTGGCGCCCGTGTCACTCTCCCACATGCCGAGCACCTGCTGGCCGGTCACCACCTGGGTGTAGATCATCGACTTGCCGGCATTCTCGCCTTTTTCGATGCCGACGTCTGCCCGCTTGAGATAGGTCACCATCCACACCACGGCATTGTCGAGGCCGGCGTTGGGGGGAATGGCAATCTTGAGCATATCGCCCTCGTGCTCAATATCGACAGAGAGCGGCAGGCTGGAGTGATCGAGCGCGCCATGCACCTCATTGCGCTTGGAGCCGACGACGCCCTTGGCGCCATTGACCACCATCTGCGGCGTATAGATGCGCGACGAACCCCAGCTCTTGGCATAGGCCCGCTGGCGGTCCGAATAGGCTTCGGCACCAAAGGTATCTTCCCAGCCCACATAATCCCAATAATCGACGTGATAGGCCAGGGCCACGACGTCATTCTGCTCGGCGAGGCTGGTCAGCAGAGCGTCGGCCGGCGGGCACGAAGCACAGCCCTGGCTGGTGAACAATTCGACCACCGCCTTAGGGCGGGACACCGAATCTGCACTGGCCGGCAGGCCCAAAACGGCGAGTGCGACGAGGCCAAGCGAGGCTGAAATAAGAAGTCTATGCGTCATGGCCAGAGTTGTAGGCCGGGCCAATGCACCCCCGCCAGTCAAAAGAGGGTGAGAGGGAAAATTGGCCGTGTTGTGGTTACCCCGAAGCCCTCATCCGCACGGGTTTCCTCCTTGGCACTGAACAAACAAAAATGGCGGCCCGAGGGACCGCCATTTGCATTCGAATTATACGAAAGCCTACGCTGCGACGAGGCTGCGCAGCACGTAGTGCAGGATGCCGCCGTGCTTGTAGTAGTCGAGCTCGTTGGCGGTATCGATGCGGCACAGGGTTTCGATGCTGGTCACAGTGCCATCGGCCTTGGTGATCTTGACGGTAACCTTGGCGCGCGGTGCGATTTCGGTGACGCCTTCGATGTCGATGGTTTCGGAACCATCGAGACCCAGCGTCTGCCAGCTCTCGCCATCGGCAAACTGCAGCGGAATGACGCCCATGCCGACGAGGTTCGAACGGTGGATACGCTCGAACGACTGCGCGACCACGGCGCGCACGCCGAGCAGGTTGGTGCCCTTGGCGGCCCAGTCACGCGAAGAACCCGTGCCATATTCCTTGCCTGCAAAGATCACCAGCGGCGTGCCGGCTTCCTGATAGGCCATGGCGGCATCGTAGATTGCCATCTGCGACCCATCGGGGCCCTTGGTGTAGCCGCCTTCGACGCCCGGCAGCATCTGGTTCTTGATCCGGATATTGGCAAAGGTGCCGCGCATCATCACTTCATGGTTGCCGCGACGGGCGCCGTAGGAGTTGAAATCGCGCGGCGCAACCTGGCGCTCTTCGAGATACTTGCCGGCGGGCGTCGAGGCCTTGAACGAACCGGCCGGGGAAATGTGGTCGGTGGTGATGGAATCGAGGAACAGGGCGAGGACCTTGGCGCCGGCGACATTGGTCACCGGCTTGGGTTCCATGGACATGCCTTCGAAATAAGGCGGGTTCTGCACATAGGTCGAGCTGGAATTCCAGCCATAGGTCTCGCCACCCTCGATGGCGATGCCCTGCCAATGCTTGTCGCCCTTGAACACGTCGGAGTAGCGACCCTGGAACATTTCCTTGGTCACATGCTTGCGCACGATCTCGGCAATCTCGTGGTTGGTTGGCCAGATGTCCTTGAGATAGACCGGCTGGCCATTGCTGCCGATGCCCAGCGGCTCGGTGGTGATGTCGATCTTGACCGAACCGGCCAGGGCGTAAGCCACCACCAGCGGCGGCGAGGCGAGGAAGTTTGCCTTCACGTCCGGATTGATGCGGCCTTCGAAATTGCGGTTGCCCGAGAGCACCGAGGTGGCGACCAGATCGCCGACCTGCACGGCCTTGGAGATTTCGGCTGGCAACGGGCCGGAATTGCCGATGCAGGTGGTGCAGCCATAACCGACGAGGTTGAAGCCCAGCGCATCGAGGTCTTCCGACAGGCCGGCGCTGTCGAGATAGTCGGTGACCACCTGCGAGCCGGGCGCCAGCGAAGTCTTGACCCAGGGTTTGCTATTGAGGCCAAGGGCGCGGGCCTTGCGGGCGAGCAGACCAGCCGCGACCAGCACCGACGGATTGGAGGTATTGGTGCAGGAGGTGATGGCGGCAACGACGACGTCGCCATGGGTCAGCGTATAATCCTGGCCATCGACCTGGATGTGCGGGTCATCGGTCTTGCCGAATTCCTTGGGCAGCAGTTCGGCGAACTTGGACTTGGCCTGATCGAGCACAATACGGTCCTGCGGACGCTTCGGGCCCGAGATGGACGGCACGACGGTGGTGAGATCAAGCTCGAGCGTCGAGGTGAACACCGGGTCCGACGAGGTGGTCTCGCGGAACATGCCCTGCGCCTTGGAATAGGCTTCGACCAATGCCACGCGCTGCGGATCGCGACCTGACGTGGTCAGATACTTCAGCGTGTCGCTGTCGACCGGGAAATAGCCGCAGGTGGCGCCATATTCCGGCGCCATATTGGCAATGGTCGCCTGGTCTTCGAGGCTGAGATAGTCGAGACCCGGGCCGTAGAATTCGACGAACTTGCCGACGACGCCCTTCTTGCGCAGCATTTCGGTGACGGTCAGCACCAGATCGGTGGCAGTGATGCCTTCGTTGATGCGGCCGGTCATCTTGAAGCCGACGACTTCGGGGATCATCATGGTGACCGGCTGGCCGAGCATGGCAGCCTCTGCCTCGATGCCGCCGACGCCCCAGCCGAGCACGGCCATGCCGTTGACCATGGTGGTGTGCGAATCGGTGCCGACCAGCGTGTCGGGATAGGCGACGGTTTCGCCGTCCTCTTCCTTGATCCAGACGGTCTGGGCCAGGTATTCCAGGTTCACCTGGTGGCAGATGCCGGTGCCGGGAGGCACGACACGGAAATTATCGAAAGCCGACTGGCCCCAGCGCAGGAACTCATAGCGCTCGCCGTTGCGCTCGTATTCAAGTTCGACGTTTTGGCCAAATGAGGTCGGCGAGCCGAAGCTGTCGACCATCACCGAGTGATCGATCACCAGATCGACGGGAACCAGCGGGTTGATCTTCTGCGGATCGGCACCGAGCTTGGCGGTCGCATCGCGCATTGCCGCCAGATCGACCACGGCCGGAACGCCGGTAAAATCCTGCATCAGCACGCGGGCCGGGCGGTAGGAAATTTCATGCTCGGAGGTGCGCGTCGCGAGCCAGGTCGCCACGGCCTCGATATCGGCCTTGGTGACGGTGCGGTTGTCTTCGAAGCGCAGCAGGTTTTCCAGCACCACTTTCATCGACGACGGCAGGGCCGAGACGCCCTTGAGGCCGTTCTTTTCGGCTTCGGCGATGGAATAATAGGTGTAGGTCTTGTCGCCGACCGTAAGGGTCGATTTCGACTTGAAGCTGTTTACCGAGGTCATGGTTTCCGCCCTAACATATCGTTTCGGCAGGCGCGCCGGCCCGAGGTTAAAGCCCCGGAAACCGCTCAACAGCGCTGCCTTTGCTGGAATGACTCCAAACTATTACGGGTTATAGAGAAAGACGATTGGGCTTGCCAGCCCGACATGTCGTTCAATACGAGAAGGGGTCATGACCGTACGGCACCTCTTTCCCCCGCTGACCCTGCGCGCTACCGGCCTGAGCTGGGGTCGCGGCGGCATGGCGCTGGGCGCCAATGTGAGTTTTTCAGTCACTGCCGGGCAGTGCCTGTTGCTGCGCGGGCCCAATGGCGGCGGCAAGACCACCTTGCTGCTGACGCTGGCCGGGATTATCGCGCCGCTGGACGGAAGCTTTGCCATCGCAGGTGCCGGTGAAGACGAGCGCGTGCTGCATTATTGCGGCCACCGCAATGCCATCAAGCCACGCCTCACGGTGCAGGAAAACCTGGCCTTCTGGGCCGAAGTGAACGGCGCGACCGGCAGTCCGGCCAAGGCAGCCCTCGATGAAGTCGGGCTCGGCCATCTCGCCGATCTCGATGCCGGCTATTTATCGGCGGGCCAATCGCGGCGGTTGGCACTGGCGCGGCTACTGGTCAGCCATCGCCCGCTGTGGTTGCTCGACGAACCCACCGCGGCGCTCGATAGCGAGGGCCATGAGCTGGTGACGCGGCTGCTCGACCGCCATCTCGACATGGGCGGGCTCTTCATTGCGGCGACGCATGATCCGATCACCCTGCCCGATTTGGCGCGCATGGAAACGCTCGTGATGGGACAACAGCCATGACGATCTTGCGAGCCATGCTGGCCCGCGAGCTGCGCCTTGCCCTGCGCGGCGGCGGCGACGTGCTGACGCTCGTGCTGTTTTTCGTCATCGTCGGCGCCATCGTGCCCTTTGCCGTGGGACCGGA
The DNA here is from genome assembly GCF_000971275.1 of Devosia psychrophila. Taxonomy (GTDB): domain Bacteria; phylum Pseudomonadota; class Alphaproteobacteria; order Rhizobiales; family Devosiaceae; genus Devosia; species Devosia psychrophila. The sequence goes on along the minus strand of NZ_LAPV01000159.1, from coordinate 63,158 downwards.
CCGGGCTTTGCTGGCTCGTATCGCGCCGGGCATTGTGTGGATCGCGGCCTTCCTCGCCATGTTGCTTGGGCTCGACCGGTTGTTTCGCCCGGACCATGACGACGGCTCGCTGATCCTGCTGCGTCAGTCCGAACTGCCGCTCAGCATGGTCATTGCCGCAAAATTGATCGTGCACTGGCTGGTCTCGGCCGTGCCGCTGATCATCGCCAGTCCCTTCCTCGCCGTGCTGCTGTCGATGGAGGGTGAGGCCCTGTGGCGGACGATCCTCTCGCTACTGCTCGGCACCCCGGCTTTGGCCGCCTTTGGCGCCATCGGAGCCGCGGTAACCGTAAGTATCCGGCGTGGCGGGCTTATCGCGCCGATCCTGATCGCGCCGCTGTCGATCCCCGTGCTGATCTTCGGCACCGGCAGCATCACCGCCACCCAATCCAGCGCCGCCATGCTGTTTCTTGCGGCATTGAGCCTCATGGCGGTTGCCTTGGCTCCCTTTGCCGCGGCGCTTGCGATAAGCTCGGCCGAAGATTAGGGAATGACTATTCCCCGAGACCTCATGGTGAGCTTGTCGAACCAGGAGGTCGGGCGAGTGCAGGCCGTGTGCCACGCCCTCGTCCTTCGACAGGCTCAGGATGAGGTCTACTGAAGTCATGAGCATTGAAACCGCGCCCAAGCTGAACTGGTGGAACCGGATCGCCAATCCGGGGCAATTCGTCATCTGGACCAAGCCCCTGCTGTGGCCGCTGGTGATTGTGACTGCAGTGCTGTTCGTCGTCGGGCTCTACTTCGCCTTCTTTAATTCGCCGCAGGACTACCAGATGGGCGACACCGTGCGCATCATGTATGTCCACGTGCCCAATGCCTGGCTCAGCCAGTTCGTCTATGGCGTCATGACCGTCTCGGCGGTCGGCACACTGGTCTGGCGCCATCCGATGGCCGACGTCTCGATGAAGGCTGCTGCTCCCTTGGGCGCGCTGTTCACGGCGCTGGCGCTGTTCACCGGCTCGCTCTGGGGCCGGCCGACCTGGGGCACCTTCTGGGAATGGGATGGACGCATGACCTCGACGCTGGTCCTGCTGTTCATCTACCTCGGGCTGATCGCCCTGTGGCGGGCCTTTGACGACCAGCTCCGCGCCGCCCGCGTCATCGCAGTCTTTACCTTGGTCGGCGCCATCAACATCCCCATCATAAAATTCTCGGTCGACTGGTGGAGCACCTTGCATCAGCCCGCCAGCGTGTTCCGCGCTGATGGCCCGCGCATGCCGGGCTCTATTCTCACGCCATTGTTCGTGATGTTTTTCGCGTTCACATTCCTTTTCATCACGCTGCAGCTCAAGGCCATGCACACCGAGGTCAAGCGCCGTCGGGTCATCGGCCTGCAGCGCCGCATGGCGCAGGGAGATCGCGCATGATCGATCTCGGACCCCACGCCGTGTTCATCGTCTGGGCCTATATCGGGGTCGCTATCGGCGTCGCCGGTCTGATCGGCTGGACACTGTATGACGCGCGAACCACTGCCGGAAAGCTCGCCGCCCTCGAAGCGCGTCGCGCCGCCTGATGCGCTATGTGTTGTTCGGCCTGCCGCTGATCGCCCTCGTCGTGCTGGTCGCGGTTTTTGCCATGTCCATGAACCGCGATCCGGGGCTTGTTCGTTCCGTGCTGATCGACAAGCCAGCCCCCACCTTCACCATGGCCGAAGTGCCCGAGCTCGGCGTGCCCGGCTTCGATACCGCCGCACTCAAGGGCGAGGTGACCGTCGTCAATGTCTTTGCCAGCTGGTGCATTCCCTGCCGCGACGAGCACCCGCTGCTCGAAGCGCTAAAGGCTGAAACCGGCGTAAGGCTGTTCGGCATCAACCAGTCAGACGCGCCCGAGAACGCCCGGGCGTTCCTCGCCGAACTCGGCAATCCCTATGACGCCGTCGGCATGGACCGCGATCGCCGTGTCTCGATCGACTGGGGTGTCTATGGCGTGCCGGAAACCTTCGTGGTCGATGCCGAAGGGGTAGTCACCTACAAATTCGTCGGACCGCTGTCGCCGCAGACCATCGAAAGCCAGTTGCTGCCCGCCATCCTCGCCGCCCGCAGCTAAGCGTTCAGCTTCGGTTCAGCCGATCTCTGCCACAGACGTGCCATTGTACCCGCGTAGAGGCTGTCCCCATGTTCAAGATCCTGACCAGATTTCTGCGCGATGATACTGGGGTAACGCCGGTCGAGTATGCCCTGATTGCGGCGATCATCGCCGTCGTCATGACCGTGGCGGCCTCGGCAGCGGGGTTCAGCCTGGCCGATATCGTCGGCTAACCCACCTCTTTCTCCCTCGGGCTTGACCCGAGGGAAAAGCCGGCGGCTGGGACGGTCCCTAGCCGGCCACAACGAGGCCCTCAAAAGTCGCTGGTCAGGCCCTTGATCTCCCAGTCGCCATAGCGCCCTGGCTCCAGGCCACCGCGACCGCCCTCTTCCTTTTGCGCTAACGCCCCCTTGGCGTCGATGTCGGCGCGCCGGGCCCTGGCCTCGGCCAGCGCGCGCTTGGCGGCTTCGCTCAACGGCGGCCGGGGCGCCTCATCCACAATCTCTTCGTCGCTCATCGCTCTGTCCGCATTACGTTTTGCTCATGCCGCTTGCATGCAACCCTTGGACACACAACATAATTACTCAGCAACACGAACCCAAGGGCTGATGATGTTCAATGCTTTTCGCACCACGGTTCTTCTGGCGGCGCTGACCGCGCTGTTCATGACAGTTGGCTATTTTATCGGCGGCACCGGCGGCATGGTGCTGGCGTTCGGCTTTGCGCTGGTGACCAATCTGTTCGGCTACTGGAACTCCGACAAGCTGGTGCTGCGCATGCAGAATGCCGTGCCTGTCGAGCGCAGCCGCGTACCCGAATTGTACGATATGGTCGATATCCTGTCGCGCAAGGCCGGCATTCCGACGCCGAAAGTCTATCTGATCCAGTCCGAGCAGCCCAACGCCTTCGCCACCGGCCGCAATCCGCAGAATGCTGCGGTGGCTGTGTCCGCAGGCCTGCTGAAGCATCTGGAAACGCACGAAGTGGCGGCCGTGATTGCCCATGAGCTGGCTCACATCCGGAACCGCGATACGCTGACCATGACCATTACCGCGACTTTTGCCGGTGCGATTTCGGCGCTGGCGCAGTTCGGCCTGTTCTTCGGCGGTGGCAATAATCGCAACAATCCGCTGGGCGGGATCGGTTCTTTACTGATGGTTTTTCTCGCGCCGGTCGCCGCCATGGTGGTGCAGATGGCGGTGAGCCGGACCCGCGAATACGAGGCCGACAAGCACGGCGCCGAGATTTCTGGCGACCCGCTGGCGCTGGCCTCTGCGTTGCAAAAGATTGCTGGTCAGGCCGGCCGTCAGGTCAATGTCGCGGCCGAGCGCAACCCGGCCATGGCGCATATGTACATCATCAATCCCCTGTCCGGGCAGCGCATGGATAACCTGTTTTCCACCCATCCCGACACCGGCAATCGCATCGAAGCGCTGCGCAAGCTTGCAGCGAGCATGCATGTGGACGATAAGGGCCGCAGGCCTCAGCCTCGCCCGCAACCGGTTTCGACCGGCCGTGATATCGGCGGCGGCTGGCGCGTGCCGACCGTCGGACAAACCGACGAGGACGGCGGACAACGCGGTCCATGGGGATAAAGAACAAGCGTGGCGCATAACAAACCTGATCCGGCGGGTCTCAAGCTCCGTCTCGTCGCTGCAGAACGGCTGAAGTCCGTGCTGGCCGGCGACAACTTCGTGCCGCTGACCGCCAAGGAACTGGTGGATGGGCGCGACCGCGCGCTGGCCAACCGGCTGATCACCACGGCATTGCGCCGGCAGGGCCAGCTCAATTTCATCATTCATTCGCTGCTCGACAAGGGAATGCCCGGCAGGTCCGGCACCTTTGAAGCGGTCCTGCGGCTATCGCTGGCTCAACTGGTGTTCCTGCCCGATCTCGGCGCCCATAGCGCGCTGTTCCTCGCCGTCGAAGCCGTCAAGCGCGACCCCAAGGCGCGACATCTGTCCGGCCTGATCAATGCGGTGCTGCGATCGGCCCAGGCCAACTCGGCCAAGTTCGGCATGCTCGAAGACGATATGCTGATCCCCGACACCTTTGGCGACACCTGGCTCGAGGCCTATGGCGAAGAGGCCATCAACGGCTTTTCCAGCGCCCTGCTGGCCGGCGCGCCGCTCGACCTGACGCTGAAAGACGACGACGCGGAACTGATCGGCCAGCTTGGCGCCGAAAAGCTCGTCGCCGACACGGTCCGCGTCGATCAGCGCGACCGGCCGGTCGATGCCCTGCCCGGCTTTGCCGAGGGCCGCTGGTGGGTACAGGATGCGGCCTCGGCCATTCCGGCGCGCTTGTTAGGCGCAAAAGCCGGCGGCCGCGTGCTCGATCTCTGCGCCGCGCCCGGTGGCAAGACTGCGCAATTGCTCAAGGCCGGCTACATGGTCACGGCACTCGATGCCGACGCCAACCGCATGGAACGGCTCAAGGAAAACCTCAAACGTCTCGACTACAGCGCCGAAATCATCGTCGGCGATGCGGGCACCTTCGCGCCCAATTCTCCCTATGACGGCGTGCTGCTCGATGCGCCCTGCTCGGCCACTGGCACCTTCCGCCGCCATCCCGAAGTGATCTGGCATCGCTCGGTCGGCGACGTTGCAGGCCGCGTGCGTCTGCAGAAAGCGTTGATTACCAATGCTTTCCGTTGTCTTGATGTGGGCGGTGTGCTGGTTTACTGCGTCTGCTCGCTTGAGCCCGCCGAGGGCGAAGAGCAGGTCGAATGGGCGCTAGGAACACTGCCCGGCCTCGAACTTTGGCCGGTGACTGCCGATGAATTGCCGGGCCTGGAAAGCGCCGTGACCGCAAAGGGTCTGGTGCGCACCCATCCCGGCATGAAACCGGGCGGCAATGAAGGCGGCATGGACGGGTTCTTCGTGGCTCGCTTCCGTCGCCGCTGAAAAAGAAGCGCCCATAAGGGCCAGTGAGGACGCAACCGGTGACGGGCAGACACAAGGCAGTGCTGGCACACGCCGCGCGGCAGGAGCGAATGCGCTGATGGCGCCGCACCTGCCCCACGGCTTGCGCAAGTTCGCGCTCGGTATCGCCGATGCGACGGTGACGCTGCCCATCCTGCGCTGGACCTGGCGCGGGCTGGCTGACGATGCTTTTGGCGGCGAGCTGCCCGAACTCCGCCCTGCCGATCGCGAAGCGGTGCGCGACATGATGGCCGGACGCTATCTGTTGGCCAGCAAGCTGATCGAGACCAACGGCGCCTCGCCGTTTACGCTCGAAGTCAGCCATGTCGACTGGTGGCTGAACCTGCACGGCTTTTCCTGGCTGCGGCATTTCCGCGACGTGCGTGACAGTGGCGAGCGCCGCTTTGCCCGCATGCTGGTGCTCGACTGGATCGGCCATGAAGCCCAGTTCCAGCACGATACCTGGGCGCCGGCCCTGACCGCGCAACGCGTTATCAACTGGCTGCGGCACCTGCCGCTGTTGCTCGACGGCGCCAATGCCGCCGAAGCCCGCACCATCCAGCGTGTGCTCGGCACGCAGATCCAGAGCCTCAAGGTCCGGGCGCCGCTGACCAGCGATCCGGCCGAAGCCCTGTTTGCCGGCATTGCTCTGCTCGGCGCCGAATTCTGCGAGCAGGACGACAAGACTGACGTGCCCTCCCGCGTCGAACGGCTGAATGCCCTGCTCGCCAGCCAGCTCGACAACGACGGCCTGCACCTGTCACGCAATCCAAGACTGCAACTTCAGTTGCTGGTCGAACTGGTCAGCGTCCGCCACATCGCGGCGGCGGTGAAATCGGAGGCCGGCAATGAGCTGGTGGCCCAGATCGACCGCATGCATGAAAGCCTCGATGCGCTGACCCTGTCGAGCGGCGAGCCGGCCTATTTCAACGGCTGCGGACAACTGCCGCACGACGTGCTGATCGCTATCCAGGCCAACGGCCCGACCCGCAAGCGCCGCTCCATGCTGCTCGGCGGCTACGGCATCCTGCGCGACGGCAATGCCGTGGTGATCGCCGATTCTGGGCTTGCCCCACCGCCCGGCCTCGCCAGCGACCTGCATGCCAGCGCGCTTGGCTTCGAATTTTCCCATGGCACCGAATTGATTCTGGGCTCCTGCGGCCCCGCGCCGTCGGACCTGCCCGACAGCAAGGCGTTATTTCGCCAGGGCATCGCCCACTCCGCGCCGACTATCGATGCTGAAGACGCACCGGCTCAGCGCAACCCGGCCATCACACTCGACAAGGCGGACAATCTGCTGATCCTGAGCAGCAGCGGCTATGCCAAGCGTTTCGGTGTCGAAATCGAGCGCCGCATTACCCTGCTGTCGCAAGGCACTACGCTCGTCGGCCAGGACCGCATGGTCGCCGCCGCCAAGGGCACGCCGTCGGGCCTGCTGGCCATCCGTTTCCATCTGGCGCCGGGCGTCATGGTACGGCGCAATCGCGGCGAGGGCATCCTCCGGCTGGTGCTGCCCAATGGCGCGGTCTGGAGCTTCCTGTGGGAAGGCGCGCAGTTCCGCGAAGAGGAAAGCGTGCGCCAGTCCGCCTATGTCGGTTTCGACAAGACGCGCCAACTGGTGCTGGAAGCCGACGTGGTCGCCGATGCTGAAGTGGCCTGGATTTTCACGCTCGAACAGGGCTGAGCCTGCGGCTCTTGGCCTCCCTCCCCTCAAGGGGGAGAAGGCGATCAAGCTTCGCACCTGGAATGGAGAGTATTGGCGCTTTTGGTTGGCTCCATCCTCGCTTCGTGCTAGCGAGCGCCAAATCCAATCACAGGCGAGACACATCTCATGGGCAAGACGGTCAAGGTCGGTCGGGCGCTGCTTTCGGTATTCGACAAGTCGGGCATGGCCGAGTTTGCCAAGGGGCTCTCGTCAGCGGGCGTCGAGCTGGTATCGACCGGCGGCACCCACAAGCTGATCAGCGATGCCGGCCTGCCGGTGCGCGAGATCTCCGACCTCACCGGCTTCCCCGAGATGATGGACGGCCGCGTCAAGACGTTGCATCCCAAGGTGCATGGCGGACTTTTGTCAGTTCGCGACAACGCAGTCCACGCCGCCTCGATGGCCGAGCATGACATCGCGGCCATCGACCTTGTCGCGGTCAACCTCTACCCCTTCGAAAAGACCGTCGAGTCCGGCGCGAGCTATGGCGAAATTATCGAAAATATCGACATCGGCGGCCCTGCGATGATCCGCTCTGCGGCCAAAAATCACGCCTATGTGACCGTGGTGGTCGACCCGGCCGATTATCCGGCGATCCTTGAAGCCATCGCCAACACCGGCGGCGTCCCATTCGAACTGCGCCAGAAGCTCGCCGCCAAGGCCTATGCCCGCACCGCCGCCTATGACAGCGCCATCTCGAGCTGGTTCGCCAGGGCCATCGACTACCCCGAAATCCCCTACCGCAGCTTTGCCGGCACCCTGCGCGAAGTCATGCGCTATGGCGAGAACCCGCATCAGTGGGCCGGCTTCTACGCCAATGGCGATAATCGCCGCGGCGTCGCCACCGCCACCCAGGTCCAGGGCAAGACCCTGAGCTACAACAATATCAACGACACCGACGCCGCTTTCGAGCTGGTCTCCGAGTTCGACGCCAGCGACGTTGCCGCCGTTGCCATCATCAAGCACGCCAATCCCTGCGGCGTGTCCGTAGCAGGCGACCTGCTGACCGCCTACCAGAACGCTCTGCGCACCGATCCCGTCTCGGCTTTCGGCGGCATTGTCGCCACCAATCGCGAGATCGACGCCGCCACCGCCACCGAAATCGTCAAGGTATTCACCGAGGTGATCGTGGCCCCGTCGGCGACGCAGGAAGCCCAGGACATCATCGCCGCCAAGAAAAATCTGCGCCTGCTGCTGACCGGCGGCCTCGCCGATGCCAAGGCCGATGGGCTCGTCGTCAAGTCCGTCGCCGGTGGCTTGCTGGTACAGTCGCGCGACAACCGCAACGTCGATGACTGCGAACTCAAGGTCGTCACCAAGCGCCAGCCGACCGAAGCTGAAATGGCCGACCTGCGGCTTGCCGCTAAAGTCGCCAAGCACGTCAAGTCCAACGCCATCGTCTATGTCAAGCAAGGCGCCACCGTCGGCATCGGCGCCGGCCAGATGAGCCGCGTCGATTCGGCCCTCACTGCCCACCGCAAGTCGATCGACGCCGCCAAGGCTGCCGGCATCGAGGGCCCGCTCACGCAAGGGTCGGTCGCTGCCTCGGATGCCTTCTTCCCCTTCGCCGATGGTCTGGAAGCGCTGGTCGCCGCAGGTGCCACTGCCGTGATCCAGCCAGGTGGCTCGATGCGGGATGATGAGGTGATCGCCGCCGCCGATGCTGCCGGCATCGCCATGGTGATGACCGGAATGCGCCATTTCCGGCACTAAACTCGCGTCGAGGTTACAAATTCGTAATCTCGCCGACCCCACAGAAGTAAGACCTTCTTGAGATTGGCATGGCAAATTGTCGGGGTCGCGGCTGCAGCCCCGACTTCGAGGCCTTTATGCGGTTCAAGATTCCTTCCGACCTTTCGGCGCTGCTACAGTCGGGGCTTCGTCGCTCGGTGGCATCGCTTGGCATCAAGCTCGCCACCGCAGGCCTGACCTATGTCACCTATGTGGTGCTCTCACGCACCATGTCGCCCGACGAATACGGACGCTTTGCCTTTGGGCTGGCGCTGGCAACCGTGCTGGCAATCGGCGCAGGCGTAGGCCAACCCATGGCCATCCTCCGCCTGTGGTCACAGGAAGCCGTTGCCGGGCGGGCGGCAGAAGCCATCAAGGCAGTCCGCGCCGGCTCGATGCTGACCATCCTCGCCAGCCTCGTTATCGCCCTCGCCCTTTGCGCCGCGGTGCTCATCACCCTGCAATTCGCCAGCTTCGACGACACCGCAAACCACTTCTACGGCGCGGCGTTTCTGGTGCTGCCGATGGCCATGGCGGAATACAATTCTTCGGCTCTGCGGGCTCAAGGCTCGTTGTGGACCGCACTGGTACCGCGCGATATTCTGTGGCGGTTGGCTCTCCCGGGCGTCGTACTGATCCTGTTTGCCTTTGGCGTGGTGCTGAGCGGGCCAGACGCGCTGGTGCTGTCGGCGGCTTTGCTGTCCGGCATGCTGGCGCTGCAGTTCTGGCGCTCCATGGCCGGCAAATATGTGCTGACGCCGAGCCTGTGGCCGGTTCGCCGCTATTGGCAGCAATGGGGCGGCATCAGCCGCTGGCTCATGCTCGGCGCCCTGATCGAGACTGCGGCGCTCAATGCCGATGTGATCCTCGTCGGACTGATGCTCGACCTCGAAAGCTCGGGCATCTATTTCAACGCCTTCCGCACCGCCGGGCTGATGACGCTGTTCACCTTCGCCATCGAACTGGTGATCGCCCCCATGGTGGCGCAGCATTTCCATGCTGGCCAGATGCGCAAGGCCCAGGCCATCACGGCGCTGGCTTCAGTGGCAGGCTTCGTTTTCTCACTGGTGATCTTCGCGATTTTTGTCGGCTGGGGCGACCTGATCCTATCGCTGTTCGGCGCCTACTATGCCGAGGGCACACTGGTGCTGGTACTGCTGTCCTTCGGCCTGCTGTTCGACGCCGCCACCGGCCCGTCCAAGATCGTCATGATGATGACCGGCCATGAACGCGCTTACGTGGCAATCTTTGGCACCATCATGGCACTGGGGTTTCTCGTGCAATTCCTCGTCATCCCCATCTACGGCATCGTCGGTGCCGCTGCCGCCAATATGGGCGCCCGCATCGTGGCGCAGATCGCCATCGCGCTATGGTGCCGCCTGCGCATCGGGCTCGATACCAGCCTGCTCGGCGTCTTCGCCGTGCGTGGCGCGGTAGACCGTCCATCGGCGGCCTGACCGTACCCATGAGTACGGTTATGCTTGACCGCCCTGCCCTTCCTGCCTTAGAACCACTCCAAACTTTCCCTGCCGGAATACCGCTATGACCAAGGCCCGCACGCTCTACGACAAGATCTGGGACGACCATCTGGTGCAGAACAACGAGGACGGTTCCTCGCTGCTCTATATCGATCGCCACCTCGTGCACGAAGTCACGAGCCCGCAGGCGTTCGAAGGCCTGCGCCTGAATGGCCGCAAGGTGCGTCACCCCGAGCGTACGCTGGCCGTGGTCGATCACAACGTGCCGACCACGGACCGTTCGCTGCCCAATCCCGATCCGGAAAGTGCGATCCAGATCGCCACGCTGGCCGAAAATACCAGCGAATTCGGCATCGAATATTTCGACCCCTTCGACAAGCGCCAGGGCATCGTGCACATCGTCGGCCCGGAACAGGGCTTCACCCTGCCCGGCATGACCATCGTCTGCGGCGATAGCCACACCTCGACGCACGGTGCTTTTGGTGCTTTGGCGCATGGTATCGGCACCTCCGAAGTGGAACACGTCCTGGCGACCCAGACGCTGATCCAGCAGAAGGCCAAGAACATGCTGGTGCGCGTCGATGGCAAGCTGCCGCCCCATGTCACCGCCAAGGACATCATCCTCGCCATCATTGGCGAAATCGGCACTGCCGGCGGCAATGGCCACGTCATCGAATTCGCTGGCGAGGCTATCGAGGCTTTGTCGATGGAAGGCCGCATGACGGTCTGCAACATGACCATCGAAGGCGGCGCCCGCGCCGGCCTGATCGCCCCCGACCAGACCACCTTCGACTATGTCGAGGGCCGCAATCGCGCCCCCAAGGGCAAGGCCTGGGACATGGCCGTCGATTACTGGAAGACCCTCTATACCGACGAAGGTGCGGTCTACGATAAGGTCGTGATCCTCGACGCCGCCCAGCTGCCGCCGATCGTTTCCTGGGGCTCTTCGCCGGAGGATGTGATCTCGGTGACCGGCGTCGTGCCGAACCCCGACGATATCGCCGACGAGAACAAGCGGGCCTCCAAGTGGCGCGCGCTGGACTATATGGGTCTCAAGCCCGGCACCAAGATCACCGACATTCCGGTAGAGCGCGTCTTCATCGGTTCCTGCACCAATGGCCGTATCGAAGACCTGCGCGCTGCGGCTGCCGTGATCGGCGATCGCAAGGTGGCGGCCGGCGTCAATGCCATGGTCGTGCCCGGCTCAGGCCTGGTCAAGGATCAGGCCGAGGCCGAGGGCCTGCACACCATCTTCCTCAATGCCGGTTTTGAATGGCGCGAGCCGGGCTGCTCGATGTGCCTCGCGATGAACCCCGACAAGCTCAAGCCGCAGGAACGCTGCGCTTCGACCTCCAACCGCAATTTCGAGGGTCGCCAGGGCTTCAAGGGCCGCACCCATCTCGTGGCGCCCGCCATGGCCGCGGCGGCAGCCCTTGCCGGCCACTTCGTAGATATCCGCGAGTGGCAGTAAGCGATCTAGCCTGGGGGGCGCGGTTCGCGCCTACCCTCGACGACATCGAGGCGCTGGCTACGGCAGCGCTTCGCGAGCTGCCTGAGCCGTTCAAGGCGCTCGCAGCCGACGTCACCTGCTCGGTCGCCGACTATGCCGAACAAGATGTGCTGGACGGCTTTGGTATGGAAAGCCCGTTCGAGTTGATGGGCTTGTTTGTCGGCGTCGGCATGACCGAAGACGGCGCAGTGCCCCAGACCGGCCAATTGCCCAACACCGTCTTCCTCTACCGCCGCGCCATTCTCGATTACTGGTCCGAGAATGATGACAATACTTTGAGCGAAGTGGTCACCCATGTACTGATCCACGAGCTAGGCCATCATTTCGGATTTTCCGATGAAGATATGGAATCTATCGAAGCATCCGAAGAGTCTCGCTAGAATCTTGTGAGTCCTCAATTATACCTGTTGAGTCACGACGGGCCGTTTTGTGTTAATGGTAAATAGGCGATAAAGTATCTTTCGGCAGCAACTTTTGGGTATGACTCCGACTTACCTTTCACACGTTGACCGAACGGAGACCATTTCTCGCCGGGCACGCAACCAAGGAGTGAGAAAGATGACTGTGCGCCAAAAAACCAGCCTTAAGATCGTCCAGCCCGAATTGGAACAGATGGAAACCGTGCTTCAGGAAGCGGCCAAGCAGTCGGCTCCTATGGTGCAGCGTCTCGCGACACATCGCGATCGTATCGACATGGTCCTCAAGGAACTCGAAAGCGAGCGCTTCGAGCTGCTATCGCGTCGCGATATGTTCCGCCGTCAGGCCGAAGCCGTCGAGCAGGGCCTGACCATGCACATCGACGATATCGAAGCGACGATGAATCTCTATGAAGGCGGCTTCCAGTCCCTGCCGAGCCGGACCTAATCCATTCACCGGACGGGACTGAACTCAGTCCCGTTCGACGAATTCGAACTCGGCTTCACTGCCGCCTGCTAGATCATCCGACACCTGCAGCGCCAGCTTGCCGTTTTCGAGCGCTGCAAACCAGTCTTCCCAACTGACCAATTGGAAGCCACCGATGCGATCGGGCCCTTCGTTGCCCTCGGTATTGATGGCGTGCTGGCCAAAGGTCAGTTGCAGCAACGTGCGCGTGCCGGTGCCATCTGGCGTATCCATCAACATAGGATTGCCACCGCGAGCCTCGGCCCATTGGCGGATGTCGTCGCGTTCGGTGAGAGTCTTGGCCATTGCGGGCTCCTTTGAGTGTTGCTTCGACAATAGCCGCGGCCCGACCTTGGTTCCGTTCCAATTCCCAAGCCGCCCCGCGCCTGCTAAGACGCTCTGAAATTGAGCGAGTGGGCATGACCAATAACAACGACAAGATTTTACTCGGCCAGATCGGCGCAGCGCATGGCATCAAGGGCCATGTGCGCGTCGCCACCCATACCCAGGATCCGCTGGCCATCGGCACCTATGGCCCGCTCGATACCGACCGGCCCGGGCTAACGGTGGTCCTGAGCAAGCTGCGCCTGCACAAGACGGTGGTCGTCGGCCAGATCAACGGCGTATCCGACCGCACGGCCGCCGAAAGCCTCAATGGCGTCAACCTGTTCATCGACCGGAACAAGCTGCCCCAACCTGAGGACGAGGACGATTTCTATCATGCCGACCTGATCGGCCTCGAGGCGCGCCTCGACACCGGCGTGACCATCGGCCAGGTTTCGGCCCTGCCCAATTTTGGCGCCGGCGACCTGCTCGAAGTGCGCGACCCGCAGAGCGGCGACACTTATCTTTACCCCTTCACCAAGGCCGTCGTGCCGTATGTGAACATCGCCGAGGGCTACATCACCATCGTCGTGCCGCTTGAGGTCGACGAGGGCGAGGAAGAAGAGCCCAATTGAGTTTTGCTGCCAGTGTCATAACGCTGTTTCCCGAACTGTTCCCCGGCCCGCTCGGCGCCTCGGTGCTTGGTCGTGGCTTGGGTGAAGGCTTGTGGTCCCTGTCCACGACGCAACTGCGCGATTTCGCGGTGGACCGCCACCGCAGCGTGGATGACAGCCCATCGGGCGGTGGCGCCGGCATGGTGCTCAAGCCTGACATTCTCGCCAAGGCGATCGATGCGACCGCACCCCAAGGCGATCCGCGTCCGCGCATCCTGATGTCGCCGCGCGGCAAGCCGCTGACCCAGGCGCGAGCGCGCGAGCTGGCGCTGGGACCAGGCGCGGTCATCGTCTGCGGCCGTTTCGAGGGAATTGACCAGCGCGTCATCGACCGACGTGGGCTCGAAGAGATATCTATCGGCGACTACGTGCTGGCGGGAGGCGAAGTTGCCGCCATGGTGCTGCTGGAGACCATTGTGCGGCTGATCCCCGGCGTACTGGGCAAGGCCGAAAGCCATGCCGACGAAAGCTTCGAGAACGGCCTGCTGGAATACCCGCAATATACCCGGCCGCAAAACTTCGAGGGCGTCGATATCCCTGCCATGCTGACCTCGGGCGACCACGGCAAGATAGCCAAATGGCGGCATGAGCAGAGCTTGGCGCTAACCAAGGCCCGCCGGCCCGATCTGCTGACGACCAAATCGTCATAAAAGCAGGCCCAACGCTAGACTCCGGGCGGTTTTTCGCCTAAGGAGCCGCCACTATCGCGGTTTGGGCTTATCGGACCTGGGCCGCACCAAAAAGAAGACTGCAACCTCCGTTACCAACCAAGACCGGGCGCCGCGCCTCAAAAACGCGACAAGCGCTCCATTGAAAAGATCAGGACGGATCATGAATATCATCCAGCAGCTCAATGCTGCACATGTCGAAGAACTGGCCGCCCAGCGCGAGCTTCCCGATTTCACCCATGGCGATACCGTCAAGGTGTGGGTCAAGATTCGCGAAGGCGAAAAAGAGCGCCTGCAGGCTTATGAAGGCGTCGTGATCGCCCTCAACGGCGGCGGCATCACCGCAAGCTTCACCGTTCGCAAGATTTCCTACGGCGAAGGCGTGGAACGCGTGTTCCCGCTGTATTCCCCGAATGTCGCTTCGGTTGAAGTCCTCAAGCGCGGCAAGGTGCGTCGCGCCAAGCTGTACTACCTGCGCGATCGTCGCGGTAAATCGGCTCGTATTTTCGAATCGACCAACTCGCGTACCAAGAAGATCGAAGCCGGCGAGCGCACTGCCTCCATCGCTGCCAAGGAAGCTCGCGAAGCTGAAAAGATCGCCGCAGCCGAGGCCTTTGCCGCCGAACAGGCCGCCAAGGAAGCCGAGGCCGCTGCTGCCGCCAAGGCCGCTGAGCTCGAAGCAGCAGCTGCCGCAAAGGCTGCCGAAGCTGAGGCTGCTGCTGCTGCTGCCGCTACCGAAGAAGCGCCCAAGGCCGAATAGGTTTTGGCATTTGATGTTTGAAGAACCCGGTCGAAAGGCCGGGTTTTTTGTTGCCTGATTCACGTGAAACGGTTTAGCCGCCCCTCGTTTCGGCGCGTATCGGACCGCAACCGGTTAGCACAGCGTTAACGTTGAGGCCGTCATATCCGGCTTGTTTGCTGGCGCTGGCTTGGCGATAAGGATGTCCCTGCCAGCAAAGGCCCCAACATGTCCGTTTCGATCGTCACCTGGAACATCAACTCGATCCGCCTGCGCCTGCCGATGGTGCTCGATTTCATCGCCAAGCACGCGCCCGACGTGATCATGTTCCAGGAGATCAAATGCCTGGACGACCAGTTTCCGCGCAATGCCTTCATCGACGCCGGCTATCCGCACATGGCCGTGCATGGCCAGAAAGGCTACCACGGCGTCGCCATCGTCAGCAAATTTCCGCTGACCGACGTGTCGAGCAAGGTGTTCTGCGAGATTCCCGAATCACGTCACGTCTCGGCGCTGACCGATTTTGGCCATGGCCCGGTGACGCTGCATGATTTCTATATTCCGGCCGGTGGCGATGAGCCCGATCCCGAGATCAACCCCAAGTTCAAACACAAGCTGGGCTTCCTCAGCGAGCTGACAGCCTGGTTCGCCGATCCGATGTTCCAGCGCGGCCATTTGATTGCCGGCGATTTCAACATCGCGCCGCATGAGAACGACGTCTGGGGCCACAAGCAGCTGCTCAAGATCGTCAGCCACACCCCCGTCGAGACCCAGGCGCTCGACGCCATCCTCAATGGCGGGCATGGCTGGGTCGACCTGGTGCGCAAGCACGTCCCCTACGACCAGAAGCTCTATTCATGGTGGAGCTATCGCAGCGCCGATTGGGAAAACGCCAACAAGGGCCGCCGCCTCGACCACATCTGGTCCACCGCCGACGTCGCCGAGCATTGCATCGGTACCGAAACCATCAAGGAATACCGCGGCTACACCCCCCAGCCGAGCGACCACGTCCCGGTTATCGCACGGTTTGTCGGGGTTTAGTCTTCCCCAGCCTTCATCCGTTGCCGGATTGGCTCGAGCGCCCCGAGGTAATTCCCCAGCTCGCGTTCGACGCGGGCGACAGCGCGTTGCGCCAGCTCTGGCGATTGTTGCACCAGCTTGAGGAAGGCCGTCCGCGGCACGAACAGCGTCTCGCAATCGGTGACGGCGGTAATGGTGATGGGGCGGGGCTTGCTGAGGATCAGCGCCATGGAGGAGACGACGCTGCCCCGCTCGGAAATGACATGTGGCTTGCCGCCACCATCTTGCTTGGACTTGAGCGTGCCGGAAATCAGCACGAAAGCGCCCTGCGGCACCGCGCCCGACTTGTAGAGCATGGCGTCGGGATCGAAATGGCGTAGGTCTCCGGCAAAGGCCAGCATGCGCCGCTGCTCGTCGTCGCAGATATCGAAAAATTCAGCCTGAGCCAGTGCCTCGGCCGCATCGTCCCTGATCATTTGCCCAATCCGGATGCGCCATCAGCCCCAGGAAAGGGGCTGATTCACCCTATAGGGCATTTTGAAACGCAGTGTACCAGATTTTGCGGTGGTCCACCGTTTACGGCACCAGGCGATAGCCGCCGTCTTCGGTCACCAGCAGGCGCGCATTGGACGGATCGCGCTCGATCTTCTGGCGCAGCCGGTAAATGTGCGTTTCCAGCGTATGCGTGGTTACCCGGTTATTATAGCCCCAGACTTCCTTGAGAAGAATATCGCGCGTGATGGTCTTGGGGCCCTGCCGGTACAGGTACTTCAAAATGGAAGTTTCCTTGTCAGTCAGCCGAACCTTGTTGCCATCATTGGCCTCGAGGATCTTCGCCGACGGCTGGAAACTGTACGGCCCGATGGTGAACACCACGTCCTCGCTCTGGTCATGCTGGCGCAAGGCAGCGTTGATACGGGCCAACAGCACGGGAAAGCGGAACGGCTTGGTCAGGTAGTCATTAGCGCCCGATTCGAGGCCCTTGATATGGTCGGCATCACTATCGTGCCCGGTCAGCATCAGGATCGGACTCTTGTAGCCCTCCTGGCGCAGCACCTTGACCGCCTCGCGACCGTCCATGTCCGGCAGGCCGACATCGAGGATCATCAGGTCGATATTTTGCGCGCGCGTGATCTTGAGCGCGTCGTTGGCAGTGCCGGCCTGGACAATTTCAAATTCCGGATAGGTATCAAGCTGTTCGACCAGCGTCTGGCGCAGATCAGCGTCGTCGTCCACCAACAGGATGCGTCGCTTGTTCATTGTTTTCTCCGGTCTTTTTTCAGACGGCCTGGGTCACATCATTGCGACCGGTTTTGGGCCAACCAATCACAACGCCGTCATAGCCATCAGGAACGAAACTTAGCCGGGGAAGTTGCACCTCGTCGACAAAGCGTCAAAAATACCAAGAATGAGAACTATTTAAGCGGTGGACGGTAGCCGAACAACGCCGAACCCACCCGAATATCGGTGGCGCCCATTGCGATACCGACCTCGAAGTCGCCGCTCATACCCATCGAAAGACGGGCAACGCCGGCTGCGCGACCGAGGCCTGCCAGCTGCGCAAAGTACGGACCGGGCGGCAGGCCATCGGGTGGAATACACATCAGCCCGACCACATCGAGCCCATGCACGTCGCGACAGCGGCTGACGAATTGCACGGTCTCAGCCGGCGCAATGCCCGCTTTTTGTTCTTCCAGCCCGATATTGACCTGCACAAAGCAAGCGAGCTTGCGGCCGGACAGCGCCATTTCAGCGGCAAGAATGCCGGCGAGCTTGTCGCGATCTAGCGTCTCGATCACATCGAACAGCGCCACCGCCTCGCGCGCCTTGTTGGTCTGCAATGGTCCAATCAGGTGCAGTTCCACGTCCGGGAAGCGTTGGCGCAGGCCAGGCCACTTGGCCTGAGCCTCCTGCACCCGGTTTTCGCCGAACACGCGCTGGCCGGCTTCCAGAAACGGCTCGATCGCCTCGGCGTCGAAGGTCTTGGAAACGGCGACCAGTTCGACCCGTTCGGTTGACGCCCCAAAGCGCGCCTGGGCGCTGGCGATACGCGTGCGGATGGCCTCTAGGCTGTTGGCTGCGGCTGAGTCCATGCTTTCGCCCTGTTCCTGTTGACCTTGGTGGGGAATTCTGGTGATGGTCCGGTAGCCAAAATCCCCCAGAAACGCAAGCAGCGCCGGACTCTGCCGTGCACCTTGCGCAAATATTACCCAAGGACGAGCAAGTGAGCGGCGAACGCTACAATCCGCGCGAAATGGAACCCAAGTGGCAGAAGGTCTGGGACGATAACCAGAGCTTTGTCAGCTCCAATGACGATCCGCGCGAACCCTATTACGTGCTCGAGATGTTCCCCTATCCATCGGGCCGCATCCATATGGGCCATGTGCGTAATTATTCCATGGGCGACGTGGTGGCGCGATATCACCGCGCCAAGGGCAAGAACGTGCTGCATCCGATGGGTTGGGACGCTTTCGGGCTGCCGGCGGAAAACGCCGCCATCGAGCGCCACACCCACCCCGGCACCTGGACCCGCCAGAACATCGCCGCGATGAAGGCACAGCTCAAGTCGATGGGTCTTGCCATCGACTGGACCCGCGAAATCGCCACCTGCGAGCCGGAGTATTACCAGCACCAGCAGTCGATGTTCATCGACATGATGGCGTCGGGCCTCGTCACCCGCAAGCAGTCCAAGGTCAACTGGGACCCGGTCGACATGACCGTGCTGGCCAACGAACAGGTCATCGACGGCAAGGGCTGGCGCTCCGGCGCCCCGGTGGAACAGCGCGAGCTGACCCAGTGGTTCTTCAAGATTTCCGAAATGGCCGAAGAGCTGTTGAGTGGCCTCGACGGGCTGACCGAATGGCCGGAAAAAGTGCGCGTCATGCAACGCAACTGGATCGGCAAATCGCAGGGCCTGGCTTTCGACTTCGGCCTCAAGGGCGCGCCGCAGGGCTTTGACACCCTGCCCGTCTACACCACCCGCCCAGACACCATGCGCGGCCCGACCTTTGCCGCCATCGCAGCCGACCATCCGCTGGCCAAGGCGCTGGCTGAGGGCAATCCCGAGGTCGCCGCTTTCAACAAGCTGTGCCAGCAGGCCGGCACCTCCGCCGAAGCGCTGGAAACCGCGGAAAAGCTGGGTTTCGACACCGGCATCAAGGCAACCCATCCCGCTGACCCAAGCTGGGAGCTGCCGCTCTATATCGCCAATTTCGTGCTGATGGACTATGGCACCGGCGCCATCATCGGCTGCCCGGCGCATGACCAGCGCGACCTCGACTTTGCCCGCAAGTACGACCTGCCTGTCATTGACGTTTTCAAGCCGCTCGACAGTAACGAACCCGTAGGCGACGAGGCCTTTTCGCCCCCCAAGACCCAGGCCGTACGCTATGTGCAGTGGTTTGGCGAGACCGGTGCCG
This sequence comes from Devosia psychrophila, assembly GCF_000971275.1. Taxonomy (GTDB): domain Bacteria; phylum Pseudomonadota; class Alphaproteobacteria; order Rhizobiales; family Devosiaceae; genus Devosia; species Devosia psychrophila. The sequence continues at coordinate 44,020 of NZ_LAPV01000159.1, read as the reverse complement.
AACTGAGCGTGCAGGAAGCCATGGACCAGACGCTGGCCCTGTTCCAGGCCAACGGCTGGGGCAAAGCCCAGACGCAATATCGCCTGCGCGACTGGGGTGTTTCACGCCAGCGCTATTGGGGCTGCCCTATTCCGGTGATCCATTGCGAGGTCTGCGGCACCCTGCCGGTGCCAAAGAAAGACCTGCCGGTCGTGCTGCCCGAGGATGTCACTTTCGACAAGCCGGGCAATGCGCTGGATCACCACCCGAAATGGAAGCATGTCGACTGCCCGCAATGCGGCGGCGCAGCACGGCGCGAAACCGACACCATGGACACGTTCGTCGATAGCTCCTGGTACTACACCCGCTTTACCGCACCGCATGCCGATACGCCGACCATTCCGGCAATTGCCAATCGCTGGCTGCCGGTCGACCAGTATATCGGTGGTGTCGAACACGCGATCCTGCACCTGCTGTATTCGCGCTACTTCACCCGCGCCATGAAGGCGACCGGCCATGTGGCGCATGACGAGCCGTTCAAGGGCCTGTTCACTCAAGGCATGGTGACCCACGAGACCTACAAGGCGCCAGCCGGCGAGTGGGTCGCGCCGGCCGATATCGTCATCGAAACCTTTGGCGAAGGACGCCGGGCCACTCATCTCAGATCGGGCGAGACGATCAGCATCGGCTCTATCGAAAAGATGAGCAAATCCAAGAAGAACGTGGTGGATCCCGACGAAATCGTCGCCACTTACGGCGCCGATACCGCGCGCTGGTTCATGCTGTCGGATTCCCCGCCCGAGCGCGACGTACAATGGACCGAAGCCGGCGTCGAAGGCGCCAGCCGCTTCCAGCAGCGCGTCTGGCGGCTGGTCGGCGAAACCATCGATCTGGTGAAACAGTCCTTAGGCACTGTTACCGGTTCTGACGACAGTGAGGCCCTATCGTTACGCAAGATCGTGCATCGCGCCGTGCACAATGTGGGCAGCGATATCGAAGGCCTGCGCTTCAACCGCGCCGTCGCCCAGATCTATGAACTGACCAACGCGCTGGTGCGCTCGGCCGGACTGGTCGCCGCGGCACCGGCAAGCCGCATTGCGGCCCTTGCCGAAGGCGTGGAGCGGCTGATTCAGCTTATCGCGCCGATGATGCCCCATCTGGCCGAAACCTGTTGGGAAGCGCTCGGCAACAGCGGTCTTGTGGCAGATGCCCTCTGGCCGCCGGTCGATCCGGCGCTGCTGCTCGACGACGAAGTCACCATGCCGATCCAGATCAACGGCAAGCGCCGTGGCGAAATCACTGTGGCCAAGGGCATGGCGGCGGCCGAGGTCGAGGCACTGGTCTTGTCAATGGACGAGATAGTCCGCATTCTGGACGGCAAGGCACCTAAGAAGATCGTCATCGTCCCGGACAGGATCGTCAATGTCGTGGTCTAAAACAATGCGCAGCCTCGCCTTAACGGCCACCTTGCTGGTTTCGGGCGCGCTGCTGGGCGCCTGCAGCTTTCAGCCGGTCTACAGCGGCGCATTGACTAGCCAACCGCTGCTCAACCTCGCTTATGCCAAGCCGGCAAACCGGCTCGAACAGATCGTCTATCAGGAGCTGTCGCTCCGGCTCGGCTCCTCGACGTCGGAAACTGCCCCACTGGCCCAGGTCTTCGTCTCGGTCGGTCTCGGCGGCATTGGCGGCCTTACGGCAACCGGCAATCCGAGTGCGCCGTCCCGCGCAACCGCGACGGCCACCCTGACCATCACGCAACGCGACGGCAGCACCACGAAGCCGCTGGTCATCACCCGCGTTGCCATCGCCCAATACAGCACCAACAGCCAGGTCTTCGCCAACAATACCGCCGCCACCGAGGCTGGCGAACGCGCCGCAAAATCCGCCGCCGAATCGCTACGCCTGGCAGTTCTGGCCGCGCTCAGCCGCTAATGGGATCACTCAAGGCGCATGAGGTCGCGCGGTTTCTCGTGCGGCCCGACATCACTGAGGGCATTTTCCTTGCCTATGGTCCGGATTCCGGCCTGGTGCGCGAGACTGCACAGCGTCTGATCAAGCAGCTTAGCGGCGATGATCCCGAATCCGCCAGCGTAGTCACATTGGACGGCAGCGAAGTCGACGCCGACCCGTCCATTCTGGCCGTCGAAGCCCGGACCATGTCGCTGTTTGGTGGCAAGCGCATCGTGCGGGTGCGCGGCGCCAGCAAATCGATTGTCATGACGCTGACCGAACTGCGCGACGACGCCGGCGGCGCCGCAATCGTGCTTGAAGCCGGCAACCTGACCCCAAAGGACGCACTGCGCGCCTTGGTGGAGGCGGCAAAGCTCGGCCGCGCCCTGCCCTGCTATCCCGACAGCGATGAAACACTGCAGTTGCTAATTCGCGAGAGCTTTAACCAGCAGGGCATCCGCGTCGATGCGGACGTGGTGACTACCCTACGAGAAATCCTCGGCAATGATCGCGAAATCACCCGCCGCGAGCTGGAAAAGCTCAGCCTCTACGCCGCCAAGAGCAAGGTTCTCACCCGCGAGGACGTGCTTTTATTGTGTGCCGACAACGGCATGCTGGTCATCGACGCCATTCTCGATGCGACAGGTGGCGGCCACGCCGAGCGGCTTGAACTCGCCCTGAACCGGGCGCTGTCATCTGGCGTCGATCCGCAACGCCTGCTCGCCATGGCCACAATGCACTTCGCCAGCCTACGTCGCTGGCGTACCGAGGTCGATACCGGCAAAAGCCCACGCATGGTGCTAGATAGCTCACGTCCCAAACCGCATTTTTCCAGGGCCTCGGGCCTGGAGCAACAATTGCGCCTGTGGTCGGATTCCGCACTGGCTACTGCGTCTGAGCGCATTTTGCAGGCCACCGGCGAGAGCCGCCGCCGCCCCGCCCTGGCCGATCCCATCCTGCGCCGAGCTTTGCTCGCCATCTGCATAATGGCCGCATCGCACTGATCCGTAACGTCATGGTTTCACGTGAAACGCAAAACGCCGTCTCAGCCTACGCTGAGACGACGTCTAATAATCTAGTGTAACCAGTTAGTTAGCGTATCCCGTCAGCTTGACGCAGAGACCATCAAGCTGCTCCAGCGTCTTGTACCGGATCTCCAGCTTACCGCCGCGCTCGCTATGCGCCAGCGATACCGACAGCCCCAGTGCATCCGAAAGGCGGCGTTCCAGCGCCACAGTATCGGCGTCACGATCGACACGCGCCACGCTCGGCTTATTAGTACCCGCAACTTCGCGCTGCTGGCTCAGCGCCTCAGCCTCACGCACCGACAGACCACCCGAGACAATCTGGCGGGCCAATGTTGTCGGGTCTTCGGCGGTGATCAGCGTACGAGCATGACCAGCCGTCAGAGTTCCGCTGGCAACCATGCTGCGCACATCTTCCGGCAGCTTGAGCAGGCGTAGGGTATTCGCCACATGCGACCGGCTCTTGCCTATGACCTGGGCGAGGTCCTGCTGGGTATATTCAAACTGCTCGATCAGCTGGCCGTAGCCCATGGCTTCTTCGAGCGGGTTGAGATCAGCGCGCTGCACGTTCTCGATAATGGCAAGCTCAAGCGCTTCCTTGTCATCGACGTCGCGAACGATAACCGGCACGTCATGCAGGCCGGCCTTTTGCGCCGCGCGCCAGCGGCGCTCGCCAGCAATCAGCTCAAAAATGTTTGGATCGTTGCTGGGACGGACCAGCAAAGGCTGCATCACGCCTTTTTCGCGGATCGAATTGGTCAGATCTTCGAGTTGCTCGGGATCGAAACTCCGCCGTGGATTGGAGCGGTTAGCGATGATGAACTCGACGGGCAGCTTCTTGATGCCACCTGACTCAGTGACGCGGGCGCCCTCAACAGTCGCCATGTCGCCGATCAGAGCCGCGAGGCCGCGACCGAGACGTGTTGGTTTTTCGTTCATATCGGGCTCCTAGGCCGCCGCTGCCGTGAGCTGGCGCTCACGACGGATCACTTCGGTGGCGAGGCGCAGATAGGCCTGGCTGCCGGCACATTTCAGATCATATAAGAGAGCAGGCTTGCCATAGGATGGCGCCTCGCTCAGCCGCACATTGCGCGGAATGACGGTGTCATACACCAAATCACCCATTTCGCTGCGCACGTCGGCCAGCACCTGCTCACTGAGGTTGTTGCGCTTGTCGAACATGGTCATCACCACGCCCTGGATCGACAGGTTCGGGTTGAGCGTCGAGCGAATCTGCTCGATTGTCTGCAGCAATTGGCTGAGGCCTTCCAGCGCAAAAAACTCGCATTGCAGCGGCACCAGCACGGCGTCGGCCGCAACCAGAGAATTGATAGTCAGCAGATTCAGTGAAGGTGGGCAGTCGATCAGAATATAGCTAACCGGCTTGTCATTAATGCTGAGCTCGCTGAGATGCTTGAACGCGTCGCGCAGCTTGAAAGCCCGGTCAGTATGGGCAGCTATGGTGAGCTCGACGCCCAACAGGTCCATAGTGGATGGCACGATAGCGACATTTGGAACGCCCGTCATGATCGCCGCCTGGGCGACGGTTGCCTCGCCCACCATCAGGTCATAAGACGACACTTCGCGATTGGTGCGCGAGATGCCAAGCCCCGTCGAGGCATTGCCCTGAGGGTCTAGATCGACGATCAATACCCGCTCGCCAATAGCGGCCAGGGCGGTTGCAAGATTGATGGCAGTCGTGGTTTTACCCACGCCGCCCTTTTGGTTGGCCAGTGTCAAAATACGGGGCGCCACTATTCGGCCTCCAGCTCGTTCGCCGCTAACTAACTGATTTCGCACGCAAATTTGTGAGCGTGAGCAAGACACCGCTAGTATCGATGTCACTGGCTTGTATTAACACGTCGTAATCAAAGTGCGTAGCCGTTTCCGCCAGTTCTTCAACATGTTCCCGTCCTTTATGCAAAATCGCCCGGGTTTGGGGCCCGAAGAACGGCTTTATCCAAGTGCACAATTGGGGGAGAGACGCCAAAGCCCGCGATGTGATGACATCAGGCACGGGTGTTTCACGTGAATCAATCTGGTCGCTACGAGCGCCTTCAACGGTAACCAGCAGCCCCAGTTCTCGAGCAACGGTTCGCAGAAAGCTAACTTTGCGGCTGTTCGGCTCTATCAGCGTGAAAAATGCCGGGGTGCCCTTGAGCGCTATAGCCAGTGGCAAAGCGGGTAGACCTCCACCGCTTCCCAAATCCAGGAACGCTTGATCTGTCGGCTTGAGCAGCGTTAATACTTGCAAGCTGTCGGCGAAATGTCGAGTCCACACCTCATTCAGTGTTTCACGTGAAACAAGATTCTGCACGGCCTGCCACTTGTGCAGCAGTTGAGCATATAATTCCAGATCAACCGCCACGTTCGCCAGGGGGCGCGCAAAGTATTGAGCATAACACTCAATTGCGGATTCATCAGACACTAGCTCGCCTTCCGGAATTCGCCACGTCGGATAACCGCCAGCAGCAGTGTGACAGCAGCCGGGGTCATACCATCCATAGATTGCGCTTGGGCAATGGTCTGAGGAAGATATTGCGCCAGCTTCTGGCGCAGCTCCATCGAAAGGCCAGGAATAACAGCGTAGTCCAGATTCTCTGGAATGGGCTTCTGCTCATCACGACGCACCGCCTCAATGTCATTGCGTTGACGGTCGAGATACACGGCGTATTGCGCATCGACGACGAGCTGCTCGATGATGTTGGCCGGAATACTGGCAATTGCAGGCCACAGGCGGGTGACGTCGGCGGGCGTCACATCGGGATAAGACAACAATTCAAACGCCGACCGCGCCTTGCCGTCTTCGTTGACAGCTATTCCGGCTTTCCGCGCGGCCGTGGGGGAAGTGACCATTTCGGACAAAAGTTGCCGACCATGCGTCATTCCATCCGCCTTCACCGAATAAAGTTCACGGCGCTCTTCGCCAACCAGTCCGGTTTCGATGCCCAATGGTGTCAGACGCTGGTCAGCGTTATCCGCGCGCAAATGCAGGCGAAACTCCGCACGCGAGGTGAACATGCGGTAAGGTTCGGAGACGCCGCGCGTCACCAGATCGTCCACCATCACCCCGAGATAGCTCTCTGTGCGCGACAGGATCATCGGAACCTCGCCGCGCGCCGCCAGTGCGGCATTGGCGCCAGCGAGCAGGCCTTGTGCGCCGGCCTCTTCATAACCTGTCGTGCCGTTGATTTGCCCCGCCAGATACAGTCCGGGCTGACGCTTGACCTCGAGCGTGAGACGCAGCTCGCGCGGATCGACATAGTCATACTCGATGGCATAGCCCGGCCGGATGATGCGGACGTTTTCCAGGCCCGGCATTGAACGCAGAAAGGCTTCCTGCACATCCGCTGGAAGTGATGTTGATAGACCGTTTGGATAGATGGTCTGGTCGTCCAGCCCTTCTGGCTCAAGGAAGATCTGATGACTGTCGCGATCGGCAAAACGGACCACCTTGTCCTCGATAGACGGGCAATAGCGCGGGCCACGGCTCTGGATGCGGCCTGAATACATTGCCGAGCGATGCAGATTATCGGAGATGATCCGATGGGTCTCGGCCGTGGTGCGTGTCATATGGCAGGAGACCTGCCGCGTGGTTATGGCCTTGGTCAATGCGGAAAACGCCTCGGGCGGATTATCGCCTGGCTGCTCTTCGAGGGTAGAGAAGTCTATACTGGTGGCGTCGAGCCGCGCTGGCGTCCCCGTCTTGAGACGGCCCAGCTGCAGGCCAAGATTGTCGAGGCGCGTTGAAAGACCGAGCACCGACTTTTCTCCGAGCCGCCCCGCTGGAGTGCTTTCTTCGCCGCGATGGATCAGGCCACGCAGGAAGGTGCCTGTGGTCAGCACCACCGCCTTGGTGCCGATACGGCGACCATCGAGCAGCACGACGCCACTGACCACGCCATCGGTCACTTCGATATCGTCGACCTCACCCTCGATGACGTCGAGATTGGGTTGCGCCGTAATCGCTGCCTGCATGGCCTCGCGATAGAGCTTACGGTCAGCTTGGGCACGAGGCCCACGGACTGCCGGTCCCTTGCGACGATTGAGCACGCGAAACTGAATACCCGCCTGATCCGCTACCTGGCCCATCAGACCATCCAGCGCGTCGATCTCCCGCACCAGGTGGCCCTTGCCCAGCCCGCCGATAGCCGGATTACAGCTCATTTCGCCGATGGTCGCAAACTTGTGCGTCACCAGGGCCGTGGCAACCCCCAGTCGCGCCGAGGCGGCTGCGGCTTCTGAGCCTGCGTGTCCACCTCCAACCACGATGACGGCATAATCGGTCATGCGAATATCTCCAGCCCGGCTCAATAGGCCAATGTTTCACGTGAATCAATTCTTGGGTGGTTGGGATACCCTGGCATCGTACCACTCGAGCACAGCTATCGTGGCATTGTGCCTGAAATCGCACCACAGGAGCGATTTGCGATACGGCAAAATGTTTCACGTGAGTCATTTGCCGATACAGAAGCTGGCAAACAGACGATCCAGTACGCGCTCGGCGTCGATACGACCCACCAGGCGCTCAAGAGATTGCGACGCAATTCGCAGGCTCTCGGCAGCCAGTTCAGGTGATGTTAGGTGCAGGCTGGCGTCATCCAGCGCATGGAGAGATTCTGACAAGGCGATGCGGTCGCGCTCCCGGCTGAGCAGGGGTGGCTCGCCCGTGGTCAAAGTCCCGCCCAGGTCCGATATCACCTCCAGGAGTTTTTCCATCCCCTCGCCGGTTCTTGTCGAGACCAATACATCAGCGGCCGCGTTCAATCCAATATCTGCCTTGGTGCCAACGCGTATCGAACCTTCGGGCGCGATGCCATTGTCGGTGATATCCGGTGCGGTCAGCCACAACACTATGTCTGCCTGTTCAATGGCCAGCTTGGCTCTACGGACCCCTTCCGCCTCAGCTTTGCTGTCGGTGTCACGCAGGCCGGCGAGATCGAGCAGAATGTAGAGCTGTCCGCCAATATCGAGCGGAACCTCACGAACGTCGCGCGTGGTGCCGGCCTCGTCCGTGACAATGGCGATATCGGATTTCGCTAGAGCGTTGAGTAAGCTGGATTTTCCGACGTTTGGTGCGCCGGCTAGCGCCACTCGAATGCCTTCACGGATAATACGGCCGCGTTCAATGGAATCGACTGCAGCGTGTATGTCAGCACGTAACGCGGCGATGCTGCCGCCAAACTCGGGCGGTAGTGCCTCCTCGACATCACCTTCGTCGGAGAAGTCCAGCCGGGCTTCTATTTCGGCGCGCAAATCCAGCAGTTGATCGCGCCAGCCGTCAATGCGTTGGGTTAGCCCGCCCTCGAAACGCGCCAGCGCCTGGCGGCGCTGGTTCTCCGTTTCGGCGTCCAGCAAGTCGCCCAAGCCTTCAATCTCGACCAGATCGAGCTTGCCATTTTCGAAGGCGCGACGCGTGAACTCACCAGCTTCCGCCAGTCGTGCGCCCTTGCCACTCAGGAGCTTCAGTATAGCGCGAACGCCAGCGCGCGAGCCATGCACCTGCAGCTCTGCGCAATCCTCGCCGGTGAAGCTGTGCGGCGCCGGAAACCAGGCGATAAGGCCACGATCCAGCAGGCTATCCTGCCCGATCGCCCGTAGCGTCAAGCGCCGCGGTTCGGGAAGGTCACCCGCGATGTCGGTGAGAAGAGTTGCCACGGCGGGGCCAGAAAGCCGAATAACCGCTACGCCGGAGGGCGGTGCCCCGGAGGACAGCGCCACGATGGTGTCGCCTGACCGCATCTTGGGTCAGGCGAAATGATGGGCGGCGGCAGGATGCAGCGCGCCCATTGGATCAGGTATTCATCGAGTCGAAGAAGTCGGAATTGGTCTTGGTCTGGCGGACCTTGTCGACCAGGAATTCCATGGCGTCGATAGTCCCCATCGGATTGAGGATACGGCGCAGCACATACATCTTCTTGAGGATATCGGGGTCGACCAGCAGTTCTTCCTTGCGGGTACCGGACTTGGTGATGTCCAGCGCCGGGAAGATGCGCTTGTCGGCGACCTTGCGATCCAGGATGATTTCCGAGTTACCGGTGCCCTTGAACTCTTCAAAGATCACTTCGTCCATGCGCGAACCGGTGTCGATCAGTGCTGTCGAAATGATGGTGAGCGAACCACCGTCCTCGATGTTGCGGGCGGCACCGAAGAAGCGTTTCGGGCGCTGCAGTGCATTGGCGTCAACGCCGCCAGTCAGCACCTTGCCCGAGGACGGCACAACGGTGTTATAGGCGCGGCCAAGGCGGGTGATCGAATCGAGCAGGATGACGACGTCGCGCTTGTGTTCGACCAGGCGCTTGGCCTTTTCGATAACCATTTCCGCAACCTGGACGTGACGCGATGCTGGCTCGTCAAAGGTCGAGGAAATAACTTCGCCCTTCACCGAGCGCTGCATGTCGGTCACTTCTTCGGGCCGCTCGTCGATCAGCAGCACGATGAGATAGCATTCGGGATGATTGGTGGCGATTGATTGTGCGATATTCTGCAACAATACCGTCTTACCGGTACGCGGTGGCGCAACAATCAAGGCGCGCTGGCCCTTGCCGAGCGGCGCTACAAGATCGAGCAGCCGCGCCGAACGATCCTTGACGGTGGGATCGGGCAACTCCATGCGGAGCCGCTCTTCGGGGTAGAGAGGGGTCAGGTTGTCGAAGTTCACCTTGTGGCGAACCGCCTCGGGATCTTCGAAATTGATGGTGTTGACCTTGAGCAGCGCGAAGTAGCGCTCGCCATCCTTGGGAGACCGGATCTGGCCTTCGACCGTGTCGCCGGTGCGCAGACCGAAGCGGCGAATCTGGGATGGACTGACATAAATGTCATCGGGGCCCGGCAGATAGTTTGCGTCCGGGGAGCGCAGGAACCCGAAACCGTCTGGCAGGACTTCAACGACGCCTTCGCCGGTGATGTCGACTTCCTGGGCGGCCAATTCCTTGAGGATGGCAAACATCAATTCCTGTTTGCGCATGGTCGAGGCATTCTCGACCTCGTGTTCTTCAGCGAACACCAGGAGTTCGGCCGGAGATTTGGCCTTGAGCTCACTGAGCTTCATATTCTGCATTTAGCGGGAAACCCTATTGGGAAACTATGATCGTCTTGGTCGGCGATATTTGGGAGGGGTAGGCACCGCGCAGCGACCGGGGAGATCAGCTAGTATTTGGGATGCGTTGAAAATCATGTAGCGCGAACTGCCGAGGTTTTCAAGATTGAAACTGCGAGCAGACCTGGATTCACGTGAAACGCTTGCTCTTGTCACCACGCTGTCCATTGACGCGGTCATCCCGCGCTTGACCCAATATCCATCCTGAAATGGTCGTTGAACCACTTGGCGGCCAGCCCGCCATCTCGGGATAGGCCCAGGGTCAAGCCCGGGGTGACACCGCTTATGCGGATCGATGGTCAGAACGGCTTCACGATCACCATGATGACAATCACGATGGCTATGACGAAAGGTATCTCGTTGATGGAGCGGTAGAATTTGTGAGAACGGGTATTCCGGTCTTCCTTGAACGCCCGCAACATGCCGCCGTACCAGCCATGCACCCCGCTGAGCGCGATGACCATGGCGGCTTTGAGCCACATCCAGCCCATCGAAAAATCGACGATGCCAAAGCCGAAGGCCAACCACAGCCCAAAGATCCAGGTGGCGATCATCGCCGGGGTGATGATGCCGCGATATAGCCGGCGCTCCATCACCTTGAAAGTCTCGGACTTGTCGGACCCCACCACAGATTCGGCGTGATAGACGAACAGCCGCGGCAAATACATCATCCCCGCCATCCAGGCGATTACCGAGATGACATGCAGCGCCTTGACCCATTCGTACACTTTTCGAACTCCTCAACAGTTCAAATCGGCTTTAGCCGTTTTTGAGCCGGTCAACCAGCCGCGCCACATGCTCGATCGGGGTTTCCGGCACGATGCCATGGCCCAGGTTGAAGATATGCGGCCGATCGGCGAAGGCGGCGAGGATTGCGTCAATCCTATCGTCGAGTTGCCGGCCGCCAGCGACCAGCCGAAGCGGATCGAGATTGCCTTGCAGCGGCAGGGTTTTGGGCAGGTTGCCCGCAAACGACAGTGGCGTCGCATAATCGATACCCATGGCATTAACGCCGGTCTCGGCCGCATAACGGGCAAGGTTGCCGGCTGCACCGCGCGGAAAACCGATGATCGGGGCGTTGGGCACGCGAGCCCGAACGCCGTCGACAATCCGCCGGTTGGGTTCGATGACGTGGCTGGTAAAAGCCTGATCGTCGAGATTGAGCGCCCAACTTTCGAACAGCTGCACCACATCCGCGCCGGCCTCAAACTGCGCCACCAGATAATTGATGCTGGTTTCGACCAAGACATCGAGCAGCGCCGCAAAGGCCTCCGGATGGCGCAGCGCAAACAAACGCGCCGCCGCCTGGTCCGACGAGCCGCGACCACCGATCATATAGGTCGCCACGGTCCAGGGAGAGCCACAGAAGCCGATCAGCGTCTTCTCCGGAGCCAGTGCCGCTCGCAGACGCCGCACGGTCTCCAGCACCGGCGCCAGATGCTCCAGCGGATCCTTCTTCATCCCCAGCCCGGCGATGCTTTCAGCACTCACCGGATCAAGCACGGGCCCTTCGCCCTGCTCGAAGCGGACCGACTGTCCCAGTGCGTCTGGGATGACCAAGATATCCGAGAACAGGATGGCCGCATCCAGATCGAACCGTCGCAGCGGCTGCAGCGTTACCTCGGTCGCCAGGTCGGGCGTATAGCACAGCTCGAGGAAGTTTTTGGTCTTGGCGCGGATCTCGCGATATTCCGGCAGGTAGCGACCAGCTTGGCGCATGATCCAGATCGGAGGCCGCTTCTGCTTTTCGCCAAGCACGGTTGCCAACAGAGGTTTGTGGGTCAAATCGCTCTTCCCTTCAAAACCCCAATAGAGTCTGTCTTACTTCGTATCAGTATTATCATAGCGGTGTTTTGAGCCAATTCACGGCAGTCCACAATTGGGCCCGTTGGCGGCACAAGCGCGCAGGGCGATGGTAAACAGCCTGTTAACGCGCGTTACAGTGTTTGCGTGTCAAGACCGCGCCACAATGGTTAACGAGACGTTAATCCGGCGACTCCGGAGTCAACGATTCGAATCCGCCTGTGCAAATCCGCTTGGCGGGAGCAGCCTTGCCTCGCAAGGTTATCCCCAGACCTATCCATAGGCGGCGGGCATGGGGTCACCGAGCTGGCCTGTTAATGTTTTGCTAACCAAGTCGAACAAGTTCGGCTCCGGTCCAAAGTCATGAGTCATTATCACAGCCTGGGCTTGAGCTGTGGATGACAGTGTGGAAAACATTGCCCCCATGTTGATCCTCGCGAGCCAGAGCCAAACCCGCAAAGCCTTGCTGCAGCAGGCTGGATTGGTGTTTTCGACGCATCCTGCCGAACTCGACGAACGCGCTCTGGAAGACGCGACTTTGGCGTCTGGCGGCGACGGACGCGATGTGGCGCTGCTGTTGGCCCAGCGCAAGGCCCTGACGGTTTCCGCCGACTATCCAGGCGCAATCGTGATCGGCGCCGACCAGACCTTGAGTCTGGGGACCGAGCTTTTGCACAAGCCTCTTGATCGGGATCAGGCCGCAATCCAGCTCGACCATCTGCGTGGCAAGACCCATCGCCTGCATGCTGCCGTGGCGTTAGCGCGCGATAACCAACTGCTGTGGTCCGATATTGAGACCGCGGAACTGACCATGCGCGAATTTTCCGCTGCCGAACGCGATGATGTTCTTAACCGCGAAGGTGAGGCGGTGCTGGGCTCGGTCGGCTCCTATCGCCTCGAAGGCCCCAGCATTCGCCTGTTCGAGACCGTGACCGGCGACTATTTCACCATTCTGGGCCTGCCCCTGTTGCCGCTGCTGGCGGCCTTGCGCAGCTTTGCCCCCGAGACCCTTACGTGACCATCAAAGCCTTCGTTATCGGCCATCCGATCAACCATTCCCGCTCGCCGCTGATCCACGGCACCTGGCTGAAACAGCTTGGCATCGACGGGAGCTATGAGGCCATCGACGTTGCGCCGGCCGAGTTGCCAGCGTTTTTCGAGCGCCTGCGCAGCGGCGAATTTGCCGGCGGCAATGTCACCATTCCGCACAAGGAAGCAGTGTTTGCGCTGTGCGACGAGGTTGATCCACTGGCCCGCATGATCGGCGCGGTGAACACGCTGGTGGTGCGCGACGGCAAGGTGCTGGGCAGCAACACCGATTATCTCGGCTTCCTCGGCAATCTCGATGCTGGCGCTCCCGGCTGGTCGGATGGTCCAGATGATGCGCTGATCATTGGGGCCGGAGGTGCGGCCCGTGCCGTTCTGGTCGCGCTTCGGCGGCGCAACGGTGGCAGGGTTCACGTGCTTAACCGGACGCTGGTCAATGCCCAGACGCTGCTCGACGAAATCGACGGGCCGTTCGAGGCCAATGGCTTCGAGGATTTTGCCGAACTGGCGCCTCATATCGGCCTGCTGGTCAATACCAGCTCGATCGGCATGCATGGCAGCCGCTTCGACTGGCTCGATCTCGGCCTGTTGCCCGAGACGGCACTGGTCACCGACATCGTCTATACGCCGCTGCAGACGCCGCTGCTGATAGACGCCGTCATGCATGGGCTCAAGACCGTCGATGGTTTGGGCATGCTGCTGCATCAGGCAGTGCCGGGCTTTGAGGCCTGGTTTGGTACCCGGCCAAGCGTCACGCCGGCGCTGCGCGCAGCAATTGAAGCAACTCTGGGGCAATGAGATGTGGCGTATCGGACTGACCGGCTCCATCGCCACTGGCAAGTCCACGGTGCTCAAGGCCTTTGCCGATCTGGGCGTGCCGGTGCTGTCGGCCGATGATGTGGTGGCCCAACTCTACGGCGGCGAGGCCGTGGCGCCCGTAGAGGCGGCTTTTCCCGGCGTGACCCGTGATGGCGTCATCGACCGCAATTTGCTGTCGCAACAACTCGCGAAGGACCAATCCGGCTTCAAACGGCTGGAGGCGCTGGTACATCCGCTGGTGCGCGCCGGTATTGCCCGCTTCATGGACGAGGCCCAAGCAGCCGGCCATGAACTGGCGGTGGTGGAAGTGCCGCTACTGTTTGAAAGCGGCTATGACTATGGCTTCCGTGCCGTTGCGGTGACCTGGGTGGATGATGCCACCCAGCGGCAGCGGGCGTTGGCCCGACCCGGTATGACGGTGGAAAAGCTCGACACGATCATTGCCCGCCAGATGCCACAGGCGGAAAAGAAGGCACGCGCTAGCTACCTGTTCGACACCGGTATGCCGCAAGACAAGACCATTGCCATGGTCGCGGCGCTTGTCGCCACCATCAGAGCCAGAGGGCCAAAGCATTGAACCGTGAGATTGTGCTCGATACCGAAACCACCGGTCTGTCGCCCGCCCAGGGCGATCGCCTGGTCGAAATCGGCTGCGTCGAGCTGATCAATCACATTCCGTCCGGCCGCAATTACCACGTCTATTGCAACCCGCAGCGCTCGATGCCCGAAGAGGCCTTTCGCGTGCACGGGCTGAGCGAGGAATTCCTCAAGGACAAGCCGCTGTTTGGCGCTGTCGCCAAGGAATTCCGCGAATTCCTGGGCGATGCGCAGCTGGTGATCCACAATGCGCCGTTCGACATGGGTTTTCTCAATGCCGAGCTGAGCAAGGTCGGCCAACCACCCCTGAGCAACAAAGTGCTCGATACCGTGATGCTGGCCCGCGAAAAGCACCCCGGCGCTCGCGTTAGTCTAGATGCACTGTGCAAGCACTACGGCATCGACAACGCGCGCCGAACCCTCCATGGCGCGCTGCTCGACAGTGAAATCCTGGCCGAAGTTTACCTGGAGCTGCTTGGCGGCAAGCAGGTCAGCCTGGCGCTGATCGCCGAAACCCGCATTTCCGGCGCCGATGCAATTGCCACGCGTACCATTGTGGCGCAGCGGCCCGTGGCCCTGCCGACGCGCCTGTCGGCAAGTGAAGCCAAGGCCCATGCCGCCTTTATCGCCAAGATGGGCGGCGACGCCATCTGGGCGAAGTACGTCGAGGCCGACAGGACAGCCGTTCCCGCCCAATAAAAAGCCCCGGTCTCCCGGGGCTTTGGTCGGCTATTCTGATAGATCAGCCTAGTTCAAGGTCTCTGGTTCAACCGGAGCTGCCGGTGCCGTGCCTTGCTGTGCGGCCAACTTCTGCAGGTTCTGGCGATAAATCGATGCGAAATCCACCGGCTCCATCATTAGCGGCGGGAAGCCGCCCTGCTGGGTGACGCTGGCGAGCACCTGGCGCGCGAACGGGAAAATCAGGCGCGGGCATTCGATCATCAAAAGCTGGCTGAGCTGAACTTCCGGCACGTTCTTGAGGCGGAACACGCCGCCATAGACCAGCTCGACATTGAACAGCACCACGGCCTCGCGATTGGCCTTGGCATTGAGCGTCAGCTCGACCGCATACATGTCGTCGCTCTGCTTCTTGACGCCGACCGAGATCGAGACGTTGAAGGCTGGATTGCCGCCACCAGCCATGATCGAGGCAGGGGCGCCCGGATTCTCGAAGGAAAGGTCGCGGATATACTGACCCACCAGGTTCATCGAGGGTGGGTTGGCAGCCTGAGGGGCCGCGCCGCCCTGGTTATCGTCAGACATGTGCATCTAGTCCTTCAAGGGAAATTTATTGCCGGGTTGGCTAGCATCTTTGCGCCTGAGCGACAAGACGGAGCCCGTTTCAGCGCGGGCGATAGTCCTCGTCATCGAGATCGATCACGCCCTCGTTTCGACTGGCCGCCGGATCCTGCCGACGATAGGTTGCCGTCGTCGCGTCAACCACTGTCACCCGGCTGGCCAACGACTTATAAATCCAGCTTCGAACCGGGGGCAGCAACAGCGCCAAGGCGACAAAATCGCTGAGAAAACCTGGCAGCACCAGCAACAACGCCGCTAGGCCGATCATCATCGTATCGGCAATGGTTTTGCCGGGCATGCGGCCGGCGCTGACATTGTTGCGCAACTGGGTCAGCACGGAGAGCCCCTGCTGGCGTATCAAAACACCACCAAGAAGAGCCGCGCCGATGATCAGCGCAAGGGTCGGAAACAGGCCGATTGTCTGCCCCACCTTGATGAAGATGGCGATTTCCACGATCGGCAGGGCGATCAGCCCAAAGGCAAAAAATCGGATCAAGGTGGGGTTCCTCTCTGAATCCCTATGACAAAACGCCTCTCGCCCCATCGTGAACTGGTTTTGGGGTGAGGCTTTCCCTATATATAGGCCAACCAAGCGCTCAACGAGCGTCCCCGCGTCGTTTTTATTCGGCGCTCACGCCAAGGTGCACTGTTCAATGGATGAATTCTTCGATCTTCCCACCCTTATCGTGATTGCCGTTGCAGTCTTTGTGCTGTTCCGCCTGCGCTCGGTGCTCGGCACCCGCACCGGCAACGAGCGTCCCCCGGCCGAACGCCGCAAGCCCGCTACTGAGGCAGCGACCGACGATACGGTCGTGCCGATGCGTCCACGTGCCACCCCGGCTCCCGAGCAGGATGACGAATACCGCATCCGCAAGACCGACGCCGAAATCGAACAGATGGCCAAGAACAACCCGGAATTGGCTGCCGGCCTCAAGGATGTGGTCCAGGCCGACCTCAGCTTCACGCCCAAGAGCTTCCTCGAGGGTGCCAAGCAGGCCTATGAAATGGTCGTCACCGCCTATGCTGCGGGCGATCGGGTCACGCTGAAGAACCTCCTCGAAAAGGATGTGTTCGACGGCTTCCAGACTGCCATTGCCGACCGCGAGAAGGCCGGCCAGACCGTGGACTTCACTTTCGTCGGCCTGCCCAAGGTCGAAATCGCTGATGCCGAATACGACAGAAAGAACGTGCTGATCACCGTCCGCTTCCATGCCGAGGTGGTTTCGGCCACGCGCGACAAGGACGGCGCGCTGGTGGATGGCAATGCCGACCAGGTGCAGACCATCGCCGACGAATGGACCTTTGCGCGCAATCCCAAGTCGAAGGATCCGAACTGGAAAGTCGTCACCACCAGCCAGCTCGACTGATCTGAAGGCGGTTTGCGGCAGTCCCGACCATGTCCAAGCGTGATCCCAAACGGCTGCCGCACGACTTCCACCTGTGGACGGCGGTGGCTTCGACCGTCGATCCGCTGCGTCGCAAGGGCCTGCTGAAGATGTTGGCGGCAGGCCCGCTGCCGCTACCCGTGGCAGAACCCGCCCCGGTGGCGACCAAGCCACCGCCAGGCAAGAA
The DNA here is from genome assembly GCF_000971275.1 of Devosia psychrophila. Classification (GTDB taxonomy): domain Bacteria; phylum Pseudomonadota; class Alphaproteobacteria; order Rhizobiales; family Devosiaceae; genus Devosia; species Devosia psychrophila. The sequence goes on along the minus strand of NZ_LAPV01000159.1, from coordinate 26,830 downwards.
GCCAGCAAAGAAACCGTTTCTGCCGCCCTATCAGGCGCCTTTGCCAACGGCCACCTATCCGGAAAAAGCCGTCGATCCGGCCATCCGCAAGAAGGTCGGCCGCGGCCGTATCGAGATCGATGGGCGCATCGACCTGCATGGCATGACCCAGATCGAAGCCCGCGGCGCATTGCACCGCTTCATGCACGCTCGGTTCGCGCGTGGCGACCGCACCGTGCTGGTGATTACTGGCAAGGGCCTCAAGACCGATAATGATTACATTGCCGCCATGACCGAGCGCGGCATCCTGCGCACCATGCTGCCGATCTGGCTCAGCGAGCCGAGCCTGTCGCCCATGGTCTCGGGCTGGAGTCTCGCCGCACGTGGCCATGGTGGCGAGGGGGCGTGGTATGTGCGCCTGCGCCGCGCATGAGAGCGCAACAATGACGCCGCTTGGTGCAAAGATAAGGGAATTACGCGAGGCGCGGAGCATTTCCCTTAAGGAAATGGCTGCGGCGCTGAATGTCTCGAGCGCCTATCTCTCGGCGCTCGAACACGGCAAGCGCGGCAAGCCCACCGGCTTCCTCCTGCATAGGATGATCACTTTTTTCAACGTCATCTGGGACGAGGCAGAGGAGCTGCAGCGCCTGGCCGAGATGAGCGACCCGAAGGTGACCATCGATACCGGCGGCCTATTGCCCGAGGCGACGGAGCTGACCAACCGGCTAGCCAGCGACATCGGCAAGCTGGAACTGGAGGATTTGCGGTTCCTGCGCGACGAGTTGGTGAAGCGAAGCGGCAAGAAGCGGTAGATTTGTCAGCCGGAAGTTTCAGTCGACACCCTCCCCCTTGCGGGGAGGGCCAGGGAGGGGGAGGTTTAGCCGCTATATAGGGGTTAACCGACACCCCCACCCAACCTCCCCCGTCGAGGGGGAGGTGCTGCCCCGCGCTTGAGGAAATATCGCGCCCTAAAGCACGAACTTGCTCAAATCCGTATCGGCCGCCAACACCCCAACCTTCTCCGCGACAAACGCTGCGTTGATCGCGATGGTGTGGCCCTGCTTGTCCGGCGCTTCGAAGCTGATGTCCTCCACCAGCCGCTCCATCACCGTCTGCAGCCGCCTTGCGCCGATGTTCTCGACCGAATTGTTGACCTTGACTGCAGCGTCGGCGATCGCCTCGATGGCGTCGGTGGTGAAGTCCAGCGTCACCCCTTCAGTGCCCATCAGCGCCACATATTGCTTGATCAGGCTATTGTCGGTCCCCGACAGGATCTGGATGAAATCCTCGCGGGTCAGCGCTTTCAGCTCGACGCGGATCGGCAGGCGGCCCTGCAGTTCCGGCAGCAGGTCGCTTGGCTTGCTGACGTGAAAGGCGCCTGAGGCGATGAACAGGATATGGTCGGTCTTGACCGGTCCATACTTGGTAGAGACCGTGGTGCCTTCGATCAGCGGCAACAGGTCGCGCTGCACGCCTTCGCGTGACGGACCGCCCTGGGCGCCGCCCTCGCGATGGGCCACCTTGTCGATCTCGTCGATGAAGACGATGCCATGGTTTTCCACCAGCTCGATGGCTTCGCGCTTGAGCTGTTCCTGGTCGAGCAGCTTGTCTGCCTCTTCGGCGATCAGCGGCTCATAGGCGTCCTTGACCTTGATCTTGCGCTTGACGCCGCGGCCACCCATCGCCTGCTTGAACATGTCGGAAATGTTGATCATGCCACCATTGGGCATGCCGGGAATCTCGAAGCCGCCGGCATTGGGCGCCGGCTGCATTTCGATCTCGATCTCGCTGTCGTCGATTTCGTTGCTGCGCAGTTTTTTCCGGAACGAATCGCGCGTCGATGGCGTGGCCGAAGTGCCGACCAGCGCGTCGAGCACGCGGTTTTCGGCATTGGCATGCGCCTGCGCCTGCACATCGGCACGGCTCTTGTCGCGCAGCACGGCAATGCCCGCCTCGACCAGGTCACGGATGATCTGCTCGACGTCGCGGCCGACATAGCCCACCTCGGTGAACTTGGTGGCCTCAACCTTGATGAACGGTGCCTGTGCCAGCCGGGCCAGCCGCCGGGCGATCTCGGTCTTGCCGACGCCGGTCGGCCCGATCATCAGGATATTCTTGGGCGTGATCTCGCGCCGCATCTCGGGGCTGAGCTGCTGCCGGCGCCAGCGATTGCGCAATGCGACCGCAACGGCGCGCTTGGCATCATGCTGGCCCACGATATTACGGTCGAGTTCGGAAACGATCTCGCGTGGCGAAAAATTGGTTTCAGTCATTTTATCACTTTCCGGACCGCTCGGAAGCCGGCCCTCGTGCGCTGCTTGTCAGGCCAGCGCCGGTGCTAATCGAGCTCGATGGTTTCAAGCGTCACATTGCCATTGGTATAGACGCAGATTTCCTCGGCGATCTTCATGGCGCGACGGGCGATATCCTCGGCGTCGAGGTCGGTCGCCTGGTGTAATGCGAGAGCCGCGGAGTGTGCGTAATTGCCCCCCGAGCCGATGGCGATGACGCCATGGTCAGGCGTCAGCACGTCACCCGTGCCGGTCAGCACCAGCGTATCGGTCTTGTCGGCGACGATCATCATGGCTTCGAGCTTGCGCAGGTAGCGATCGGTGCGCCAGTCCTTGGCCAGCTCGACGGCAGCGCGCATCAGCTGGTCGGGATATTGCTCAAGCTTGGCTTCGAGCCGCTCGAACAGCGTGAAGGCATCGGCGGTCGATCCGGCAAAGCCGCCGATCACCTTGCCACCGGCCAGGCGACGCACCTTCTTTGCGGTATGTTTCATCACGGTTGGGCCCATGGAAACCTGGCCGTCGCCAGCCACCACGACCTTGTTGCCCTTGCGAACCGACACGATGGTCGTGCCGTGCCAGCCGGGCGAATTGTTGTCACTCATTTGGGATAGATACTCCGAAGTGTTGACTGATATTTAGGAGACCGCGGCGGGAATGCAATGCGGTACCCGGCAACGCAATCTTCACGCCGCCGTGCCTATCTGCTACGGAGCCGCGACTTTCCGGAGACAGCCCATGCGCACCGCTTCCATCGCCCGCAAGACCAACGAGACCGAGATCAATGTTTCGGTGAACCTCGACGGCACCGGCGCGCATAGCATGGCGACCGGCATCGGCTTTTTCGATCACATGCTGGACCAGCTGTCGCGCCACTCGCTGATCGACATGGACGTGACTTGCAAGGGCGACCTGCACATCGACTTCCACCACACGGCGGAGGATGTCGGCATCGCGCTGGGCCAAGCCATCCTGAAGGCCCTCGGCGACAAGAAGGGCATCCGCCGCTATGCCTCGGCCGACCTGCCGATGGACGGCACGCTGACCCGGGCGGCGCTGGATGTCTCCGGCCGGCCGTTCCTGGTGTTCCGAGCCGAGTTCAACCGCGACAAGGTCGGCGAGATGGACACCGAGCTGTTTCGCGAATTCTTCCAGGCCTTCGCCATGAATGCCGGCATCACGCTGCATATCGAAAACTTCTACACCGACAACAACCACCATCTCGCCGAATCGATGTTCAAGGCCGTTGCACGGGCTTTGCGCGAAGCGGTCGAGATCGACCCGCGGGTTGGTGATCGGGTCCCCAGCACCAAGGGTACGCTGTAAAGCAAGAATACCCCCACCTCGCCTCCCCTGAAAAGGGGGAGGAATCTGCCTGGTGGCTTTGGCAACATACTGCGGCATACACGATCAGCTCCTCCCCATCTTCAGGGGGAGGTTGGGTGGGGGTGCCCTTCCACCCGCAGCCGATTTGTTCTAAGTGCTGCCGCAACGAGGCCACCTTCGCCAAGGAAGCCGCATGACCCTCTACGCCATCTATGATCCCAAGCCGGGCCGGCCCGATCTGCCGGCTGCGATTGCCGAAAACTTCTCCTGGTTCGCCGCCATTCTGCCGCCGGTATTTCTGGCGCGACACGGACTGTGGCTGGAACTGCTGGCCTGGGTGCTCAAGCTGGTTGCGTTGGCCGTCTTGTCGGGCTTCATCGGCGGTGGCGCAGTCTCCGCCGTCTATCTGCTGGCGATGGTCTGGCTCGGCTTTGCCGCACCCGGACTGCGCCGTCACGCCCTGCAATGGCGCGGCTGGACCCCTCGCGGCGAGCGCGTCGCCCTGAGTGCAGACATGGCGCAACTGGAGGCCATCCAATGAGCCTCGTGACCATCATCGATTATGGCGCCGGCAACCTGCACTCGGCGGCGAAGGCCTTCGAGCGCATGGCCAATGGCATTGGCGACATCACGGTAGAAGTCACGTCCGACCCCGAGCGCGTCCGCATCGCCGACCGCATCATGCTGCCCGGCGTTGGCGCCTTTGCAGACTGCAAGGCCGGGCTCGACGCGGTGGCAGGCATGGTCGAGGTACTCGACGAGCGCGTTATCCGGGGCGGCGTACCTTTCCTCGGCGTTTGCGTGGGCATGCAATTGCTGGCGAGTGAAGGGCATGAAAAGACCGTGACGCCTGGCCTCGGCTGGATCCCCGGCGCGGTGCAAAAAATCACCTCTTCCGATCCATCACTCAAAATCCCGCACATAGGCTGGAACACCATCGACTTGACTCAGCCGCACGCGCTGTTCGAGGGCATCCCGACTGGTCCCGACGGGTTGCACGCCTATTTCGTGCACTCCTATCACCTGGTGACAGCGAGCGATGACACGCTGTTTGCCACCACCGACTACGGCGGCACCGTCACCGCCTGCGTCGGCCGCGACAATATTTTCGGCGCCCAGTTTCACCCGGAAAAAAGCCAGGCGCTGGGGCTCAAGCTGATCGAGAACTTCCTGAGGTGGACGCCGTGATCCTGTTCCCAGCCATCGACCTCAAGGACGGCCAGTGCGTGCGCCTCAAGCTCGGCGACATGGAACAGGCCACGGTCTTTAACGACGACCCGGCAGCCCAGGCCAGGAGTTTCGAGGACCAGGGCTTCGACTATCTCCACGTCGTCGACCTCAACGGCGCCTTTGCCGGTGAGAGCGTCAATGGCGCGGCGGTGGATGCCATCCTCAAGGCGGTGAAATTTCCGGTGCAACTCGGCGGCGGCATCCGCACGCTGGCCCACATCGAAAGCTGGCTCGACAAGGGCCTTGCCCGCGTCATCCTCGGCACCGTCGCGGTGCGCGATCCGGCGCTGGTCAAGCAAGCAGCCGCGCGTTGGCCGGGCCAGGTCGCAGTGAGCATTGACGCGCGCAAGGGCATGGTAGCGGTCGAAGGCTGGGCCGAGACATCTGAGCTGAGCGTCATCGAGCTGGCCAAGCGCTTCGAAGGCGCCGGGGTTGCCGCCATCATCTATACTGACATCGATCGCGATGGTGTGCTGGCCGGCATCAACTGGCCGGCGACGCTCGAGCTGGCGTTGTCCACCAGCATTCCGGTCATCGCCTCGGGCGGGCTTGCTTCGATGGGCGACATCGAGCGCATGACGCGGCCCGAATTCCGCATCCTCGAAGGCGCCATTTCCGGTCGGGCGCTGTATGACGGCCGCATTGATTCACGTGAAGCACTGGCTTTGCTGAGGAGCGCGGCGTGACCCTCAAGACCCGCTTGATTCCCTGCCTCGATGTCATGGGCGGCCGCGTCGTCAAGGGCGTGCAATTTGTCGATCTGCGCGATGCCGGCGACCCCGTCGAAGCTGCCATGGCCTATGACGCAGCCGGCGCCGACGAGCTGACCTTTCTCGACATTACCGCCAGCCACGAGGGCCGCGACACCATTTTGGACGTCGTCGCCCGCACTGCCGAACACTGCTTCATGCCGCTGACGGTGGGCGGTGGCGTCCGCAGCATCGAGGACATTCGCAAGCTGCTGCTGGCCGGCGCCGACAAGGTGGCGATCAATTCCGCCGCAGTGAATGACCCTGACTTCATCTCCCGCGCCGCCGACAAGTTCGGCAACCAGTGCATCGTCGTTTCGGTCGATGCCAAGCAGCGCCTGAGCCAGGCGGTGGGTGGGGACAACAGATCCGAATGGGAAATTTTCACCCATGGCGGCCGCAAGCCATCGGGCCTCGACGCAGTGGAGTTTGCCATCCGCATGGTTGAACGCGGCGCTGGCGAATTGCTGGTCACCTCGATGGACCGAGACGGAACCAAGTCCGGCTTCGATCTCAAACTCACCCGCGCCATTGCCGATGCGGTGGAAGTGCCGGTGATCGCCTCCGGCGGCGTCGGCAGCCTGCAGGACCTGGTCGATGGCGTCACCGAAGGCCATGCCAGCGCCGTGCTGGCCGCCTCGATCTTCCATTTCGGCACCTTCACCATCCCCCAGGCCAAGCAATACATGCGCGAGCATGGCGTGGCGGTGCGGATGGACTTGGCTGCGACCGACAGGGCAAATCGCTCCAGTGGAGCGATTTGAGCAGACAAGGCCAAGAGAGCTACGCTCGAATGGGACGAGCCCAATTAAGCACTCGGAGTGCGTTCAGATGAATTTAGAGACCCTCGAAGCTCGTATTGCTATCCGCGCGGCGGCCTCGCCCGATGAGAGCTACACCGCCAGGCTGATTGCCCGCGGCATGGAAAAATGCGCCCAAAAGCTCGGCGAGGAAGCCACTGAGGCGGTAATCGCTGCCGTCACAGGTAACCGCGCCGAACTGGTCAAGGAAAGCGCCGACCTGCTGTATCACCTGCTGGTGGTACTGAAGGCCGCCGACATTCCGCTCGCCGAAGTCATGGTCGAACTCGATGCTCGTACGGCCCAGTCCGGCCTTGCCGAAAAAGCCTCACGGACGGACCAGCACTGATGGCCAAGCGCAAGCCGGTCCTCGCGCCCTATCATTCTTTCACCAAAGCCCAGTGGAGCGCCCTGCGCGCCGACGAGCCGATGACGCTGACGCGCGAGGACATCGCGCGGCTGCGCACGTTGAGCGATCCGATATCGCTGGAAGAGGCCGAAGAGACCTACCTGCCGCTGACGCGCCTGCTGTCGTTTTATGTGGAAGCCATCCAGGGCCTGCACAATGTCTCGACGCGCTTCCTCGAAACGCCCGACCAGAAAGTACCCTTCATCATCGGCGTCGCCGGTTCGGTGGCGGTGGGCAAATCCACCACCGCGCGTATCCTGCAGGCGCTGCTGCAGCGCTGGCCGTCGAGCCCAAAAGTCGACCTGGTGACCACCGACGGCTTCCTGCACTCAAACAAGGTGCTGGCCGAGCGCGGCATCATGGAGCGCAAGGGCTTCCCCGAGAGCTATGACCGCACTCGTTTCGTGCAGTTCCTCTCCGATATCAAGTCGGGCAAGGGCCAGATGCAGGTGCCGGTCTATTCTCACCTGGTCTATGACGTGGTCCCGGGCAGCGAAGTGACCGTGGACCGGCCTGACATCCTGATCGTCGAGGGGCTGAATATCCTGCAGCCGGGTGAGTTGCCCAAGGACGGCAGGCCAATCCTCTTTGCCTCCGACTTCATCGATTTTTCGATCTATATCGACGCCGACAATGATGACCTTGAAGCCTGGTTCATGGAGCGCTTCTTCCGCCTGCGCGAAACCGCTTTCAAGGACCCGACCTCGTTCTTCCGCCGCTTTGCCGAAATGAGCGAGACCGAAGCCGGCGAGTTCGGCAAAATGGTCTGGCGCACCATCAACCTGCCCAACCTGCTCGACAACGTCCTCCCCACCCGCGGCCGCGCTGACCTGATCCTCAAAAAGGGCAAGAACCACCTGATCGAGGACGTAAAGCTGCGGCGGGTTTAGAGCCGTCCCACAGGGAAATCGCGCCGGTGGCGCGATTTAAGGCGAGAAAGCCAAGAGGGCTATGCCCGAATGGCGGGGGTTCTTTTCCACCTCTCCCGAGAGAGGTTAAAGCTAATACGTTCCGTGCTGGGGTTGGCTGAAGACGATCTGGTTGCCGTCGGGATCGCGAAACTTCGCGGTCTTGAAGAAGTCGCCCATGGCTTTCGCGACCGGCGTCAATCCATGCAGGCTCAGCCGGCCCAGCTCTTCGGCCAGGTCATCGACCACCAGCGTCAAGCTCGACGCCCCTGCCCGGTCGGCATCGGTAGCCACATGCACCCAGCCGCCGCCCGGCAGTTTCCATTCGGCCACATCATTCATCGGCCGCGCATCGGCTGGGCGGCCGAACAGCCGCTCGTAATAGTCGAGCGCCTCGTTGATATCGTCCACCGCGATACCGGCCAGCGCGTTGGTGATGGTCAAATCAGGTCCCTTGGCTTTTGTCCAAACATCACCCTAGCATGATGAAGGCTATGGGGCACACCTGTTGGCGTTTTCCCTGAGCGCTGCTATAGCCAAAAACCAATAGGGAGACGGATAGATGGCAGATCTCAAGGTCGTGGTGGCAGGGGCCGGTGGGCGCATGGGCGCGGCCAATATCCGCGCTGTCGCCGCGCTGGGAGGGCTGTCGCTGCATGGCGCTATCGCCAAGCTCCACGCCGCCGTCGACCGTCCGGGTTCGCCTGCGATCGGCCTGGACGCGGGCCTTTTCGCCGGCATTGAAGAACTGGGCGTCAGGATTACCGACGATATCGACGCGGCCCTGGTTGGCGCCGATGCCATCATCGATTTCACCGCGCCCGGCGCCAGCGTCGCGCTATCGCAAAAGGCGGCGGCGCTGGGTATGGTCCATATCATCGGCACCACCGGTTGCTCGGAACAGGACGACGCGGCAATCGCCGCCTCGGCACAGGCTGGCGCGCGCATCGTCAAGTCCGGCAATTTCTCCATGGGCATGGTCGTGCTGGCCAACCTGGTCGAGAAGGCTGCCGCGGCCCTCGCCGACTACGATATTGAAATCCTCGAAATGCACCACAATAAAAAGGTCGACGCCCCCTCCGGCACGGCGCTCCTGCTGGGCGAAGCCGCCGCCAAGGGCCGCGACATCGCGCTCAAGGATCATGCGGTGACTGTACGCGACGGCCACACCGGTCCACGCGAGGCCGGCACTATCGGTTTTGCCACGCTGCGCGGCGGCAATGTCATCGGCGACCATATGGTGATCCTCGCCGGCCCGTCCGAGCGCATCGAACTGAACCACCGTGCGCAGGACCGCACCATCTATGCCAATGGCGCCGCCCGCGCCGCGCTCTGGGCCGCGTCTCAGCCGCCCGGCCTCTATTCCATGACCGACGTGCTCGGCCTCAACGACTAAAGCAAGGATAAGACAATGACCGGTACCCTGATCCTCGTGCGCCACGGCGAAAGCGAGTGGAACCTCAAGAACCTGTTCACCGGCTGGCGCAATCCCGACCTGACCGAAAAGGGCATCGGCGAGGCGCGCGCCACCGGCAAGGCGCTCAAGGCCAAGGGTATCGTCCCTGACCTCTACTATACTTCGGCCCTGCGCCGCGCCCAGCACACGCTGGACCTGATGCTCGAAGAAATGGAGATCCTCAACGTCACCATCACCCGCAATATTGCGCTCAACGAACGCGACTACGGCGAACTGTCGGGTCTCAACAAAGACGACGCGCGGGTCAAATGGGGCGAGGAGCAGGTGCTGATCTGGCGCCGCAGCTTCGACGTTCCCCCGCCCGGTGGCGAAAGCCTCAAGGACACCGCCGCCCGCACCCTTCCCTACTACGAGGCCGAAATCCTGCCGCTGCTGCTGGCCGGCAAGACCGTGCTGATCGCAGCCCACGGCAATTCGCTGCGGGCACTGGTGATGGCCATTGAAGGCCTGACGCCGGAACAGATTCTCAAGCGCGAAATTGGTACGGGCCAGCCGACGATTTACAATATTGGGGCCGATGGGAAGCTCGAAGGTCGCGTCGAAATCTGAAGCTAAAGGGCTGCCAGGGTTCTTGTTTGGTACCCCACCTAACCCCCCTATTTAGGGGGAGGCTAGGTGGGGTATTCTTCCTCACTACCGATTCACGTGAAACCTCGAACCGGCCAATGGCTAATGCGCCGCCGAGATAACCCCGGCTTCCCAGCCCAAAATCGCCCGCTTGCGCGGCAGGCCCCAGTGATACCCGGTCAGCGCGCCCGATGTACCGACTACGCGGTGGCACGGCACCACGAACGAAATCGGGTTCTTGCCCACAGCCGCACCCACCGCGCGCGCTGCGGTTGGCCGGCCGATATGGCTCGCGACATTCTGATAAGTCGCGGCGCGACCCACCGGAATCTTCAGCAGCGTTTCCCATACCTGAACCTCGAAATCGGTCCCGATCAACACCACGCGCACCGGTCGGTCGGGTGACCAATGCGCTGGATCGAACGCCTGCGCGACCATCGGCGCCACCCTGGCATCATCGCGGATGAACCGCGCATTGGGCCAACGATTGGCCAGGTCCTCGAAGGCTTGGCTCACCGTGGTGCTCTCATCGGCAAAGCCGAGGCCGGACATGCCGTAGTCGGTGGCGGTCACTACGGCGAGGCCGAACGGCGATGGCGCCGCACCCCAGATCATGTCCAAGCCAGCCCCGCCGGCCCGGAAAACGCCCGGGGGCATGGCTTCATAGGTGACGAAAAGATCGTGCAGCCGAGACGTCGAGCTCAGGCCCACCTGATAAGTGGTGGCGAGCACGCTCTCCTGGTTACGCAGCAGGCTCTTGGCATGGTCGAGTGCCACCGCCTGGGCAAAGCTCTTGGGCGATAATCCGCACCAGCGCCGGAACAGCTCGGTCAACTGTCGCTCGGTCAGCCCCAGCGCCCGGGCGAAGCGCGGCAGGTCAGCCACGTCCGGTCCGGTCTCGGAGAGATAGCGGATTGCCGCCTGGATGGTGTCGTAATCCGTCGCGGGGGTCATGGAGAATATATGGTTCATCGGAGCACCCTGACTTTGGGTCACTCTTAAGGGACACCGGCTGCGGTTGCGACCCGGTTTTGACGTTGGCTCAGGCGTCCTGCCGCGCTTTTCGCAGCGCCGTGCCAAACGCCCTGGCAAAGCTCGATCGGTCTTCGGGGCTGAGAAAGGCGCCAAGTTCGAGCTCTTCCTTGCCGCTGCGCAGGCGCACCGCAATGGTCTTTTCATTCTCGTCGCGCACCACAATCAGCCGCACGGTCTTGGGCGCGAACCGCCGCAACACGCTTTCGCCCTTGCTTTGCGTGGTGATGACTTCGAGCTGGTCGGCCCACAGCGTCACCTGCTGCCGCATTCGGCGCCGGCGCGATTGCTGCACCGTTAGGGCGCTCAGGCTGGCAGTACCAGCGAGGAATGCCGTGCCCGCCGGCAGCAGCGCTTCGGGGATGAGAATGGCTAGCGGCGTCGCCAGCAGGGTGGCAACGGCCAGCGCCACCCAGCCGCCGGTTATCCGGGGTGAGCGGTCCGGCTGGAGCGCTGCAGAAAACAGCGGCACTGTGGTAGTAGCTTGCATTGGCATGGCGAACTCTTCGACATGGAGACTATAAGCGCAAAATCAGTGGTGAGAGAATGGCCGGGCCGAAAAAAGTGAACGCCTTGCCCAAGGCCGATGTCGAAGCCATCTTCCACCGCTTCCATGAAATCGAGCCCGAGCCCAAGGGCGAGCTCGACTACAGCAATGCCTTTACCCTGCTGGTGGCGGTGGTGCTGTCAGCTCAGGCAACCGACGTCGGCGTCAACAAGGCCACCAAACACCTGTTTGCGCTGGCCGCTACGCCCCAGCAGATGGTGGCGCTTGGCGTCGAGCGCATCACCGAACTGGTCAAGACCATCGGCCTCTATCGCGGCAAGGCCAAGAATGTCTTCACTTTGAGCCAGATGCTGATCGACCTGCATGGTGGCGAAGTGCCCTCAGACCGCGAGGGTCTTGAGGCCCTGCCCGGCGTCGGTCGCAAGACTGCCAACGTGGTGCTCAATATCTGGTTCAAGCAGCCGGCCATTGCGGTGGATACGCACTTGTTCCGCGTCGGCAATCGCACCGGCATGGCCCCGGGCAAAACGCCACTGGCGGTTGAGCTGACGCTGCTCAAGGTTATCCCCGCGCCATATATGCTGCATGCCCATCACTGGCTGATCCTGCACGGACGCTACGTCTGCAAGGCGCGCAAGCCAGAATGCTGGCGCTGCGAAATTCGCCAATGGTGCCGCTTCGAACCCAAGACGCCCCCGCCCAACAAGCCGCTGCCCAAGCACGTCGCCTAGGTGTCCTTGTCGGGTACCCCACCGCGCATCCCCCGATGAGGGGGAGGAACTCGGCCGGCGATTGCACGGGATTGTGCCTGACACTCGATAGTATCCCTCCCCCCCTTTCAGGGGGAGGCGAGGTGGGCGTATCCTTGCTTCCTACCCCTTCAGCTCCCATACCCCCGCGCCATCGCCGCCGCAAAGATCGGGATCAACAGCAATACGCCCGCCTGGATATGCACCAGGCGCCGGCTTGTCGCGATTTCCGCCGGCGGCGGCACATAACTCTCATCCGTCCCCACCGCCTTGAGCCATTTCCGGATCGCCATCGTCGGCTGGATCGTCAGCAGGCCCACTACCAGGAGCGCCGCCATCTTGCCCCAGAAGGCGTGGTTGGTGACGTAATACTCCCATCCCCTGACGCCAAAAATCACCCGGATGATGCCAACGACGATGACCAGCCCCGCCACCCCGCCATACGCCGCGTCAATCTGCGCCAACTGACGAATCCGCGCGCCGGACAGCCCCGGCCGCAGCAGTGCGAACTCCGCCGCATACAGCGCCACCAGCGCAAAAACCGACAGATGATGCGCAATCGCCAAAAGCAGGTCGATATCCATTTGCGAGCCCTCAACGCCCCATGTTATTCATGCTTACATATTCGCAGAGCAAAGTGAACAATGTCAACATCCATCGCCAATGCCCCCTATCATCACGGCGATCTCCGTAATGCGCTGCTCGAATCAGCGCTGATCATCCTTGAACGCGAGGGCGAGGCCGGCCTTGGCCTGCGCGACGTCGCCCGGGCGGTGGGCGTCTCGGCCGCAGCACCCTACCGGCATTTTGATGGCCGCGGCGCCTTGCTCGAGGCCCTTGCGGTGACGGGCTACCAGCGCTTCACCCGCCTGATGGAAACCATCGCCACCGACGATACGCTGGACCATATGTCGGCCATGGGGCGGACCTACGTCAAATTTGCCCTCGATAATCCCAACCTGTTCCGGCTGATGTTTTCCCCCGCGCTGCGGCGCGACAACCGGCCCGGCCTGCGCATGGCGGCCGACGCCGCCTATCGGACGCTGCGCCATGTGACCGGCGAGGACGTGGATACCGACCGCGTCGCGGCGCTGGCCGCCTGGGCCAGGGTCCACGGGCTCGCCGTGCTGCTGCTCGATGGCCAGATCGCCATCCAGGCCGGCGAGGATATCGAGGCACTGGTCGCCGAGATCATCGACAAGCATTAGCGTCCCCAAAATCTCGGCTCCTAGGTTGCCGATCCCCGGCTCTTGCTCTAAACCGGCTGACGGCTTTTCCCTGTGCCGGACCTTGCTCATGACCCAGACCCGCTTCGACGTCCTCACCATCGGCAACGCGATCGTCGACATCATCGCACCTGTCGAACAAGGCTTTCTCGAAGCCGAGGGCATGAAGGAGGGCATCATGCACCTGATCGATACCGATCGGGCCGAGCATCTCTATTCCAAGATGCCGCTGGGCCGGCAGCAGATTTCGGGCGGCAGCGCCGCCAATACCGCCGCAGGCGTCGCCTCGCTCGGTGGCCGCGCCGCCTTCATCGGCAAGGTCGCCGACGATACGCTCGGCGATGTGTTCGAGGCCGATCTCGATGCCATCGGCGTCCATTACAACACCAGCCGCCTCAAGAATGGCGCGCTGACCGCCCGCTCGATGATCTTCCTCAGCGAAGACGGCGAGCGCACCATGAACACCTATCTCGGCGCCTGCCACCAGCTCACCGAGCAGGACATCACCCCCGACGAAATCGGTTCTGCCGCCATCACCTATATGGAAGGCTTCCTGTGGGATCCGGTAGAGGCCAAGAAAGCCTTCGTGCTGGCCGCCCACTATGCCCACAAGAACGAACGCGCCGCCGCCTTCACCCTCAGCGATCCGTTCTGCGTCGATCGCTATCGCGCCGAATTCCTCGACCTGATGCGGTCCAAGACCATCGACTACGTCTTTGCCAATGTGCATGAGCTGAAATCGCTCTACGAAACCGACGACCTCGGTGAAGCCGTGCGCCAGGTCGCCAAGGACACCGAACTGGCTGCCATCACCATGGGCGCCGAAGGCGCCATGGTCGTATTCAACGGCGAAGTCACCTCGGTCCCTGCCTTCCACGTCGACAGGGTGGTCGACGCCACCGGCGCCGGCGACCTGTTCGCCTCAGGATTTTTGCTGGGCATGGCCCGCGGCCAGACGCTGGAATCCGCCCTCAAGACCGGCTGCCTCGCCGCCTCCGAAGTCATCGGCCACATCGGCGCCCGGCCACAGCTCGATCTGGAAGACCTCACCAAGCAGCATGGGTTGGTGGGCTGAGGCTCCATGTGGGTTCAATTTAGGAGCAATCAGCGATAAGCGTTGACGACAATAAGCCCAACATGCGGAATGAGCTTTATTAAGAAATTCAGCGCGGCGCTTCTAATGTAATGTCTAAGGTCCATAGAGACGATCGAGCTGCGCTTTTGGCTTTGGGTATGATTCTTGCGACTGTTATTCTAGTGTGCGCACTAAGTCTTCTTTTCCGTTACCTGCCCACCTTCCCAGAAGGTAGTGCAGCTAGCGACGCCACACACAGTGGCTTGGCAGAACGTGGTCCATCCGAGGGCTATTGGATGCCCGAGTTCTCTGCTCGCGATACGTACGCTCAATGGACTATGACGGTCTTGGCATTTGTCGCCACGATCATAAGCGTCGTTGGTGTAGTCCTAATCAGGCAGACCTTTGTGGAGACGAAGCGAACGGCTGATGCTGCCGTTTTCGGCAATCAACAGTCAGCTCGTGCCGTTTTGGAAGCACAAAAATCAACTGATCAGGCCATACGCGCTAACGAGATAGCGTTGGAAACGGGCCGGGCGTCGGCGCGAGCGTACCTCAATTGTACGGGCGCCACTTTCACTTTAGCGAACCGAATCTGCGTTTTGAAAGTTAGCATAAAGAACTTCGGTCAAACGCCGGCCAGTCATGCACTTTTGAGCGGACGACTGTTCGTGCCAAATATGAACAGCGTGAGTAACGCGGACCAAATTCTCTACGGACAGGAAAAGCACACCCAGATATTCGATCTTCCCCCAACCGACGCAGCCGCTGCCTTAATTGTATTCCCATTGACGTTTTCCACGAATGTTAGCCGGGAGCTGTCGGAAGGCAAATGGTTGGCCTCTGCTGAGTTCTCACTCCACTGGAAGGATATTTTTGGTGATTCCCAAACTAGACAATTCTTTCTTGTCGAAAATACTAGCAACTTTGCTGAAGAAACTGGCGGTATCAGGCGCCGTGAGGGTGACATGCGGGCCAGCAACACCCGTCCGCAGCAACGCAAGATCTAGCGACACAATCTAGTTAAGCGTCCAAACTCCGCCGCATCACCCTCAGCGCCTCCGCCGTGCTCCCCGTCGGCCTGAACTCCAGTCCTACCGCGCCGTCGTAGCCTTGCTCTACCAGCCACCCCAGTTTCTGCTTCAGCGGCAGGCCCCCGCTCCCCGGCTCATTGCGGCCGGGGTGGTCGGCGATGTGGACGTGGAACACGCGGTTGAGGCGGTCGGCGACGACCTGTTCGGGGTCTTCGCCCATCACCATGGAATGGTACAGGTCATAGGTGATGCCGATTTCCGGGCGGTTGACCGCGTCGGCGATGTCGAGGCCTTCGGCGGTGCTGGTGAGGTAATAGCCGGGGTGATCGACGCGATCGTTGAGCGGCTCCAACGCCAGGCGAACGCCTGATCCCTTCAGCACATCGGCCGACCGGCTCATGGCGATGGTCAGCGTGTCATGCTGGCGGGCGCGATCGACGCCGGCCAGCAGTGGCCCGGACTGGCAGATCAGGATCGGCGCACCCAGCCGCAGGGCGACATCGCGGCTGCGTTCGAGGCCGGCGAGAAACCGGTCATGGTCACCTTCGCGCGTCAGTTCGGCAAACGGTTCGGCGACGATGCCGGCCAGCTTGACGCCGGTTTGGGCCAGCGCCCGCTCGACGGCCTCGAGATCCTTGTTGGACCACAGCCAGAATTCGACGAGATCGAACCCCTCGGCCTTGGCGAGGTGGATGCGCTGGGCAAAGTCGTCCGTCTCGGGGAGGAACAGCATTTCGATACAGGCCGAAAATGTGGTCATGCGAGCCTCGTGCCGCGGTTCATGTCATCAAGGATGGCCCGAGCCGCAGCGGCGGGATCGGCCGCTTCGATGATCGGGCGGGCCACCACGAGATGGCTGGCGCCCAGGGCCAGGGCTTCAGCCGGGCCCATGACGCGCTTCTGGTCGCCGGCCGGGCTGCCCGCCAGACGGATGCCCGGCGTCACGATGGCCATGTGCGGGCCGATGATGGTGCGGACCATTTCGGCTTCCAGCGGCGAGGCCACCACGCCGCCGATGCCGGCATCGCGCGCCTGCTGGGCCCGTAGCGCCACCAGCCCGGCTGCGTCGCGCTCATAGCCCGCTTCCTTGACGTCGGCATCGTCCATCGAGGTGAGAACCGTAACGCCCAATATGCAGAGACCGGAACCCGCCGCGGCCTTGGCAGCGGCGCGCATGGTCTTGGGATAGGCATGCACCGTCAGCATGGTCGCGCCGGTTTCGGCAAAGGCCGCGACGCCCTTTTCGACCGTATTGTCGATATCGAGCAGCTTGAGGTCGAAGAACACTTTCTTGCCGGCCGCGAGCAGCGCCTTGCCCAGCGCCAGCCCGTCGGCGCCATAAAAGCACTGGTAGCCGATCTTGTAGAAGTCGACGCTATCGCCCAGCAAAGCCACGATTTCCTCGGCGCGTGCGCGCGTCGAAACGTCGAGGCCCACGATCAATTGGCCAGCCATGAGTCTTCCTCCGATGTGGTTATTGGCTTGGGACTAGAGCAAATCACGCATCGTCGCAAGCGGAGCAGGCCGACGAGGCTGGTCACCCCCGGCTGAAATGGGTCAGTTCATGCACGATCTGCTCGACCTTGCGGATAATGGCAGGCTCGGTTGGATTGCCTCGCTCATCGAGAACCTCCTCGGCCGGGCCTATTCCCAACAGCGTCGGCACCACCAGTGCCCCGACCTTGCTCAGCGAATCCCGCAGATGGCTCAGCGAAAAGATCGTGCCATATTTGCCGGAGCTGACCCCGCCGATGCCGAATACCGCATGGCGGAACACGCTGGGCTTTTGCCGGCTGAGCCAGGTGATGGTGTTGACCAACAGCGGCGGCACGCCGCCATTATATTCCGGGCTGGCGATGAAGATGATGTCATGGCTGCGCCAAAGCGCCGCGAGCTGCGCGGCAGCTTCCGGCACTTCGTCAGGCTCCAGATCCTCGTTGAAGATCGGCATGGCAAAATCGCCCAGCTCAATGGCGTTGACAGTAACGCCTGTTTCTTCCAGCTTGCGGCCGACATGCTGCTGCAGCAGCCGATTATACGATCCCTGGCGGATCGAGCCGGAAAGTGTCAGCGCGGTGGTCATGCATCAGTCCCTGTGGTCAAGCACTTGCGCACGCCGTAGCGACGTTCGCAAGACATACGCCGATGCTTGCCCGCTGTGGAGCGTGTCCCTATCCTTGTCGGACAATAAGGACCAAGCCATGGCATCGAAACTGATCGTTACCCATCTCAACCACGACCTGCAGGGCCGTAAGTCTTATGTGTCGCTGATCTGGTCGGACGATCCGACGCGACGGCTGGGACTTGAGGTGCCGTTTGGCACGGCCTTGGCCGATGCCGAGACCGCCGCTCGCACAGCGCTGACGGCCCTGGCGCGCGAACTTGACGAGAGCGAACTCAGCCCAGTCGCAAGCAGCGCCTGACCATTCGAACCAACCGCTCGCGCCGGTACTGGTAATAATATTGGTTGGTCATCAGGTGCCGATAGGTGCGCTTGAAGGCGACGCGCGACCAGACGAACCACGGCTTGGGATTGGCCGAGTAATGCACGATGGAAGGGTTCAGCACCTCGTGCGCCGGCTCCGGGTTTTGCAGGTTCCAGCGCATATCGAGTTCGAGAATCCTGCCGCGGAAGCAGAAATTGATCATGTCCTGATCATAGTAGAATTGGGCAAGTTCCGAGGCATGCAGGCCCGCAAGCCCTGCGGCAAAGTCCATCTGCCGGTATTGAACCATGTCGATCAGCATGACGCCCGCATTGAAATAGGGCTCAGCCATGGAAAAGGCCTTGCGCGCGCGCAGGTCCTTGCCGGCAATCACATGCATGCGGTCTGGCTGTAATACGGCGGCGACGGCATAGCCGCCCATCTCCATGAAGTAGAGTGGATCGAGCGGGCTGCGGATGAACAGATCACTGTCGAGATACAGCACCCGCGCAATTTCTGGGTCCAGCAGATCGCCCAGGAATAGCCTGGCATAAACGATCGGGTTCAGCCGCCGCAGCCTGATGCGCGGAAATGCGGCGATGCGGCCTTCAAGAATATTCAATGCGTCGATGTCGATGAAATTGATGGTCGCGCCGTAGTCCCGCCCGATGCTGGCGATAGCAGCCATATGCTCGGGCGTCAGCGCCCGATGCATCAGATGAAACCGCAGCTGCCCCGGATGATGCGTCGTCAGGCAGATCGAGCGCATTGTGGCATAGGTCGGCGCCCAGAATGCGTCATCGAATGCCATGGCGATCTCGATCATAATGAGCCTTTACCGCCTGTATTCTCGCGCCACTCGGGTCGAGCCATCTTGGCCCTGAACCTAAAATCGCCCCACCGGGTTGATTTCTACGGTTCTAAGCCTCGAACATCTTCTTGAGTTTGTCGAAAAAACCGCCTGACGTCGGGCTGTTTTCCTGGGTCTCGAGCTTGGCGAACTCTTCCAGCAATTCGCGCTGCTTGCGGCTCAGTGCCTGCGGCGTCTCGATGTCGAGCTGAACATACATATCGCCGACATCCTTGCTGCGCAGCACGGGCATGCCCTTGCCCTTGAGCCGGACGCGCTGGCCTGGCTGGGTGCCGGCAGCAACCTTCACCTTGGCGCGGGCGCTATCGAGCGTCGGCACTTCGAATTCGCCGCCGAGCGCCGCCGTGGTCATGGCGATCGGTACGCGCGCATATAGGTCCGCCCCATCGCGCTGGAACAGGTCATGCGGGCGCAGCGATATGAAGATGTAGAGATCGCCCGGCGGACCACCGCGCAAGCCCGCTTCGCCCTCGTTGGCAAGCCGAATGCGGGTACCGTCCTCGATGCCCTTCGGAATATCGACGGACAGCTTGCGGTTTTCCTGGCGGCGGCCTTGGCCGGCGCAATCGGTGCAGGGCGAATCCATCATCTGGCCGCGGCCCTGACAAACCGGGCAGGTGCGCTCGATGGTGAAGAAGCCCTGCGCGGCGCGGACCTTGCCATGGCCATTGCACTGGCGGCAGGTATGGGTGCCGGTGCCCGGCTTGGCGCCCGAGCCATCGCAGGTGGTGCAGCCAACGAGAGTGGGCACGTCGATCTCGACGGTGCTGCCCTCGAAGCTTTCCTCAAGGCTGATTTCAAGATTATAGCGCAGGTCGGCGCCGCGCAGCTTGGCAGCGCCGCCACCACTACGACGGCCACCGCCGTTGCCGCCCATGAAGTCGCCAAAGATGTCATCGAAAATATCGGACATCGATGAGTTGAAGTCATTGCCGAAGCCGCTGCCGGCAGGCCCGCGCGCGCCATTTTCAAACGCGGCGTGGCCGAACCGGTCATAGGCAGCCCGCTTCTGGCCGTCCTTGAGCGTGTCATAGGCCTCGCTCAATTCCTTGAATTTGGCCTCGGATTCGGAATTGCCGGGATTGCGGTCGGGGTGATGCTGCATGGCAAGCTTGCGATAGGCGCTCTTGAGCGCAGCATCGTCAGCACCCTTCTGGACGCCGAGCACCTCGTAGAAATCCCGTTTGGACAAGAACAACGTCTCCAAATACGACCGGTCGCGTCAGGCGCGCCCTGTCAAATCTTTAAGCCCCGAGCCACCCCTAGATGGCAATCGACCCCGCGCACCACAAGGGGCTGGGGTCGAGATGGCAGAGCCAATACCCGCTCATAGCAAGAGCGGGCCGGAGCTTCAACATCGGTGATTTCCGATCGAGCCTAGCCCCGACGGCTTGGTGCAAAGGCCTTGCTCAAGGCATCGGCCGCGTCGGACTGGGCGAACAGCGCCTTGGTCACGACAAGACCGAGGCCGAAAAAACCCTGCGTCACGCCTTCATAGGTCCAGCTACTGACCGCAACACCCGCGCGTTCCAGCGCAACGGCGAGGGTCTCGCCCTCGGAACGCAGCGGATCGAGGCCTGCCTGGATCAGCGTGACCGGAGCCAATCCGGCGAGATCGTCGCGCCCAACGAAATCGATGCGGCTATCCTTGAGCCCGTCCTGATCGTCGAGCAGGTGCCGATAATGCCAACGCATCGCTGGCAGGCCTATTGGCCGAGCCCGCAGCATTTCGCCATACGACGGCGTCGCCAGATCACCGCCGGCAATCGGGTGGATCAGCAGTTGATGCACCGGCTGGGTCTGGCCCCGGTCGCGCGCCGTCAGTGAAACATGCAACGCCAGGTTGCCGCCCGCATCCTCACCGGCCACCGCCAGGCGCTTGGGGTCACCAGCGAGATCATTGGCTGCATTGATCAGCCAGCGCCAGGCGGCAACGGCATCGTCGTGTGCGGCCGGGAATTTATGCTCCGGGGCGAGGCGATAGGCGACAGAGACCACGATTGCTCCGGTGCGCCGTGCAATGGCCCGTGCCGATGCGTCGTGGCTGTCGAGGTCGCCGGTGACGAAACCGCCACCATGGAAATACAGCACCATCGGATTGAGCCGGCTGAGCAGTCCGGCCGGACGATAGATCCGAGCCGGTAGTTGTGATTCGGCTGCTGCGCCGAGGATAGCGCTGTCTTCCGCCGTGACGCCGTCATTGGGCCATTCGCGGCTTTGTTGGCCGAGAATGGCGGCAACGGCCTCGCCGACCTGCGGCTGCTGTCGGGCCTGCTGAGGTGAAAGATGCTCCAACGAGCGGGCGCCGAGCTCGGTCAGGCGATCCAGCACATGCTTCATGTCGGCATCGATCCGGCCCATCGGATCGCCGCTGATCAACTCGGCTAGGCGGCCGATGGAGTCGGATGGTGGAAGTGAATTGGAATGATCCTGGCCAGAATCGGACATCAGCAGGCCTCGCAATTTTGTGAGCTGAGCTTTGACTGGATAATGCGGACCGCACTTGGGCGTGAATAAGCCCATTTCGCGGCACACGGATTCACGTGAAACGCTTCAAGGTGTTCCGCGCAAGCGGATGAAAGGCTCCAGCGGAGCCTTTGAAACCAAGAAGACCATGAGACCTACGGTCGAATGGCAGGACAGCGTCACATCCATAGAATTCTTTTAGCACGGCCGTTTGCAGCACAAAACAAAACACCCTCGAGCAAGCTCGAGAGTGCCGGTCTATGGCGTAGCAGCGAAGCTTAGGCTTCCGCCGTCTCGCCGAGGTTCACATTATTGTCCATCAGCTTCTTGCGTGCGGCATTGACCGCATCGACGCTGAACTGGTCTTCGTGGTTGAGCACGATGGCCTCAGCGGTCAGGTCGCTACGCTTGTGTTCGACCAGCTTGGCAAAGCCGTCGCTGACGTCCGGTGCCATCACCAGATCGGTGAGCACGCGGATCGCGCCGAACTTCTTGTGGCGGGCACGGATATTGATCAGCTTGGTGGAGCGGCCGTTATCGGCAGTGCGGAATTCCTCTGCGGCGACGAGGCCGGTGAAGAATGCGCGGTCGATGGCTTCGCTATAAGCAGCGCCAGCCAGTTCGGCAATGCGCATCTGGCAGCCAAAGGCGAGGTCGATATAGCCAAGGCGAACGGCGTTAGCCATCAGCTTGCGCAGTTTTATTGGGTCGGTGAAGGTTTGGGGGTCTGGAATGTTCATTCGCTATCCTAAGCGATACGGCGCCAAATAGCCAATGGAATGGCGCAGTCAGCTCCGGTCGTGGTTTACAGCATAAACGAAAAGGGTCCGGCTTGCGCCGGACCCTTCAATCCATTCGCATAAGACTTACGCAGACTTCTTGTCGTCGTCGTCCTTGACCTCTTCGAAGTCGGCGTCGACGACGTCGTCTTCGTCCTCATCGTCGGTGCCATTGGCCTTGGCTTCGGCTTCGGCCTGGCTTGCCTTGTACATGGCCTCGCCCAGCTTCATCGAGGCCTGTGCCAGCGCATCGGTCTTTTCCTTGATCAAATCGCCATCGTCGCCTTCGATCACGGCCTTGAGCTGGGTGATCGCGGTTTCGATTGCGGTCTTGTCTTCGGCGCCAACCTTCTCGGCATATTCCTTCAGCGACTTTTCAGTCGAGTGGATCAGGCTTTCGCCCTGGTTCTTGGCTTCGACGGCTTCACGCTTCTTCTTGTCGCCTTCGGCGTTCTGCTCGGCTTCCTTGACCATCTTCTCGATGTCGGCGTCAGAAAGACCACCCGAGGCCTGGATGCGGATCTGCTGCTCCTTGCCGGTGCCCTTGTCCTTGGCCGAAACCTGCACGATGCCGTTGGCATCGATGTCGAAGGTCACTTCGATCTGCGGCACGCCGCGCGGTGCAGGCGGAATGCCGGCCAGATCGAAATTGCCCAGCAGCTTGTTGTTGGCAGCCATTTCGCGTTCGCCCTGGAACACGCGGATGGTCACGGCACTCTGGCTGTCTTCGGCGGTCGAGAAGGTCTGGCTCTTCTTGGTCGGGATTGTGGTGTTGCGATCGATCAGGCGAGTAAACACGCCGCCGAGGGTTTCGATGCCCAGGCTAAGCGGCGTAACGTCGAGCAGCAGCACGTCCTTGACGTCGCCCTGCAGCACGCCTGCCTGGATCGCTGCGCCGAGCGCCACGACTTCGTCCGGGTTGACGCCCTTGTGGGGCTCCTTGCCAAACAATTGCTTGACCAGTTCCTGTACCTTGGGCATGCGGCTCATGCCACCGACCAGCACGACTTCGTCGATCTGGGCAGCGGTGATGCCGGCATCCTTCATGGCCTGCTTGCAGGGGTCCATGGTGCGCTGGATCAGGTCATCGACCAGCGATTCCAGCTTGGACCGGCTGAGCTTGAGCGTCAGGTGCTTTGGGCCCGAAGCGTCGGCGGTGATGAACGGCAGGTTGATTTCGGTCTGGGTCGAGCTCGACAGTTCGATCTTGGCCTTTTCGGCAGCTTCCTTGAGACGCTGCAGAGCCAGCTTGTCGGAACGAAGGTCGATGCCCTGTTCCTTCTTGAACTCGTCGGCCAGGTAATCCACCAGGCGCATGTCGAAGTCTTCGCCACCGAGGAAGGTGTCGCCGTTGGTCGACTTCACTTCGAAGACACCATCGCCGATTTCAAGGATCGACACGTCGAAGGTGCCGCCGCCAAGGTCATAGACCGCGATGGTGCCCGTGTTCTTCTTGTCGAGGCCATAGGCCAGGGCAGCCGCAGTCGGCTCGTTGATGATGCGCAGCACTTCAAGACCGGCAATCTTGCCTGCGTCCTTCGTTGCCTGGCGCTGGCTGTCGTTGAAGTATGCCGGAACTGTGATGACGGCCTGGGTGACGGTCTCGCCGAGATAGGACTCGGCAGTTTCCTTCATTTTCTGCAGGATCATCGCCGAGACCTGGCTCGGAGAATACTTTTCGCCCGAAGCTTCGACCCAGGCATCGCCATTCTCGGCGGCCACGATCTTGAACGGCACCAGGTTCTTGTCCTTGCCGACGACCTTGTCGTCATAGCGACGACCGATCAGGCGCTTGACCGCAAACAGCGTACCTTCCGGATTGGTCACGGCCTGGCGCTTGGCCGGCTGGCCAACCAGACGTTCACCGTCCTTGCTGAAGGCAACCATCGAGGGGGTGGTGCGCGCCCCTTCCGCATTTTCGATGACCTTGGGATTGGCGCCGTCCATGACTGCGACGCAGCTATTGGTGGTGCCCAGGTCGATACCGATGACTTTAGCCATTAAACTAGCCTCTCTTTCAGCAAACCCATTGTGAAACCCCTCTTGCGAGGCAGTCCCTTGGCCGCAAGGGCCGGGTTCCTTTGCAACGTGAATGTGCCCATCTCTGGGCCTGCGGCGTATATAGGGGGGTGGCCCAAGCCCTTCAAGCGCCGTGTCGATAGATTTGCCAGCTTCCCAAGCCAGCCTGACCCGTGACGAAGCCGATAAAACTGCCTAGAACAGCGGCCATGTTCACCCCCGGCACCGTCCTGCTTCACGATACGCTCGATCCGCATGGCGAGAACCTGTGGTTCACCGCGCCAAGGCAGCAGCTTGTTGCGCGCAATCGCGCTGAAATCAAGACCGCACTGCGCCAGCTCGAAGCGGCAAACGCTGCTGGCCTGCATGCAGCCGGCTATCTGGCCTACGAGGCCGGCTTTGCTTTCGAAGAGCGACTGGCGCCATACCTGCCCGACGACGCGCCGCTGCTCTGGCTCGGGCTTTATGAAGCCCCCGAACGCCTGACCGCCGCCGAGGTCGATCAGCGGCTTGCCGCCATCGCTGGCAATGCCACAGGCGCCGCGTTCGACATCACCCCGCGCTGGGACGAGGCGCGCTATGCAACCGCCTTCGACCGGGTAAAAGACCTGATCGCCGCCGGTGATACCTATCAGGTCAACCTCACCTTCAAGGCCGATTTCCGCCTCGAGGGCGATCCGGTGGCGCTATATCGCGAACTGGTGCGCAAGCAGGCCGTCGCCTATGGCGCGCTGATCAACACCGGCGAGCAGTGGATCCTCTCCCGTTCGCCCGAACTGTTCGTTTCCAGCCGCGCTGGCGCCCTCTCTGCTCGCCCGATGAAGGGCACCCTGAAACGCGGTCGCACAGTGGCCGAGGACGAAGCAGGTCGCCTCGTTCTCGCAGCCGATGAAAAGAACCGCGCCGAAAACCTGATGATCGTCGACCTGCTGCGCAACGACCTGGGCCGCATTGCCGAAATCGGCTCGGTCAAGGTCACCGACCTGTTTACCGTCGAAACTTACGCGACGCTCCACACCATGACCTCGGGCATTACCGCCCACCGCCGGCCTGAAGTGACAACTTCGAAGGTGCTGGCCAATCTCTTTCCCTGCGGCTCGATTACCGGCGCCCCCAAACTGCGCGCCATGGAAATCATCCGCGAGATCGAAGGTGGCCCGCGCGGCCTCTACACCGGCTCCATCGGCCACTTCGCCCCCAACGGCGACCTCACCCTCAACGTCGCCATCCGCACCGCCGTTATCGACAATGCCGGCAGGGGCGAAATCGGCATCGGCGGTGGCATAGTCGCCGATAGCGTCGTCGAGGATGAATACCGCGAGGCCCTGCTCAAGATGGCATTTTTTACCGAGCCAGCGCAGCCAGTCACCCTGATCGAAACCCTGCTCTGGCAGATCGAGGGGGGCTACACCCTGCTCGACCGCCACCTCGACCGCATGGCAGCATCGGCTGCGTACTTCGCCCTGCCCTTCGACCGCGCGGCGATCCTGGCCCTACTCCAGGCGCAACCCTTCCCCGAACCCCGCATGCGCGTCCGCCTGATGCTCGACGTGTCCGGTCACGCCGTAACGGCCGTACCGCTGCCGCCCAATCCAGCCACTTTCCGCTTTGCCATCGCGCCCGGACGGCTTAATTCCCAAAGCCTCTGGCTGATGCACAAGACCACCAACCGCGCTTTCTACGACGAGCCGCGCCAGCACGCCCACGCCGCCCTCAGCGTTGATGAAGTGGTGTTCCTCAACGAACGTGGCGAGCTGACCGAGGGCTCGATCACCAACCTCTTTGTTCAAAGCGATGGCACACTGCTCACGCCACCCCTGTCCTCCGGCCTACTCCCCGGCACGCTGCGCGCCGAGCTACTCGCCACCGGCAAAGCCAGCGAGCAGCTTTTGACGCTAGACGATCTGGAGCGGTCCGATGCAATCTGGCTCGGCAATTCAGTCCGCGGCCTGATGCGGGCCGAGTGGATCAGAGAAGCGACACCCAAAGCCCCGGAGACACCAGAATGACCATCGAGATCCAACCCAATGACCTGCTGGTCGTCGTCGATGTGCAATATGATTTCCTGCCCGGCGGTAGCCTCGCGGTGGCCGGCGGCGACGAGATTGTGCCGCTGATCAACACGCTCGCGCGCAAATTCGCCCATGTGGTCTTCACCCAGGATTGGCACCCGGCCGATCACATCTCATTCGCCAGCCAGCATGACGGGCGCCAAGCCTTCGAGATGATCGAGCTCAGTTATGGCCCGCAGGTATTGTGGCCCGACCACTGCATCTGGGACAGCCACGGCGCCGAGATTTCGGCGGACCTTGATATCCCGCACGGCCAGCTGGTCATCCGCAAGGGCTACAATCGCGAAATCGACAGCTACTCCGGCTTCCAGGAGGCCGACCGCCACACCCCGACCGGCCTTGCCGGCTACCTCAACGAACGCGACGTCGGCCGGCTCTACATCGTCGGCCTCGCCACCGACTTCTGCGTCGGCTGGACCGCCATCGACGCCGCCGCCGCCGGCTTCGAGGTGACAGTCGTCGAAGACGCCACAAGGGCAATCGACAACGGCGGCAGTCTCGCAAAAGCATGGGCGGCTATGGCGGAAGCAGGTGTTGGACGGGTGCAGTCGAAGGATATCTTGGGCTGACGAGCGCAGTCGACACACACATCGTGGCTCCCATCACCCCACCCTCAATCCTTCTCGCCTCAAATCGCTCCACTGGAGCGATTTGCCCTTCGGGATGGCTCGAAGCCCATTCAGGGGAGGGAGGCGCCAGACCAACGGTCAGAGTTCTTTCTCATCCCTCACCCTTGTGGGGAGGGTGGCCCCGAAGGGGTCGGGTGGGGGTAGGTTGGCGCACAATGCACCCACTGTGCCCCAGGGGGGAGGGGTGCGACGGGTAAATATCCCACAA
>NZ_LAPV01000158.1 GCF_000971275.1 Devosia psychrophila | reverse complement strand
CCACGCCGGTCGGCACTCTGATCGGCTACGAGATAGAAACCCGCCTGGCCGCGGCGGCTATGAACTACCTCGTACCGTTTGAAGGCGTGACGGTGATTGGCGGTGACGCGACGGTGGAGGCCATCCCACCGTCCGATATCATCTACGTCAATGCCGGCGTCGTCGCGCCACCGGCCGGATGGCTTGTCGCCCTGAAGCCTGGCGGTCGCATGATCTTCCCATGGCGGCCAAGCGAGGAGATCGCCATGGCCGTACTGGCGACCCGCACCGAACAGGGAATTACCTTGCGGCCCTGTGGTGCTGCGTACTTCATTCCCTGCATCGGCGCCTCCAGCCTCGATAGCTGCGAGAAAGTGCCCGATCGCAAAGAAGCCCGGTCAATCCGCTCATTGTGGCGGAAGGCCGACCGCGCGCCCGATGCATCGGCCCTGGCGATATATTCCGAGGTCTGGTTCTCTTCGGAGGAGATAGTGGCGGCGTAATCTCTATAATGCAGGGGCAGGATGGGGTCCGCGCCCCCTGCCCGCTCACGACCGGGCGATCTCCTTCCACCCGTACTTGCCAGTCCGCTGTCGACCGGTTGAACTCACCACCCCATATCCGCCATTCAACAAGTGTCGCAGCTCGCCGAAAGCTGACCTTTGTCAGTGGTAGTCGGCTGGACGGTGATGGATCGCTTGCGTGCAAATTTTGAAATGGCACAGTCGATCTCATTTCTCCTTGGTGCGAAAAATCTTCACCGGCTGGTACTGCCGCAAGTGATGAGACCCTTAAATTAAAGGTCGAGTTGTACCCCCTTCATCCACTAGCCAGCCTTTTCGCTGCCGGGAAAATGTTCCTGGGACAGGATCGGCACGATACACTTGCGCAGTTTGGCCGGCGTAATGCCGGGCGCTTCGTCGGGCAGGGAGGCCAGCACTGCCTCCTTCATGGCGAAGAACTTTTGAGCATCAACCTTGACCTTGTGATCGGGCGAAACGCCATTTTTCATCACGTACTTTTCGATTGTGTCCTTAATCATGACGGTCTTCCAAGAAGGCGTAAGTCATGGCTGCGGCAAAGCCATCCACGTCGCTTTCAAAGCCCATATGATCGCCAGGGAACGCCGTCGATTTAATGCCGAGCTGATCGGCCACCGCCTGGCTCATGGCTTCGATAGGCTGGCCGACAGATCCGGTGCCGATGGCGACGACGATGCGAGGCGCGCCATTGCGCAAAGCTTCGACATCTGGACGGTAAGTGGAAAGTGGCAGCATGCCATGGGCAAACCAATATTCGAAATTGCCACCGATGCGGCCGAAGGTTTCGGCTACCTTGGGCGGCATGTCGCAATCGGGTGTGCCGTCGAGGCCATTTTCGGCCAAGAACTGGCCCATAGCCGCCTCGACGCCATCTCGCCTATAGGTTTCATGGAGCGCTCGGTCACCGGCCAGGGCCGGTTCGGGATCGGCCAGCAGCATCATGCTTGGTGGCTCATGTGCGATCAGCACCGAGACTTTGGTGGGGTAGCGTGCGGCAAGGTTGAGGCCGATCTGCGCGCCGCCGCTGGTACCGAAGATAAAAGCAGGGCCCCCGCCATTTGCAGCAATGAGTGCTGCAACATCATCCGCGATGACATCTACATCGAGATCGCCCGGTTGAGTGTCGGTCATAGTGCGTGAATTACCGCGAGGATCGAAGGACAGTACCGTGTAGCGATCGCTTAGTTGATCGGCCAGGCCGGCAAAGACGCCAGCATCCTGCGGGCCGCCGGGAATGATAACGATCAGGGGGCCACTACCCCAGATTTCGTAGTGCAGGGTCGCTCCCGCAACTGGGAGGGTCTTGGTCTGATGAGCAGGCATGACGTACTCCATAAATGGGCTGAACGATCCAGTTCTAATCTTGCACGAAACTAGACGGTCCAGTATGATTGTCAAGTCGGAAGGAGTCGTGATGGCTGTTGTTGCAAAAGATGAGGCGAGCACGAGTTCGGGACGCAAGCGGTTAAACGTGCTGGCTGCAGCGACCGAGACTTTCATGAAGTCGGGATTTCTCGGCGCCAACATGGACGAAATCGCCGTGGCATCCGGCGTCTCAAAGCAGACTGTCTACAAGAATTTTAGGAGCAAAGAGGCGCTCTTCATTGAGGTCGTGACGGCCATGATGGGCGAAGCAGATTTGCGGGTCCATACCGCACCAATGGAACCCGACAGCATGGAAACGTTGGAACGCTACCTCTTCGCTTATGCCCATCGGCAGCTTTCCGTCGCGCTGACCCCAGCGCTGATGCAACTGCGGCGATTGGTGATCGGTGAGCTTGCACGGTTCCCCGACCTTGCACGCATCTTGCACGAGCGGGGCCCTCAACGCGCGATCAGCGTATTGGCAGATGTGTTCAAACGGCTTGAAGCACAGGGCCTGTTAACATGCCCAGATGCCACACTGGCCGCGATCCACTTCAACTGGCTGTTCATGGCCGAACCGGTCAACCGCGCCATGCTCCTGGGAGATGACGGCCTGCCGAGCGACGCAGAGATGCGCCGTTTCGCCAAAGAGGCGGTCCGCGTTTTTCTCGCAGCCTACGGCTCCAAGGCCCCCTGACATAGCTAAGTCCGCTTTCTGTATTATTCAAAGAACAACGGATATTCTGCTTGCCACCCAAAGTCGCCGATACGCTTGCGACAATTGCAGCCATCAGAAAACGTACGAATTTCTCCGGGAATAGCGGAGGCAATACCTGCCAGCCATCTAGGTGTTTAGTCCCGGCATTTGGTGGATTGGATCAAGACTGAACCTTTCGGGCTCTGCTGTCCAGATTTTGCAGATGTATTCGTAGGGCGTGAGGCCCTTCAGGGTCTTGAGCCGGCGTCCGTAGTTGTAGGCGGCGATGAAGTCGGTCAGGTGCGCTTCGAGCTGTTGGTGGCTGTCGTAATGGTAGCGCTTGACGGTGGCTTCCTTGATGGTGCGGTTCATGCGCTCTACCTGCCCGTTGGTCCACGGATGCTTGATCTTGGTGAGACGATGCTCGATGCCGTTCTCGTGACAGCGCATGTCGAACATGTGCGTGACATAGCGGGCCGTGTAACCATTGGCGTAGCGGGGCGGGAAGGTGAACTGGATGCCGTTGTCGGTCAGAACGGTATGGATTTTGTAGGGGATGGCCTGGATCACCTGGACCAGGAAGGCCGACGCCGAGGTTCTTCCTGTTTTCCTGACGAGTTGAACGACGGTAAATTTGCTCGTGCGATCAATGGCGACATAGAGATAGAGCTTGCCTTCGGCGGTCTGGACCTCGGCGATGTCGATGTGGATATAGCCGATCGGGTAGGTCTTGAACTTCTTCTTGTCGGGCTTGTCGCCCGCCACATCGGGAAGCCTGGAAATGCCATGGCGCTGCAGGCAGCGGTGCAATGACGACCGCGTCAGATGCGGGATCGTCGGCTGCAAGGTGTAGAGGCAATCGTCCAGCGGCAGCAGCGTGTGCTTGCGAAACGCGACGATGATCGCCTCCTCCTCGATCGACAGCACCGTCGACCTCGGATCCCTGGGGCCGGTGGGAAGATCGGCCACCGACGTCCGATGTTTCCACTTCGCCACCGTCTTCTGGTTAATCCCGTAGCGCTTGGAAAGCGACCTCAAGCTCTCTTGACTATGTTGTATCGCTCGACGGACTGCCTCTGTCGTTGTGGCGCTGCCGTGTAGAACCTGGCCCATAGTGCTTCCTTCCATTCCATGGAAAACATCGCACCATCAAAGCCCGGGATCAAACACCTAGAAGACGATCGCTGAGCTACGAAAAACCAGCGAGCATTTTAGCAATGCGCTCGCGTATCGTTGGCGACTGTCCCGCCGCGGCAAGAACCTGGTCGCGTATCCATCTTAGAATAGGCGATTTCAAGGTCGCCACCTTGGTCAGTCGGTCGGTTCTGTTCAGCACTTGCTGGGCCGAAGCACGTCGATCGCGTGCATAGTCATCGAGTTGCGTCCCAGGAGTACGCAGATAGCTCGCCAAGGCTATCGCCAGCGTTTCAGCGTCCCGAATACCAAGATTCATGCCTTGACCTCCTGCGGGGCTATGGACGTGAGCGGCATCGCCGACAAGAAGATATGGCCCATCCCGGAACCGAGCAGCCAGCTTATGATGAACTTGGAAGCGAGAGCCCCATATAATGTCGCGCACCGTCACCCCATTACTTGGTCCTCGCAGATCTATAACGCGCTGCACGTCTGCAATCGTCGGCTGCGCCGGCGCATCGGCGAGCTGTGCAACCACCCGAAAGCGAGAATTCGACATCGGCGCGACGACCAGTGTCCCCTCTTGGGCAAAAAACAGGCTAACCTCGCGGAGGTCGATGGGCCAGCTCATGTGGACATCTGCGAGCATGAACGATCCATAGGTGGCTCCAGGAAAAGCAATTCCTGCATTGGAGCGGACGAAACTTTTTTCGCCATCGGCGCCGACTATAAACCGGGCTGTCATGGTTTGCGTGCCCGATGGACCGTCCAACAACACACTGACGCCATTCTCACCTTTCTGTATTTTCACCAGCCGGGCTGGTCGAAGTACGCTGTGCCCAAGTTTTTCCAAATGTCTGGTCAAGACTTCCTCCGTTTCGTCCTGTGGGATCATGAGGGCAAACGGGGTTGAACTGTCGAGAACCGAGAACGAGGCCCCCAGCAGAATGCGGTCTCGATCGCGCACTCTGAAATCCGGCGCCTTTATACCTTGATCTATCAAAGTGTCGGCAACACCGAGCCTCTGCAACGTCTCAAGTGTTGCAGCATGAATAACCGCAGCCCGAGAGGTATTCTGTGCGCTGGGCAAGGCATCGACGATTCGGAAGTCAACGCCGGCCTGAGCCAGACCGATAGCAGTTGCTAATCCTGCCGGACCTGCGCCTACGATTAAAACATCGGGGTTCGCGTTCATGGCCATACTCCTAATGTAAACGTTTGCTTACATTTCTTGTATCCGTTATGTCAATGCGTGTTTACACATGAGAAGGTCTATGATTAGAAATTCTGAGGCCACCCAGTCACGCCTACTGATGGCAGCCAAGGGTCAATTTGCTGCCAATGGATATGAGCGGACCACTGTGCGCGACATCGCGGCTGAGGCCGGGGTCAATGTGGCGTTGATCAACAGGTACTTTGGCAGCAAAGAAGAGCTTTTTGCACAGGCCGTAGCCATCGATCTGGAATTCCCCGATCTCAGCGACGTAAACAAAGGAGAGATCGGAGAGCGGCTCGTTCGCCATTTTTATACTCGGTGGGAAGGAAACTACGCAGATGATCTGCTGAGAGTGCTGGTCCGAACTGCGGCGACCAATGCCACTGCAGCTGACAAAATCATGAAGATTCTAAATGGTCAGATCGTGCCGCTTGTCACTAAGCTGACAGGAGAAGCCGGAGCACAACACAGAGCCAGCCTTGTCGCGACCCAAATTTTGGGTCTCGCCTATTGTCGTTACATTTTGAACCTAGGCGATGACTACCTCGATCCACCTGACACTGTGGCCGCGATTGCCGAGACTTTGCAGCGATACCTTTTTGCACCCGCAACGTAAAAGTGTGGTTCAGTTTTAAAGTAATGTCTTGTCATCGGGTAGAGATGGCTATGCGCTAAGCGGAATTATCATGGTCATCTGGTCGACGGCCGCTCCGAGCGCCTAAAATATGTCTGCTTTTCAGGGTGCCGGCCCGTAAGCGGACTTTCCGCATTCCACCCCGTTCCTGCCCTTAGTGGCATAATGAGAGGCTCTCTGGCCCATAAAAGCTGACTATTCTAGCCCCAAGACAGCTGATCGTGTGGCAGCCGGCTG
This sequence comes from Devosia psychrophila, assembly GCF_000971275.1. Classification (GTDB taxonomy): domain Bacteria; phylum Pseudomonadota; class Alphaproteobacteria; order Rhizobiales; family Devosiaceae; genus Devosia; species Devosia psychrophila. The sequence continues at coordinate 365 of NZ_LAPV01000158.1, read as the reverse complement.
CTTGGATCGAAAACTTCGACCTGATGGGGATGGGCTGGACCCCAATCCCACAAGACCAGATTGCGATCGTCGACATCGGCCCCTATTGCGTAGCTGGGCTCGACAATGCCGGCGACACCTCGTGAGACCAAGCGATCGTATATGGCCCAGGACGCGGGTCGAACTCCGGTCGAAAGGGCCCACGCCCAGTCGCAGCCCATATCTGTCGCAGAAACTGCTGCGGCCCCCCTCCCCTGCTCCGTTGTCAGGTCGAAGACATCGTCGCAGTCAACATCATAGGAACAGAGACCCGTCGGATCGAGCCGATGGGGCAGTCCCTGGCTGATTTCCTTGATCGCAGTCATGATGCTGAGGCCCAGATAGAG
>NZ_LAPV01000157.1 GCF_000971275.1 Devosia psychrophila | reverse complement strand
CTGTTCGAGGCACGCACTCGATCACCCCAAAACAGCAAAACCCATAGCGCAACACCTGCGGACCACGGGTTCCTGCATGAGAGGCTTTCGTACGCCAAGAGGCACCCGAAACCCTTCACCATTGCGGACGTTCACGCATCGAATGCCCGCTCCGAAAAACGGACGTTGCCAGCACATTGCTGAACGTCGAATTGGACCTGGAATACCGCAGAAACCAACCCGCGTTGGCGGAACATTTTTAGGACAGATCCCGACGTCGCACGGATTCAGCCTGTGTGATGGGAGCCGCCCACCTCAGCGCAAGTCAACTTTGGCTACTGGGCCATTAGCCTGCCAACAGATCAGACCCATTTTGGCAGTTAGCCTACTTTGACGATATGAAAACCTTCAAGCTCTGCGACCACGGGTAGGCCCTTCCAGCGCTCAATGTCGTGCAGGATGACGAGGCGATCCATGTCGCCGGCCAGCTCGTTGTTGATCCTGTCGATGGTCTTGAGCTGCTCCCAGACATTGCCGGTGGCATTGTTGAGGGGAACATAGACCCCGTCATTGTTGCGACCGGTCAACTGCAGCCGCGAATAGACGCAATCCCCGGAGATCACCAGCTTGCCACGTACGGTTTCGATCGTGACAAACTGCTGCCCCACGGTGTGGCCGCTGCCAAGCCGGACATGCAGGCCTGGCAGCACATTGTCCTTGTCGCCATCGATCAGCATGACGCGATGTTCGATAGAGGCATCGAGCGCCGAGCGCAGGTTGTCGGGGTCAATGATGGCCGTGAGATAGCCGAACTGCCTGGGCAGCGCGATCGCCTCGTACCAGCTCAGCAGCTCGCTTTTTTGCAGGTGAATACGGGCATTGGGGAATTCGCCGACCGAACCCATGTGGTCGAAATGGCAGTGCGTCAGAACTATATCGGTCACGGCCTCGGGCGTCACGCCCAGCTCGGCCAGGAGGCGGAGCGGGGAGACCCAGTAGGGAATGCCGAACTTGTTGGAAAACCCTTCTTCGTGCTGCATGAAGCCGGTATCGATCAGCACGTTGCGGTCACCCTGGCGCGCCAGGATGAACGAAAAGGGCAGATCCATCACCCCGTCATCATACATGCCCGAGATCAGGTCGACCCAGGGCTGATCCTTGGACCGGGCATATTCCATCACATAGACGTCCCACATATCGGCCATTTCGCCCCTCAGCTTTCTGCCAGCGACCGGCCAAGGCTCGATAGCCCCACTGCCACGATCAGGATGGCACCCTGGAACACATATTGCGAGAAGGTCGGCGCGCCGAAGATGTTAAGGCCATTGAAACCAAAGGCGATGATCAGAGCGCCGACGAAAGTGCCGAGCACGTGGAATTCGCCGTCGCGCAGGGTAGCGGAGCCAAGGAAGACCGCGGCAAAGGCCGTGAGCAGGTAGGAGTCCGCAGCGCTGGCCGTACCACTTCCCAGGCGCGATGCCAAAAGGATGCCCGTCAGCGCAGCGCACATCCCAGAGACCACAAAGCCCAGGATCTTGATGCGGTCGACATCGATGCCGGCCAGCCGCGCGGCCGCGGCATTGCCGCCGACTGCCTGGATTTCCTGGCCCAGCGAGGTGCGCTCGACCAAGGTCCACAAGGCGCCCAGAACCACGACCATCACTACGATATTGTTGGGAATGCCAAACAGCCAGCGGCCCAGCGACAGTTGCAGGAACGCCTCGGGCACCCCGGCAACGATCGGCACCCCGGACGAATAGGCGAAGGCAAAACCGGTGAGAATGGTGCCGACCCCAAGCGTTGCGATCACTGAATTGACCTTGATCTTGGTGACGATGAAGCCGTTGACGAGCCCGATCAGCGCCCCAAGGGCCACGACGATCACGACTGCGACCGGGATCGGCAGCTTGTCGTGGACGATCAGGCCGGTGACGATAATGCCGTGTAGGCTCGCCGCAAAGCCGATGGACAAATCGAGCTCACCAACGATGACCGCCAGGGTCAACCCGCCGGCGATGATCATGGCCAGCGATGCCTGGTTGAGCACATTGGTGAAGTTGCCCAGCGTCGGAAAAGCCTTGGGCGACAGCAGCGAAAAGACGAGGATCATCGCAAAAAGGCCCAGGATAGTCGCATAGCGGGCAAAAATCCCGAGCCCTGCCTTCATCTGGGGCGTCAGCCGTCGGCCGGAAACTGAAATATCGCTCATGCCGGGACTCCTTGCTTGGTCACTTCGTAGCTCGCTTCAACGATCGCATTGCGCGACAATTTATCCCCGCTCAGCTCGCGAACCACGCTGCCTTCGGCCATCACCAGCACGCGGTCGCAGAGGTCTGGCAACTCGTCCGGCTCGGAGGAAATAACCAGCACCGCCATGCCCGATTGGGCCAACTGACGGATCAGCTTGTGAATCTCGCCGCGCGCGCCGATATCGACGCCGCGGGTGGGTTCGTCGAGGATCAGCACATCGGGCTCGCGCCGCAGCCAGCGGCCGATCACCACCTTCTGCTGGTTGCCACCACTCAGGCGGCCGACCGGCTGGTCCATGCCCTGTGTCTTAATCGCCAACGCCTTGATCGTCTCGGTCGCCATATGCGCCTGTCGCTTACGGCTCAGCAGCGGCACAAACTTGCCGGAAACCAGGCTGTCGAGATTGGCGAGCCCGAGGTTGAATAGCACGCTTTTGGACAACACCAACCCTTCGGCGCGGCGCTCCTCGGGCACAAGGCCCAGGCCGGCCTTGACCGCAGCACTGGGGGATTTGGGCCGGAAGGCCTTGCCGGACAAGGTCATGCTGCCGCCATCGGGCCGGTCTGCGCCATAGATCAGGCGCGCCAGTTCCGTGCGGCCGGCGCCAACGAGACCGCCAATGCCCAGCACCTCGCCGCGATGCAGCGCAAAGCTGACACTCTTGACCCGCGGCAGGCGCGAAATATCGGCGACGTCGAGAACCACCTCGCGGCTCATTTCAGCCCGGACCGGCTTGACGGTTTCGTCAAGCCCCTTGCCGACGATGGACTCCACCAGCTTCTGCCGCGTCAGTCCGGCGCGGGAAAATTCGTCCACCGAGCGACCATCGCGGAACACCGATACCCGATCGCAGAGGTCCAAGATTTCGTCGAGCCGATGCGACACGTAGAGCACGGTTACGCCCGAACGCGACAGGTCGCGGATAATGGTGAAGAGCTTTTCGCTCTCGCTGGCTGACAAGGACGCCGTGGGTTCGTCCATGACGATCAGCCGCGACTTGCGCACCAGTGCCCGGCAGATATTGATCAGCCAGTTCTCGGCCGTCGACAATCCCTTGACGCTGGCATTGAGCGGCGCGGTGATGCCGACGCGCTTGGCGATCGGGGCAACCTCGCGCGCGATCGCCGACCAGTCCGTCAACCCCAACCGCGATGGCTTGGGCACGCCCAGCATGATGTTCTGCAACACCGTCATGCCTGGCACGAAGGCCAGTTCCTGATGGATAAAGCTCATGCCCATGGCAGCCGCTGCCTGCGCATTGGCGACGTTGGTCGTTTGCCCGTCGATCTCGATGCTGCCGGCGTCAGGGTGATTGAGCCCGGCCAAGATGCGGATCATCGTCGATTTGCCTGCACCATTGGCACCCACCAGTCCGTGGACTTCGCCGGGCAGCAGGTCGATCGAGACATCCTTGAGCGCTTGCGCGCCGCCGAAGGCCTTGGCGATATGGCGTGCCACGATGAACGGGGACGCTGTGGGCGTCCCCGTCATGGGCGATATGATCGTCGTATCGGTCACGAAACGTCCAGACTTATTGGATGGCTTCCGGGTGTTCGGCGATGAAGGCCTCGACCGTGTCCTTGGTCACCAGCACGGCAGCGACTTCGGCAGCCTTTGGCGTCCAGCCGGTGCCCGCGGCTTTGATCTCCTCGAGCATCTTGACCATGTTGTAGCCCTCGGTGAAGCTATCCTGCCAGGCCGTGGCGGTCATGTAGCCGTTCTTGATGTTCTCGAGCGCCTGGGCGTTGCCGTTGATGCCATAGACGGCGACATCGCTACGATCCTGTGCACGCAGCGAGCCAATGGCGCCGATCGCCGGATCGTCCCAGCAGCCCCAGATGGCCAGGTTTTCATTGCCGGCCGGGTGCGAAGCCAGCCAGGCATTGGCGTATTGCGCCCCGTCTTCGAAATAGCCGGGAATGCGCACTTCGTTCTTTGTGACGGTGATGTCGGGATATTTGGCGAGGATCTCGTCCATCTGCGTTTCGCGATTCCGGCAGACTTCGCCGGTCCGGTAGGTCAGCGCCAGGATCGAGCCCTTCCCATCCATCTGCTTGACCATGGTCTCGACAACCGGAATGGCCATCGGCCCACCAGAGCCGTTGGTGGCCGCAACGGTCGAGCCCAGCCCACCGCCCCAGGTCACGACGGGAATATTGGCAGAGCCGGCGGCGTCGAGACCCGCACCGATCGATGAGAACGGAAACACCATATCGATAATGGCGCCGGCGCCCAATTGGGCAAAGTTCTGGATAGCAGCATTGGCCTGGTCGGCATTGCCGGCAGCGTCAACAACATTGACCTGCCAGCCCATTTCCTCGGCTGCCTTGGTGGCACCCTGGATGTAGCGGACATTGTTGGCTTCGGTTGCACTGATCGACACGATGCCAAGCAGCGGCTTGTCCTGCCCCATGGCTACCGAGCCGGAAAGGGCAACGGCCGCGGCAAGCAATCCCAGCGTTAGATTTCTCATGATTTCAACTCCCATTGATCGCCTCGGACGTGTGCTTCTTGTCGGGAGCATCTGGCCGAACCGTTTCGCTAGCGTCCCGCAACTTTGCGTCTCATGCAACAAAAATCATGCTGGACATGGCGGAATTGTTGTTTCAAAGTCAGCGAAACGATTAGCTATGGTGTGCTTTTGGCGACGATCAAGGATGTTGCAAAGGCTGCGGGCGTATCGACGGCTACCGTATCGGCCGTCGTCAACGACACCGCCTATGTCAGCCCTGACCTGCGGGCGCGCGTGCTCTCAGCCATCCGCGACCTGCGCTATTCCCCATCTCTTGTGGCCCGCAATTTGCGGCGCGGGCGCAGCCAGCTCATTGCCCTGGCCGTGGCCGATCTCGCCAATCCGTTCTATGCGCGCATGGTGTCCTCAGCCGAGGCGGCGGTGGCCGCCTGGGGCTACTCCTTGGTGCTTTTCAACAGTGACGAAAAGCCCGAAACCGAGCGGCGCATTCTCGCGCGCATTCGCACGCTTGGTTGCGATGGCGCGGTCATCGTGCCGGTCGGCGCAGCCGACCAGTACCGCCATCATGAGTTCGATGATGTCCCCACCGTTCTGCTGGGGCGCTCCCTGGGGGGAGACCAGGCCGATACTGTCACAGTGGACAATTTCTCCGCCGGCCGCCAGGTCACCAATTATCTGCTCGATCTGGGTCATACCCATATCGGCTCGATCACCGGCCCGATGCAGCTTTCCACCGGCCATGGCCGGCTCGAAGGCATGATCGAGGCCATGGCTGCCCGCGGCCTCGCGCCTCAGCCAAGTCATGTCCGTTCCGGCGAATTCAGAGAAGACGCCGCCTATTCGGTGGCGCGCGATATCCTTGGCCAGCCTAATCGCCCCACTGCGCTCTATGTAGCGAACGGGGTCATGGCAATCGGGGCAATGCGCGCCGTGTCCGACATCGGGCTGAGCTGCCCCCAGGATGTCTCGATCGCCTCGACCGACACCATTTCTGGCGTTGGCGGGTTAAAGCCCCGCCTGACCCGCACCGAACACCCGGTCGCCGACATGACCAATGCAGCGCTGCGCATGCTGGTCGAACGCATCGAAAAAAAGGTCAGCGTTCCGCCGCGCCATATCACCTTCCAGCCCGCCTTAGTTGTCGGAGAAAGCTGTGCGCCCGTCGCTCGTTAAAAAATCGATCAGAAGCGGCAAGATCATACGTTAAGCTTGGTTCAGTTCAGTTCAGTTCAGTTCCGCTGTAGCTTTTCCGACGCAAGAAATGGCCGCATCGCGCCCCATGCACCCTCCCGCGAAGCGGGTTCGTGCATGGGGTCGGAAGCAGTCGCAAAGGCGCGGGTTAGGCCCAACCATTATGCGGACGGAAAGTCTAAATAGCCTGCACTTTGGCAATGCCGGCGCCTAGAGGTTCCGCTTCACCCGGTGTCGCCTCCAGATAAGCAATTAACCTTGCGTACCCTGCATCTTCAACAGCGCTGTGCGCCCATCGCGCAAGCTCATCGAGCGTTTCAATATTGATGGAATAACGTCGCTCCTGCTTACGGCGAGCTACCTTCAGCAGACCGCCTTCAGTCATTTCCTTCAAGTGATAACTTGTGGCAGGTGCCGAGAGCCCTTTTGCGCGAAGCGCTCCGGCTGGCAGGTCACCCGCATCGGCCAACTGGCGAAAAATGGCGAAGCGCTGCGGATCGCCCAAAATTCTCATCAGCTGGATAAGTTTGCCGTCGGTCATTCCAAACTCGCTTAATTCAGGATCCACTGAACGAACAAGAGCAGGGCAACCGTGGTCAT
>NZ_LAPV01000156.1 GCF_000971275.1 Devosia psychrophila | reverse complement strand
CTGTCGCCTATTAGGCGCTAATGATCGCCGCTCGAGCTAAACGTTTATTTGACACTCCTCTGCATGGCGGCTATGAAAATAAACGTTTAGTCACAACCTTGGCTGGGCAGGAGGACGCTGTGGCTCGGCCTACGATACGCGACATCAGCAGAGTGACGGGTTTGTCGACCTACACGATCTCGCAGGCCCTGCGCGGTGCCGATGGCGTGTCGGAGGATAGCCGTGCCCGCGTCCTCGCGGCGGCCAATGACATCGGGTACATTCCCAATCGTGCGGCACAGGATCTGCGACGCACCAATCGGGACTCGGTGGGGCTGATCACAGCCAGCACTTCGAACTCCTACTATCTCGACCTGATCGGCGGCATCCAAAGTACGGTACAGTCACTGGCCTGGACGGTGATAATCGCCGATGTGGCGGTCGATGGTCACTACGATGCGGAACAGGAAGACCGCACTGTGCGGCGCCTAATCGAGGCCCGCGTAGCAGGGGTCATTTCGACGCTGACGCTGAGCAAGGCCAATACTGAACTTTTGTCCAAGTGGGACATTCCGATCGTTTTCGTCGACTCTTCGCCGCCGGCCGAAGCACCCGAGCTGCCCAGCGTCACGACTGACAACTATCAGGCCAGCATGCAGGTCGGCGGCCATCTGGCCGGCCATGGCTACAAGACCTGGCTGTTCCTGGCCTATCCAGCCATCTGGTCTACCCGTGTCGAGCGCGAGCATGGCCTGCGCGATGCGGCGGCTTCGGCCGATGCCGGGCTGGTCGTTGTGGAAAGCGCCAACGATGCCGTCTCCGCGGGCCAGGCACTCAAGTCTTACCTCGATACCGCGACGGCGGTACCGGACGTGCTGATCGCTGGCAACAACCCGATGCTGCTTGGCGCGCTTGAACACCTGCAACTGCGCGGCCTCAGCATTCCGCGCGATATCGCTGTGGTCGGCTATGACGAATTCGCCTGGTCCAATCTCATCCAGCCGCCGCTGACTCTGCTCAACGAGCGCAGCGGCGAAATCGGCCAGCAAGCGGCCAGGACTCTGGCCGAAATCATCCTGGCCCAAGACGCGGCCGAAAAGCGCGGCGAGTCCAGCATGCCTGCCTACCGCCCGGATCACCAGCTACAGGTCGGCGCCGAACTGATCGTGCGCCAGTCCTGCGGCTGCGGTCCCGTCGGCCACCACAGCTTCACACCCCAACCAACCATTCCGTCCGCAAAGGGACGGTGAAGGCGCAAGCCGATCCGCGCTTCGCAAAGGATCGACACATGGAGGATACTTACATGAAGACCAAAACGTTTAGCATCGTCGCCGCATCCGCGCTGGCCCTTGCCGCTGCCGGCGTTCTGCCCGCCGCGGCGCAGAACATGCCGGCCAAGATCGATCAGATCGGCCTCATGGTACAGGACATGTCCAATCCCTTCTTTGCTGCCATGGAAACCGGTGCCAAGGATGCGGCCGCCGAAATCGGCGCAACGCTCAACACCCAGGATGCCCAGCTCGACCTTGCTAACCAGAACACACAGATAGATGCCTTCATCCAGCAGGGCGTCGACCTGATCGTGATCTCGGCCGTCGATCAGGCCGGTATTGCGCCAGCTATCGAGCGCGCCAAGGCTGCTGGCGTCATCGTCATGGCTGTCGATACGCCCGCCGTTGGCGCTGACGCCGTGTTCATGACCGATGCGGTCCAGGCCGGTGAAGTCTCCTGCACGTACCTGTTCGAGCAGATGGGCGGCAAGGGTGAAGTCCTGCTGGTCGATGGCACGCCAATCCAGACCATCATCGACCGCATCACCGGCTGCAACAATGTTGCCGTCAACTTCCCCGACATCAAGATCGTCGGCCAGCAGGCGTCGCGCAACGACCGCGCCTCGGGCATGTCTGTCACCACCGACATGCTGACCGCCCATCCCGACGTGACTGGCATCTTCGGCATGAACGATCCCTCCGCGCTCGGCGCCGTGCTGGCGGTCGAACAGGCTGGCAAATCGGCCCAGATCAAGGTGACCGGCGTCGATGGCAGCCCTGAAGCCGTGCAGGAACTGAACCGCGAAGGCTCGCCCTTCATCGGCTCGTCAACCCAGAACCCTGGCGAAATGGTGCGCCAGGCCGTCAAGACCGCCGTCGCCATGACCGAAGGCACCATGCCGACCGAAACCACAGTGCTGATCCCCAGCGTGCTGGTTTCGCGTGACAATGTTGCCGAATACCCCGGCTGGTAGTCCCTCGTACCGGCTGAAGGGCCGGAGCGTTCTCCCGCGCTCCGGCCCTTCTTTCAAAGGAAGCAAACCATGGATAGTCCATTGCTGGAGCTGACCGACATCGCGAAGCGCTTCGGGGCCACGATTGCTCTCAACAACGTGCGCTTCGATCTGCGGTCCGGCGAAGTTCACGCCCTGATGGGCGAGAATGGCGCGGGAAAATCCACTCTGATGAAGATCCTGTCGGGCAACATCCAGCGCGATGCTGGCATGATCACCATTGATGGTAAGCCTGTGGACATCCGCTCGCCGCGCGATGCCCGCGCCCAGGGCATTGCGATCATCCACCAGGAACTCAATACCGTCCCGGCCATGACCGTGGCCGAGAATCTTTCGCTCGGTCAGGAGCCGCGTAATCGCTTCGGCATGCTCGATCGCACCCGCGTGCTGCGCGATGCCCGCGAAAAGCTCGCCCGCATTCATGCCGATATCGACCCGTCCCGCCCGCTTGGGTCCCTGGGCATCGGCATGCAGCAGATGGTCGAGATTGCCCGGGCGGTCAGCGAGAAGGCGCGTGTCCTGGTGCTCGACGAGCCGACCGCCGCCCTGTCGCGCACCGAGGCCCAGCAGCTGTATGCGGTGGTCAACCGCATGCGCGACGAAGGCGTCGGCCTCATCTACATTTCCCACCGCATGGAAGAAGTCTGGCAGTTGGCCGACCGGATCACCGTGTTCCGCGACGGCACCTATGTCGGCACCGGCACGCGCGACGAATTGAGCGAGACCGACGTGGTGCGCATGATGGTCGGCCGCTCGATCGGTGATCTCTATCGCCATGAGCCGCGCACGCCCGGCGATGTCGTGCTTGACGTCAAGGATCTCGCCGCCGAAGGCCTGGGTCCGGTCAGCTTCCAGCTGCGGGCCGGCGAAGTGGTCAGCATGTCCGGTCTGATCGGTTCGGGCCGCACGGAAGTGGCCCGGCTGATCTTCGGCGCCGACCGCCGCAAGGGCGGCGTGGTGACGGTCAATGGCAAGCCGAGCCATCCTGTCGATCCGTCCCAAGCCATCGCCGATGGCCTGGCCATGGTGCCCGAAGATCGCAAGGGACAGGGGCTGTTTCTCGATCACAGCGTCGAGCGGAATGTCTCGATTTCTTCGCTCGACCAGTTCGTCTCGGGCGAAGTGGTGCAAAATCGCGCCGTGCGCCAAGCCGTCCTGCAGCAGATGGAGCGCCTGCGCCTACGCAAGAATGCCATCGACCTGCCGGCCCGTGCGCTGTCGGGCGGAAACCAGCAGAAGGTCGCTTTGGCGCGCTGGCTGCTGCGCGACTCCGCGGTGATGATCCTCGACGAGCCAACGCGCGGTGTCGACATCGGTGCCAAGCGTGAAATCTACGAACTCATCGATGCACTGGCGCGGGCCGGCAAGGCCATTCTCGTCATCTCGTCCGATCTGCCAGAAGCCATCGGCATTGCCGATCGCGTGCTCGTCGTGCGCGGCGGGCGCATCGTCCAAGAACTGTTGGCCGACGCGGCCACCGAAGAAAACGTCATGCGACACGCCGTCGGCGCGAGCGCAGATTACCAGACCCCCAACACGGGAGCCCAGCCATGAGCATCAATCCGGAACCGGTCGCCGAAGCGACCGCAAAGCCACGCAGCCAATTCGACTTCGCCTGGTGGTGGGATCGAGTCGGCATCCTGATGGTGCTGGTCCTGCTCGTGCTGCTGATGTCGATCTTCGCGCCCAATTTCAATCGCGTCGATAACCTGCTCAACATCGCCCGGTCCATCTCGGTCAATGCCATCCTGGCAGCCGGATTGACCTTCGTCATTCTTACTGGCGGCATCGACCTGTCGGTCGGCTCCATTGTCGCCGTCTCGGGCGTTGTGGCCGTCATGGCCGCCATTGCCGGCGTTCCGGCGCCAGCTGCGGTGCTGATCGGCATGGCCGTTGGTGGGGCGTGCGGCCTGGTTAATGGCCTACTCACCGCCTATCTCGCGCTCGCGCCCTTCATCGTCACCCTAGGTACGATGACCTTCCTGCGTGGTCTGGCCTATACGATCACTAATGGCCAGCCGATCGTTTCAAGCGATCTCAACTTTAAGGATCTCGGCAATGGTTACCTGCTCGGCATTCCTGTGCCGGTGATTGCCATGCTTGCGGTCTTCGTGGTCGCCTGGTTCGTGCTCGAGCGCACACGCTATGGCCGCCACGTCTATGCCGTGGGTGGCAATGTGCAGGCGGCCCGCTTGGCCGGCGTCCAGGTCAATCGCATCATCCTTTCAGTCTATGTCATCGCCGGTATCTGTGCAGGTTTGGCCGGCGTAATCTTCGCCGCCCGTGTCATTTCGGCCCAGCCAACCGCCGGTACGGGCTATGAGCTCGATGCCATCGCTGCCGTCGTCCTCGGAGGCACCAGCCTTGTTGGGGGGCGCGGCCGCATCGTTGGGACGCTGATCGGCGCGGTGATCCTTGGGGTGCTGACCACCGGCCTTATCCTGCTCAACGTGCAGTTCTTCACCCAGCTGCTGATCAAGGGCGTGGTCATCATCCTCGCGGTGGCCATAGACAGCCTTAAGCAGCGTCCCGAGCTGCTGTCGACGCTGTTCGGTCGCGGGCACGGCCCGTTCAAGAGCTGATTTCATGCAAGCATACTATTCAGGACCTGCAATGACGACGACTATTTCCGTCCGCGACCCCCTCGGCGCTACGCGCAGCAATGAATTGATCCGCTTTGCGGTAGCTGGCAATTTCGCCGAGCCCTTGTGGTGGGCACGCGACGCTGCCGGCCAGCCCGTTCTCTGCCAGCGCCTCGCCGACGGTTCCTCGGCCGTCTCGACGACCTTTGCCGCCGTTGTCAGCCTTGCCGGTGAGACGACCCTGACGCTCGACCGACCGGTGGCCGCGAGTGAAGTCGTCGCCGGCATAGTCGAAAAGTCGGGCCGCGAGCAGGACTGCTTTGTTCGCCTCGACACCGGTGCTTTCGACTTCGAACTTTGTTCGGGTACGGCGCAGGGCCTAGGTTCATCCAAATGGGGCATCAGGCACTTCAAGGGGCATTTTGACGACTTCGAACTGCTCCCCTCCGGCAATAATGCCATCGGCGGCTTCTACGGTCCGTTCTTCACCCCGGAAAACGGCCTGATCAACCCACCCGAACATACGCTGGTCGAGATCGAGACCATCGAAAAGGGTCCGGTGCTGCATCACTACCGCATGCATGGCACAATCCCAGATGGCCTGCTGGCCGAGCTTAGGAACAAGACCTTTTCGATCGACTGGATCTTCGCTCACAACGCGCATTCCTTCGGTCGCCGCTATCAGGTCGATGACTTCCAGACCGTCATCAATGGCCGCTCGGTCACCAACAAGATCACGGTGGGCGACGAATTCGAAGGCGGCCAGGGCAAGCTGGTGTTCGACCGTTTCGCGGCCATGGGCGGCACGCGATATCGCTCCGGCGATCCCTATGCCGGCGAGCTGGTCGCCATGGTGGCCGAAACCGTGGAGCATTCGACCGCAACGAGCGAGAAGTTCAACGAGTTCCGCGAGCAGCTGTCCGATATCGAAAGCGCGCACTGGGATCTCTACTGGCGCCTGTTCTGCAAGTGGGAAGGCGTGTTGAGCGACGCCGAGATCACCGAGCGACTGGCCCGCGTCCGCGCCGCCTCCCACGTCAAGGCAGACATGACCGAACGGCTCTGGCAGTTGGCGGACGAGCCGGTCGACGTCTCGGCGGTCCCGCATCAAACCATCTTCCCCGGCCCGGCCGACAAGACGGTCGAATTCCACTCGGAAAGTGGCCGCGCCATGATCTGGTGGACCTCGCAGCCCTCCGGTGCCTTTCAGATCGTCCAGCGCCGTCAGTCCGGCTGGGTTAATTGGGGCAGCAATGGCGAGAACGAATGCCCCGAATTGCCCGTCGGCGTCGAGATCAAGACAGCCTACGGTCCGTTCTCCCAAGAGTGGGAAACCATAGCCCGGCAACTTGAGGCCCCGATTATTGTGATCGTCGGCTGACGTATCGCAGTTCCGAAGCGCGGGGAACGCAGGCTGGATTGATTTCTCACGCCTTCAGATGCGATGGCTCGGGTCGTGTCCCTGGACGTGGTGCAGCTGATGGGTGGTCATCGGCGGATTTCCGGTAGGGTCGGGTTGCTCACACCAACCCTTCACCTAAAGGACCACCGATGACCGACGATATGATGAACCTGCGTGCGCTCGTGGAGAAGACGCCGGACGCTGATATTCTGCGCGAGATGATCGCCCACCGTGCAAATGATGCTGAGACATCGACCACCCGGGAATTTACGCTTGAAGGCGCAGGTAACGTATCGACATGGTAATGCCCCAGATCAAAGATAACGAGACGCCTGCTGGCGCTGGCGCTGAAGCCGAGGAAGGC
>NZ_LAPV01000155.1 GCF_000971275.1 Devosia psychrophila | reverse complement strand
GCTTTGATTGGCGTCTTTGCTCCGTGATGCCAGGCGCCGAAGCTCTTGCGACGAATAATCCTGCCTGATCCGAACCGAGACTGTCATGGGCGAATTTCCTTCGCCCCATGGAATCAGTAATTCCCTGAAGAAGGAATCCAAAACGAGTCACAAATAATCCCCGTTGGTATTATGGTGAATTCGTGGGTATTTGATTCAAAAAGTATCTTGTCTTGTTGCGCACATGTCTGTATTACATCACTTGCGGCGCGCATTTTTACCCTTATTATTCAATTGCTTAGCAGATTGCTGATAAAAGCACAGAATCCTGGCACCCCAGCTGGCTTGGCCTCGCGATGAGTGACCCTGCTCGAGGTGGACAATCACCTTTTCCGCACTTTCCTCGTGCTCTTACGGGCATGCGCCCAAAAGGCTCGCCCGGCGCTTGAGCCCAGCCATGGACAGCGCTTGCAATCGGTACGGGTTCTGACCACAACCTAGCCATTGCCGTCCCTCACGTTGGTCGTGCTGGGCTTGGAGGGTGAAGTTTCCTCCGCGTTATTGCGGGCCCGCGCCGAGCTCGCGGCGATCTCTTCAACAGAGTGCGGGTCGACGAGGCGAGCGAACTAGGATTGCACCTCCTCCGGGGACAGGGCTGGGCGGGCGACGGGCTCTTTGGGGCCGGCATGGGCATATCTTCTACCATGAAGCGGGTAGCAATTTTGGTTGGTGTCGCCGGTCGTGTCTTGTGCCCAATTTCACATTCCGCCTTGGCCCCGGCGCTGTCCTCGGCAACCTTGGGGTCTGGCGCAGGTCAAGGTACTGAGTAGCGTCAGCGCCCGCCACGGCGCTGCTCTTGTGACCCACATTTGCGCGAGCGTAATGAGCATGAGCTGTGCGACTGAGGTATGGCCGCATAGTAGTGCGATCTCGCTTGGCGACAGGCCCGTCGCAGCCCAACTCGCGATGGCGATGTGCCGGAAGCTATACTGCCTTGCCATGGTGGGAGATGTTTCTGGCAAGTCGTTCTGGCGATACCTGTTCCTGCTCGGCTGATTGACCAGTGCGCCTACCAACGCTGCGTATGACCCAAAACACTCTGCATTGAGGCCGGCCGTCAGCGAAATTCGAAATGCCGACTGCCTGGTGTCAAGGAAACGGCTTTAAGGTCAGGCCAGACGGCCGGGGGGTGATCGCATCCTAGAACCGGACCCGCAGCGCCAGGCGGGCAGCATGGCTGATTTCGAGCCCTCCAAGAGTTGCGGTATAGTCGAGCGACACGATCAGGTTCGGGTTGGCATGATATTCGACGCCCGCAACCACGCGCAATCGGTCGCGGCCGGTATCTAGGCCCGAGACGGTAGAAGGGCTACCGCCACCCTCCAGCGATACGGTCTGCGAGGTCCCGGTACTGCCAAAGGAATGCTGCCATATAGCGTTGCCGACCATCGACAGGCGCGCGCCGTCGTCAAGCGGCATGTCATAGCGCGCGGCAACACTGATACCGGTGTCCAACTGCCAGTTGGACGCTGCCGAAACAGTCTGGTTCAAAGATCCGGCGCCGCTTTCGGTCGCTCCGCCATGCCGTCGGTCGCGGTACCCAAGGGGGTGGCCGAGGCATGATGCTCGAAATACGCGTTGCAATTTGGTCTGGCACGAGCGAGCTTTTCTGCGAAAGACAACTGCAAAGGTACCCTATGGCAGAAGCTACGATTGAAATGGCGCGTCGTGCGATGATGAGCCTCGGATATGTGGGCAAGAAGTTTGCCGACGCTGATACCTTCCGAAAATCGCTCAAAAAGATCGATCTTAACAACGTCAAGAAGAGAGACTTGGGGCCGTTCCTTGTCGGCGCGCTGGCCGTTCACAGCTATGCAGACGACCTCTGCGACAATGTAGAGCCGCCCGATGCGTATCTTGCCGCAGTGAGCTGCTGCCGGTTCGGTGGACACGCGGTTAGGCTAACTTAGCTTGCTCTTCGTAGTCCACGGGGCTGAGATAGCCCAGCGTTGAGTGCCGCCGCCTCGGATTGTAGAAGCGCTCGATATAGTCGAACACATCGGCCTTGGCATCGTCCCTAGTGCGATAGACCTTCCGAGCGGTGCGTTCGGTCTTGAGCGAGGAGAAGAAGCTCTCCATCGCCGCATTGTCCCAGACATTGCCAGACCGGCTCATCGAGCAGGTGATGCCGTGATCGGCCATCAGCCGCTGGAACTGCTCGGATGTATATTGGCTGCCCCGGTCGGAGTGGTGCAGCAGGCTGTCGGGCTTGCCGCGACCCCAGATGGCCATGATCAGTGCATCGGTAACCAGTTGAGCGGTCATCGATGAACTCATCGACCAGCCCACCACCCGCCGGGAGTAGAGGTCGACGACCGCCGCCACATAGAGCCAACCCTGGGCTGTCCAGATGTAGGTGAAGTCGGCGATCCACTTCTGGTTTGGCGCCGAAGCCACGAACGAACGATCCAGGATGTTGGGCGAGACCGCATGGCGCTGACCGGCGTCCTTGGGCAGTCCACGCCGGCGGGGACGCGCCCGCAGGCCTTCCTGGCGCATGAGCCGCTCGATGCGATGCAGACCGGCGTCGAGCCCTTTGGCCAGCACGTCGTGCCGGACCCGCCGCGCGCCATAGGTGCGATCGCTTCCGGCAAAGCTGGACCGGATGCCTGCGACCAGCACCTCGTCATACTGAGCCCGTCTACTCGGCGAGCGGTTGAGCCAGGCATGGAAGCCAGAGCGAGACACACCGAGTGCCTCACAGATCCACGAGACCGGCCAGATCACTCGGTGCTTCGCCACAAAAGAGAACCTCATATCGAGTCCCTGGCGAAGTAGGCCGCGGCTTTTTTTAGGATATCGCGCTCCGCCTTGAGCTTGGCGACCTCGCGGCGCAGCTTCTCGATCTCAAGCTGCTCGGGCTTCATCTGCCCGTGGCCGGGGAAGGCCTGTTGCGGATTGGCGGACTGCTCACGTACCCATTTGCGCAATACGTTCACATGCAGGTCCAGATCGCGGGCCGCCTGCGCCACCGCAACGCCTCGTTCCCTGACCAGCTTAACAGCCTCGAGCTTGAACTCCCGGCTGAACTTGCGTCTCTCCATCAAAACTCTCCAGTTCCAAAACACCTTAACTCGGTGTCCTCAAAACCGGCAGCAGCTCATACCTCAAAGCCACGCAGTGTGGCTATCAAAGCAGTCTTTGTGGGCGGAATGTATCGCGCAACGTTCACTGCCAAATATCGATATCCAGACGCTCGACATATCTCGATAGCACATCCGGCGATTTCCAACCGCCGACCCGCATGATTTTGAGCACGCCGTGACCGTCCTTGGCGAGTTGCTGTGCAGCGCCGACGCGCAAAGAATGTCCAGAGATTTTACCAATGCTATCGACCATATTTGGGTGCCTTGCCGATAGCTTTTTAAGCACACGGGCGACGGTCAGGGGTTCAAGATGTCGCGGCGAAATCGTTCGACCATAGACCGGGCGGAGTAGGGGTCCTCTTAACGCATGCACTGCGGTCAGCCAGCTGGCAACAAGTCCGCTGCTCTGCGTCGATAAGTGTGCTGTTCGCCCGGCGCCGTCCGGATCGCTCTTGAGCGGCGCACCAGGATGGAAAGACGTCCGTTGTCGCGCAGCGAGAGATCGGTGATGGCGATCGAGACCAATTCTCCACGGCGACATAGCGTGTCGAAGCCGACGCTGACCATGACTTTGTCCCTTAGCCCGATCAAATCATCCGAACACACTTCCAGCAATTGGTCGCGCAGCGAGGCCGTCAGGCCCGGTACCTGACGAGGTCGCGACGGCTTAGCCCTGCGAGCACGCCGCCAGGCGAGTTCGACTTCTGGAGCCTTGGTCGGGTCAGGTAAATGGCAATGGCGATGAATTGTGCCGATGACCGCGAGGCGGTGACGGATCGTATTCGGCGAAAGTTCTTTAGCATGGGCATCGACATATTTCGCCACCGTCGCAGGTGCCGCAGGCAAAATAGGCAAGCGCCTGGCCCGGCACCATGAGGCGAAGCGGCCGAAGCCGCTCCGATAACTTGCGACGCTGTGAACGGAATATTGCGCCATCTAGCCGATCGAGGATCTTAGCCCAACTCGGCATGAGGCGTCCTTTCCGGCGTTAGGAAAGGCCTCAGCAGCTCGTCAATCTCGGCAGCTTGCAACAGCCGCCTTGTCAAAAGCTGGTCTGCCAGAGCGTCGACGGCGGCGCGATTGGTTTGGACAAGCGCGATGGCTCGCTTCAGAAGCGCTTCAAGTCGCTCGCCAACCCGCGAAGTGCCATTGAGCGCGTTTCCAGGCGTATGCACAAGGCTCCCATAACCATGCGCAACAGGGTGATGCTCAGCGTGGCTTGGGCGCCTTATTCTCGCTTGGTAGCAAATCGCTGCCGTTTTTAACGGGCAACGCGGACGTTAACGACACTTCAGGAAACAAAGTGCCGAGCGTTTGCTTTCTTGTGTAGGTATCACTACCGGTAAGTGAGGTGAGAACATTCCGATTTCAGGCCGTCTTCTGTGGGCTGATGCCGTGAAGGGGATGGCAATCGTGCTCGTTGTTTTCGGGCACGTTTTGCGAGGGGACCGGGAGGCAGGACTTCCGCACTCAGAGCAGTGGTTTAACACCCTGGATAGCGCAGTCTACCTCGTGCATATCCCAATGTTTTTCGTGGTCTCGGGTTATTTTTTCGAGCGCAGCGTGTTGAGGGACGGGCTGCTTGGCTCATTGAAAAAGCGAGCAATCGTCCTACTGTATCCTCTGCTTGTGTGGTCCTATATCACGGCAACGTTCAGGCTCGCGGCCGGTAGCGTTACCAATAGAGGTGCGATCACACCGTGGGAAGTGCTGACCTACCCGTTCGTGTTAAGCGACGTTTACTGGTTTCTCTGGGCGTTGTTCGTCATTCAAACGGTCGTCTCTTTCGTGGTCCCTTTTGCAAAAAGGCGTCCGGCAACATATTTGACTCTGGCAGCGGTCGCTTTCGGGCTTCAGTTCATAGCGCCGCCCTCCGTATACATCTCCTCGGCTCTCCACCATTTGCCGAATTTCATCGCCGGAATTTTGCTGGCGCGGTGGCTCGGCGAAAAGCAACTGCGTCTGTTTATGGCCTTCCCCGCGCTATTGATTTTTGCATTATGTGAATTCTTGAACATCAGCTTTAACTTCGGTTATGCAGACTTGACACAGAAAACAGTTTTGGAACTCTTGGCCGCAGTAAGTCTGATAGTCGCTATTCAATGCATTTATCGATCGACGGCGCGAGGGCAAATGGCTTGGCTCGGAGCACTGTCGATGCCAATTTTCGTGGCGCACGTGATCCCGGCTGCCGCTGCGAGAATAGTCCTGATGAAACTTGGGATAGAATTCTCGGCCGTGCACTTGGTAATCGAGACGGCCGTCGGCGTTCTTGTGCCCATTTTGCTCTACGTTGCGCTTTCTCGGATGAACATGGTCAAAATTGCCGGCTTGGGTCCCGATCTTTTCAGGACTGGCCAGCGCTTGGTCCCAGAGCAGGCGGCCTTTGCTGATGTTGAAAAAAGCGAGAATCAAACCAGCACTCTTCGCGTGCGCCATCCGGCAGGGTAGGGCGTTCACCAGACCGCTAACCTAATATAAAAGATAACGTTTCGTGGCATTGCCCAATCGTTCATGGTGTCGGCTCTGCAACCACGAGCGCTTATGTGTCGCCTCTAGATCAACCTTCCAGTATCGCCCTGCTCGACCGCGCGCCCGTTTTGGCGGCAACGCCTACAATCATGTTGGGTGGCCTGCCCATTGCAGTTGTAACCCGAGCGCAGGCGGCACGTCAGATGCTGGACGCCAGCCGTAGTGGCCTGCGAGGTGTTCGCCCGATTTACCTGACTTCCAGCAATGGTGAAGTGATCGCGTGGGCTGCCTCGGACAAAGCGTTTGCGCAACTATTGGTGGCCGCCGACCAGATCGTGGCCGATGGACAGCCGATGGTCGTCGCGTCACGGTTTCTTTGCAGGCTCCCATTGCCGGAGCGCATAGCGACGACCGACGTTTTCCACGACGTTGCCCGTCTTGCGGTGAAAAGTGGCCATAGCTTCTATTTTTTGGGAGCGACGCAAAAAGAAAACTTTGAGGCCGTTGAGCGCGTGCGGAAGGCCTATCCTGAGTTGAACATTGCTGGGTACAGCCACGGTTTTCTCGCCGGGGCAGAACTCGATCAAACACTGGCAGACATAAACGCGCTTGCCCCCGACATCCTTTGGCTGGCGTTGGGCGTGCCGCGCGAGCAAGAATTTATAGCGGCTCATGGCGATAAACTGCGCCAGGTGGGTGTCATCAAAACGTCTGGTGGCCTGTTCAATTTCTTATCCGGCACCAACCGGCGGGCGCCCGAGTGGATGCAACGTGCCGGCCTCGAATGGGCCTTCCGCATCTTCCTGGAGCCAAAACGCCTTTTCTGGCGCTACCTCACCACCAATCCCGTTTCCGCCTACCTCATCCTGACCCGGTCTAAGTAGAAAGGCGGATCGGGGTGCATTCCGGGCACTCTCATTGTTTCAGTTGCCGCCGCAGCTTAGGCTGGCACGCGCCTTAACTAAGTTGGTCGATAGCGCGCGCGAGTTCGCCCCCTCAGGCGTATAATTGCCTATCAACCGCGAGATCGCCGAGAACAATGTACCAGTCTCTCAAGTCTGACACTTTGCCGTCGACGCCAACGGGACCTGCCCTACGGCCGGTAAACGATGGCGACCAAAGGTACGACCGCCGGGCTGCGCCAACGTCTGGTCTTGCAAGCATCACGCCACTTCTGGTCCTAGGCTGGATCCGACGTTATTGGTTCATCGCTCTAGGTGTTGCGTTTCTGGGCACGGTTGCGGGCCTCGCCGCGGCCATTTTAATTCCTCCGCGTTACACGAGCTCGTCCGATATTCTACTCGATCCCAACGACCTTCATCTCCTCGAAGATGATATCTACTCCCGCGCTGCGACCGGCGAGTCCCAGATCATTGAGGTCGAAAGTCGAATGCGCATTCTGACCTCGGCTAGTGTGCTGGGACGCGTCGTTGACACACTGGGCCTTGCCAGCGACCCGGAATTCGTAGAACCCGGCGCTGCTGTTGGTGCCGATGCACGCATTGCAGCCCTCCGGGCTCTGGGTGATCGCGTCAAGGCTAGCCGCGAAGAGCGATCCTATATCGTAACAGCCTCCGCCTGGGGTCACACACCTGAGCAGTCAGTCATCCTGACGGACGCGGTGGTGAACGCATTTTTGGCCGAACTGGCGGGCGCAGACGCTCAAGGCGCCAGTGCGGCATCGGCAGAACTCAACCAACGGTTGCTTGAACTGGGAAATGAGGCCGCAAAAGCCGAAACCGCGGTGGTGGACTATCGTCGGCAGCATGGTTTGTCGCTAGCCAGTAACGATCAGCTCAGCACGCAATCGGCGGTCGAGATAAATGTTCAGGTCGATAGGGCGCGCCAGGTGCTCATCGATGCCGAAGCCCGCTACGCGGCACTCGTTTCCGGTCAAACTGGTTCAGATGCCCAAGGAAGCACTACCTTGAGCGAGCTTCGAGCGGAGTATGCGGTCGCGCGTCAAAAGGTGGAATCCCTTAGTGCGACCCTGGGGTCGCGCCATCCGACCCTATCGGCTGCGGCGGCAGAACTCGCCGCGCTCCAAAACGAAATCGACAATGAGTTGGGCCGGGTCGTTGAGGTCGCGCAGAACGATTTACAACGGGCTCGCGACGTTTTCGACCAGCTAAAAAACGTAGCCGCCGCGCAGTCGACCGACGTTTTCACCGACGAAACAGCGCAGCTTGAACTCCGTCAGTTAGAACGTACTGCAACGTCCGCCGTCGCCATCTACGAAACCTATCTTACTCGGGCTCGACAAACCGGGGAGCGCAGTCAGCTCAATACCAGCACCATCCGGGTTATTTCCCCAGCGTTTCCGCCCCTCGTTCGCAGCTACCCGCCTCGGACGGTCCTGCTGGTGGCGGGGGGGCTGTTCGCCGGTCTCGCCCTCGGGTTGGTGTTGGCCGCTGGTTTGGGTCTGCTTGGTATGTTGATGCGCCCGTTGCCTAAGGTCGCTATCCAAAGACGATGACGTGCAAGTGGCGTGGGTAATCCCCCCGTTTTTAACGGGGCTCTTCGGTAGAATTTACGCAGCCATTGCCAATTTCTGGGCGGGTGTTATGCCGCCGATGCCCATATTGGGCCGCTCATTGTTATAGGTCCATAGCCATTGCGTGGCGAACTCCTGGGCCTGCTGGATGGTTTCGATGATGTATTGGTCGAGCCACTCGTGCCTGACCGTGCGGTTGTAGCGTTCCACATAGGCGTTCTGCTGGGGCTTGCCGGGCTGGATGTGACGCAAGGCAATGCCTTGGCTTTGCGCCCACGCCATGAGTTTGCCACTGACATATTCCGGGCCGTTGTCGACCCTGATTGCCAATGGCTTGCCGCGCCATTCGATGATCTGGTTCAGACTACGAATGACCCGTTCAGCGGGGAGCGAGAAATCCACCTCGATGCCCAATCCCTCGCGGTTGAAGTCGTCGATGACATTGAGGAGCCGGAACTGTCGGCCGTCTCCCAAACGGTCCGCCATAAAGTCCATGGACCAGACCATGTTTGGCGCAGCGGGCACCGCCAAAACATCCGGTTTGTCTCGCTTCAGCCGCCTGCGCGGCTTGATCCTGAGGTTCAGCTCCAGCTCACGGTAGATGCGGTAAACGCGCTTGTGGTTCCAGACATGTCCCCGCACGTTACGCAGATACAGGAA
>NZ_LAPV01000154.1 GCF_000971275.1 Devosia psychrophila | reverse complement strand
GCAAGATCCAGTACAACTACGACCGCGCGATCTACAAGCAGCGCAACGTCATCGAGCGCATGTTCTGCCGCTTCAAAGACTGGCGACGCATTGCCACCCGCTTCGACCGCAATGTCCGAAACTTCATAGGCGCCGTCAGCCTCGCCGCAGCCGTTATCTGGTGGCTGTAATGAGTCCGGACCCTAGACACGCTCTTTGACAGGACGGCCTCGCTAACAGCGGCCATTTGTCCAGCAGGAGCCTCGATCAGCCCAACTAACAGTGCTAACCTTATGTCTGTTGGCGGGCCAAACAGCCCAATGCACTGCACCTTTCCGTCGCCTCGCCGGCGGGATGAAACGGCATTCTGGCCATACGGTTGTCGCACCAAGTATTCAATTGTTGATGCCAGTCGTTGGACTGGTCGGATATGCGCCTCCATTCGCGTCAATTGTTCTGCATTTAGTGCCAGCAAATGCAAAGCCGCCCTTCCGCTTTCCACCCCATTGCTGCCGGTTAGCAACCGTCCCCATTTCAGACGTTCACTGAGGTCGCCCAATCCCAAATGCGTGGCTTGACAACCATGAGTTCTGGAAGCCTTATACGTATCACTAATACGTATAAGGATTTGATTTGTGCAGGGTCGTCGTGCCACTCAGAAGGATGTTGCTCGACTGGCCGGTGTGTCTCAAGCCAGCGTATCCATGGTTTTGAGCGGTTCTCCCTCGCCAGCTCTGTCGGCGGAAACGCTTTATCGGATCAACGAGGCGGCAGCAGAGCTGGGATACACGCCGAACCGCTTTGCTCAGGCACTCAAGACCAATCGCACCATGACGATCGCCTGCATGGTTCCTGATATTACCAACCCATTCTACCCGGCCCTGATGAGGGGCATACAGTCGGTAACAGATACCCTCGGATATGATGTGATTGCGGTTAACACCGATGGCACGATGGAGCGAGAGCGCCATTTTCTCGACTGGTCCAGGCAAGGGCGAGTTGATGGCTTGATCGGTGTGTTCTTCAATCTGCGTGCCCAGGACTTTAAGCCCCTGATCGACGCAGGCATGCCTGTCGTTCGTATCGAGTCCGCAAAAAAACGCGGTGGCGATCTGGCCATTGATGACATCTATGTCGATAGCCAAGCTGCCTCCTTTGCAGTGACGCAATACCTGATCGCGAAGGGACATCGCCGGATCGCCATGGTGGCAGGTAGGGGCGGGCCGCAGGCGGTGCGCATCGAAGGCTACAAGGCGGCTCTGGCCGCGGCATCGCTGATCCCAGATGTGATGTTGGAAACTGCATTCAGCGAGGAGAACGGCTTTGCTGCGGCAGAGAAGATTTTGCAGCGCGAAGAACGTCCGACAGCCATTTTCGCCGCCAATGACCTGATGGCAATTGGCGTGATGCAATTGCTACGCGAACGCAACGTGGCCATTCCGGCGGATATCGCGGTGGTAGGATTCGATGACATATCTGCGGCCAAATTGGTGACGCCATCGCTGACCACCGTGGCGCAATTTCAGTACCAGATGGGCGTCAAAGCCGCTGAAATCCTAATGCAGCGATTGCGGGGAGTATCCACGACGATCGGTACCGCAATCGAAATGCCGTTCAGTCTGGTGGAACGTGGTTCGACATAACGCCTGATAACCTTGGAGGAGGAAACCATGAAGAGACGTACTTTCGTGCAGGCAGGCCTTGGCCTGGTCACAATGTCGCTGATGGGCGGCACGGCATTCTCGCAGGAGAAAAAGCCGATTAGCTGGTGGTATGAAACCGCTGCGCCGGAGAACCAGGAATTTTTGCGGACCCTGGTTGTCGCACCATTCAATGAGGCGCACCCAGATGAGCAACTGACCATCGATTTCCGCGGTTCCGAGCTCGACAAGCAGTTGCGCGTGGCCATGCTCTCGGGCAGTGGACCAGATGTGGTTTACACGGCCGGGCCCAGCTACGTCGCCAGCATGGCTCAGGCGGGTCAATTGCTACCACTCGATGAATTTGCAGCCAGCCTCGGGTGGAACGAGCGTATCCTGCCGGTATTTATCGAACTCGGTAAGTACAACGGCAAGCTCTATGCTTTGCCCAAGACCTACGAGACGTTGGGGCTGTTCTTCAACAAGACACTGTTTGATGCCAACGGTTGGGCCGCGCCTAAAACCATAGCTGAACTCGAAACGCTTGCCGACGCCATGAAGGCCAAGAACATTGTGCCGTTTGGAGCGGGCAATGCCGATTGGCGCCCTGCCAATGAGCACTATGTGTCGCTGGTGCTCAATTCGGTCGCTGGCCCGGACAACCTCTATAAGGCGCTCAAGGGCGAAATTCCGTGGACCTCCGAGCCGTTCGTCGCGGCCATCGATACGCTCAACAAGTGGTGGCAGAACGGCTATTTCGGGCCGAACTACTTCTCGCTGACCGGCGAGCAGGCATTTGCCCAGGTGGCGACAGGGCAGGCCGGCATGGCCCCGACCGGCACCTGGAACTTCACCAATGTGCCGCGCTACTTCCCCCAGAACAATGCCGAGCCCGGCTTTGTCGGCTTCCCGAGCGCCGAGGGCGTCGACTATCCGATCTATGCCCTGGGCATCGGCTCCACTTTCTCGATCGCTGCCACCTCGAAGAACCCCGAAGGCGCTGCCGAAGTCATCGACTATGTATTTTCCGACAAATTTTATGGCGACATGAATACGGTCTGGCAGGGGGAGTGGAACACGCCGCTCAAGGACCTCAGCAAGGTGCAAGTGGGTGCGGAAGTCTTGCCGCTCTACACCGAGACCATGAAGGGGCTGGCCGATGCGGTCAACGCCAACCAGTACGGCTATACGACCTGGACCTTTCTGCCGCCTGCCACTGACACCTACATCGTCAGCGGCATCGAGGAAATCTGGCTCGGCAAGCTGACCACCGCCGATTTCCTGGCCAAGCTCGACGAAACCTTCAAGCAGGAGCAGTCCGAGGGCAAGGTTCCGGCCATTCCAGAACGCGTATAGCTCAGCGTTTTTCAACCTGCCTGGGTGGCAGGAACGACCTGCCACCCAAAGTTTGTAGAGGACGCCATGCACCGGCTTTATCTTGTCCCGACACTGGCGATCAATTTCGTCATTATCCTGGTTCCGGCCCTGCTGACGATCGCCTTGGCGTTCTTTCGCTGGGATGGTATTTCCGCGCCTGTATTTAATGGCCTGGGCAACTTTCAGGCGCTGGCCGGCGATCGCGTGTTCTGGTCGGCGCTCACCAATAACCTGATCTGGACCGCGATCTTCTTGGTGGTGCCCATCGCCATGGGCCTGCTGGCAGCAACCATGCTGCTAATCGCGCCAAGAGGCCGCACATTTTTCCAGGTCGTCTATTTCCTTCCAGTGATCATAGCCACCGCCATCACCGCCCGGGTCTGGCAGGGCATGATCTATAGCCCGGTGACCGGCCTGTTCGGACTGATGCAAAAGAGCGGACTGCCGGTAGTCAATCCCTTGTCCTTGCCCACAACGGCGCTGTTCGGAGTGGCGACCGTGGACCTCTGGCACTGGTGGGGTTTTCTCTGCGTGATCTTTTTTGCGGCATTGCGCCAGGTGCCCCAAGAACAGATCGAGGCGGCGCGCATCGAGGGCGCCACGTTCTGGCAGATGATGCGCTACGTGCTGCTGCCCGGCATCCGGCCAACCATCACGCTTATGATGATAATGACCGTGATCTGGTCATTTCTGGTGTTTGATTTTGTCTACATTCTGACCCAGGGCGGGCCCGCTTTTTCGAGCGAAGTGCTGTCAACGCTCGCCTACCGCAAAGCCTTCTACGATCTCAACGTGGGGCAGGCGGCGGCGACCGCGCTGGTCATCAGCCTCTTTGGCCTCGTCGCTACCTATTTTTACATTCGCGTGCAATCGCAGGAGGGCGAACAATGAGGCTGGTCGAAAGCCGTACGACGCTCACCATCACCTATTTCGTGCTGGCGATTGGCGCATTTACTGCGCTGTTTCCCATAGCGCTGCTGGTGCTCAATTCACTAAAGAGCGCACAGGAAATTGTGCTCAATCCGCTGGCGCTGCCACAGACGATCCGTTGGGATAACTTCACGCGGGCCTGGAACGATGCCCGTTTCAGTCAGACTTTCGTAAACTCGATCGTGCTGACCGGCATGACCATTATCCTGGTCTGCGTCACCGGCTCGATGTCCGCCTATGTGCTAGCACGCAAGAAGATCAAGTCGTGGCGGCTGGTGACAGGCTATTTGCTGGCGACGACGACAGCGCCGATCCAGTTGTTCCTGTTTCCGCTTTATTTCGGGTTTGCAAAGCTGGGGCTGATCAACAACGTTTTCGCGGTGTCGCTGGTCTACACCGCTATCTATAGCCCATTTGCCATCATGCTCTTGCGCACTTATTTCCTCGCCGTTCCCAAGGAGCTCGAGGAAGCTGCGCTGATCGATGGCGCGACCCATTGGCAGGTGTTCACCAAGGTGATGCTGCCAATCGTATCGCCCGGCATCCTGACCGTGGCGCTGATCATCGGGCTCTATTCTTGGAATGAGTTTTTAATCGCCACCACCTTCCTTCAGCAGCAGGACAAGGTGACCGCGGTGGTGTCGTTCTTCCTGTTGAGCGGCCAATACAGCTCCGACTGGGGTGAGATCATGGCCGCCGCGCTGATCATCGTCCTTCCTATCGTCGTTCTGTTCGTTTTCCTGCAGCGCCGCTTCATCGAGGGCATGGCAGGCGGCTCGGTCAAAGGCTGAACCAAATCATTTTTGGGAGAGAGAAATGCAGGTTCCGAATGATTATCTGGAACGCGTCTATGCTGGCGTGCTTGGCAAACTAGTGGGCGTCTATGTCGGCCGGCCGTTTGAGGGTTGGACCTACCAAAAGATAATGAAAGAGCTCGGGCCCATCGAGTATTACGTCCACGAACGGCTCAACCAGCCGTTGGTAGTTACGGACGACGATGTTGCTGGCACGTTCACCTTCGTACGGGCGCTGGAAGATTATGGGATTTCCACCGATCTCTCGGCTGAAAATATCGGCAAGGCCTGGCTCAACTACATCGTCGAGGAACGCGCCATACTGTGGTGGGGTGGAAGCGGCAATTCCACCGAGCACACTGCCTGGCTTAACCTGAAAAAGGGCATTTCAGCGCCCCATAGCGGCTCTATTGCTACCAATGGATCGACAGTTGCTGAACAGATCGGCGCCCAGATTTTCATTGATGGCTGGGCCATGGTCGCGCCGGGCCAACCAGCGGTGGCGGCAAAGCTCGCAGAGCAGGCGGGCAAGGTCAGCCATGACGGAGAATCCGTCCACGCCGCCGTCCTATGGGCAGCCATGGAGGCCGAGGCGTTCACCTCGAGCGATATCAACCACCTGATCGATACCGGCCTGTCGTTCATTCCCGACGAGAGCCTGATTACCAGACTGATCGCAGACGTTCGGGCCTGGCACAAACAGAACCCGGACTGGCGCGATACGCGTCAGAAGATCGAGGACCAGTACGGCTATGACAAATATCCAGGCAATTGCCATGTGGTGCCCAATCATGCGCTGATGATCATGGCGGTGCTCTATGCCCCTGACGATTTCCAGCGCGCCCAGATGATCGTCAACACCTCTGGCTGGGACACCGATTGCAATGCCGGCAACGTTGGGTGCCTGATGGGTATCATGCTGGGCCTTGAGGGCCTCGATGCTGGGCCTGACTGGCGCGGGCCGATTGCCGACCGGCTGCTGATTTCATCAGCGGATGGTGGTAATTCAATCAATGACGCCGTGCGGCAAGCTTACTACGTGGCCAATCTGGGCATGAAGCTGGCAGGTAACGCCCCATTTGATCCGCCCAAGAACGGCGCGCAGTATCACTTCTCGCTGCCGGGCAGCCAGCAGGGTTTCCGTGCCGTCGACGGCTACAACGCATCAGGCGCTCCGCGCATCCGCAATGTGGAGTTCGAAGGCGCGCGGGCCTTGTCGATCAACTACGAGGCGCTTGGCCCAGGCCAGCTTGCCGCCGTGACAACGCCGACATTCTCGCCGCGCGAAGTGCTCGACATGCGCACCTACGATCTGATGGCGACGCCGCTGGTCTATTCAGGCCAAGACGTCTCGGCTCGTGTCGTGGCCGACCGCACCAATACCGGATCGATCTCGGTGCGCCTGCGGTTGCGAGCCTATGACGCCCATGATGAGTTACGCGACATAGATGGGGATGTGGTTTCGCTGGCGCCGGGCGAGGATCGCCTCATATCGTGGGTAGTGCCCGATCTGGATGGCCAGCCCATTGCCGAAATTGGCATCGCACTCACTACTGACGGTCGCCGGGCTGATGGTCGCGTGCTGCTCGACTATCTGCGCTGGGACGGGGCGCCCAATCTGGTGCTCCACCGTCCTGCCGGCGATGGCGATTTCTGGCGCATGGCCTGGGTCAATGGCGTGAGTTTTTTCTCTAAGCGCTTCCCACCAAGCTTCCGCATTTCGCAGGGGCGCGATGAGGGAATCATAATCCATGGTACTCGCCACTGGACCGATTACGCGGTATCGACGGACATCGTCATCCATCTGGGGAATTACGGTGGCGTCGCCGTACGCGTGCAGGGTCTGCGGCGTTACTATGCGGTCCGGGCGACCCGCGAAGGCAAGCTGCAGATTGTGCGGCAACGCGATGAAGAGACCACAGTTCTGGCCGAGACGAGCTACGACCTGGTGTTCGAAAAAACCATAGCAGTGCAACTGAGCGTAATGGGAAGCCGCCTTAGCGCATCATTTGACGGCATTTCGCTCGAGGCCACCGATACAAGCGAAGGTGCCTTTGCCAATGGCGGGATCGGCCTCTTGGTGCACGAAGGCGCGCTATCTACCGATGAAGTGCGGATCGGCGCTGTTTGATGCGCAACAGGACAGGAACGGGAAAACCATCATGGCTTCTGTAGCAATTGCCAACGTCACCAAGTCTTATGCGGGTCTTGAGGTATTGCACGGCGTATCCGTCGATATACCGGATGGCCAGTTCGTCGTGCTGGTCGGGCCATCGGGATGCGGAAAATCCACGCTGCTCCGTATGATTGCCGGTCTGGAGGATATTTCAGGAGGTACGATCAGCATTGGCGCCAAGGTGGTCAACGATCTGCCCCCCAAGCAGCGCGATATCTCCATGGTGTTCCAGAACTACGCGCTCTATCCGCATATGACGGTCGCCGAGAACATGGCCTTCTCGATGACGCTGGCTAAAGCGCCCAAAGCAGAAAAAGCTGCGCGCGTCGCCAAGGCTGCGGAAATCCTGAGTCTGACGCCGTTGCTCGATCGCTATCCGCGTCAACTCTCAGGAGGACAGCGTCAGCGCGTGGCAATGGGACGCTCGATAGTGCGCAATCCGCAGGTTTTCCTGTTCGACGAGCCTCTATCGAACCTTGATGCCAAGTTGCGCGTGGCAATGCGTGCGGAAATAAAGGCGCTACATCAGCGGCTCAAGACTACGACCGTCTACGTCACCCACGATCAGGTTGAGGCCATGACGATGGCCGATCAGATTGTCGTAATGAACGATGGGCGCGTTGAGCAAATTGGCACCCCGCTCGAGCTTTACGATCATCCAGCCAATATATTCGTCGCGACCTTCATTGGTTCGCCAGGAATGAATCTCATCGCAGGCACTGTCGTCGCGTCGGGCACAGGCCAAGTCGTCAAGACCGGTGAGGGCCTAGAGTTGCCACTACTTGCCCAGGGCGATGGCGCCGAAGGCAGAGTGGTGCAATACGGATTCCGCCCGGAACATCTCAGGCTATGCTCAGGTGTCGAAGGAATTGCCGCTGAAATCATTGTTGTCGAGCCGATGGGCTCGGAAACCCAAGTCCACATGAAATTTGCAGGTGAGCCAATTGTCGGGGTATTTAGAGAGCGAATTACAAAACAACCTGGTGAAATAATACACGTGCTGCCAGACGCTGACGGTGCCACGATATTTGATGGCGTAACGGGAATGGCAATAACCTAGAAGTCAATTGGTAAGGCTCTATGGCTTAACCCCAAGTGGACAAGTCCGACGTTGTTGCCGTTGCACGTGGTCAGCAAATGGAGCTTCGCAAATTCCTCGCCAGTGACTGGCCATGGGTTGAGAAGTGGTTTCAAGATGCGCAGTTGGATCGCGAGCTTGGACCCATGGGCACCGATTGGTTAGATGCCGTCCTTGCGGAACGCAATGGCGTGCAACTAGTGGCCACAGTTGAAACAAAGCCGGTCGCTTTGATCGGATGTGTTTGGGGTGACGCTGAGCACCCATCTCATTACATCACTGACATCGCAGTGGATCCCGACCTTCGTGAGCAAGGGATCGCATCCAGAGCGTTGCATCTTGTGTCAGATTGGCCGGGGCATCCGCCAACTGCAAAGTGGACAGCGTTCGTTGCCTCGCGCAACATTCCTGCGCAGGGGCTCTTGCGAAAAAGCCTCTGGAGCCATGCCGGCAGTTCAGACGGCATGCTGAAATTCGAAAAGTCAGCCACTAGGCCTACGTCCTAACCAAAGCCGCCCTGACCGTTCGCGACCCAAAGCCGTATGCGGGCCATCGATTTTGCGAAAGCCGCCATTGGTGGTGGAGTTGCCGGGACAATCGACAGCGTCGCCAGTTAGACATTTCTCGGCGGATTCGAATGGACATCTAAAATGATGATGCTGTTAGTAAAACCCCGCTTGATTGATCCTTTACTAGGTCCTGTTGACAAAGTACGGTATCCATATCCTTACAGCGGCTAAGGCGAGGAAGGCCGCGAAGGATTTCGCGGTCTTGTCGAAGCGTGTTGCGATGCGGCGGAACTGCTTGAGCCTGTTGAACATGCGTTCGATGCGGTTGCGGTCCTTGTATGCCTTGAAGTCGCATGGGGGCGGGTTCTTGCGGTTGGCTTTGGGTGGGATCACCGGAACAATGCCGCTCAACA